>JAJZUI010000105.1 GCA_021847175.1 Pseudomonadota bacterium
GGCGGCGGCGGAGGCGGCGGCGGCACCGGCGAAGGCGTCGGCGACAGCTTCGGCGGCGGCGGCGTCGGCGGCTTGGGCTTCGGCGGCGGCGGCTTGGGCGTGGGCGGCGGTGGTGGAGGCGGCGGCGGGGGCGGCGGCGGCGCCACGTGCGGCTGCTTCGGCTTGGGCTGCTGCTTGGCGGGCGGCTTCGGCACCGGCTTCGGCGCCACCTGGTGCGCCGGCGTCTTGCCCGCCTTCTCCGCCTGGGTCGCGACCGTGGGCGGCCCCGGAATCGAGGCAAGCTCCACCGAAACCTCCGGCGTGTTGCGCGGCAGGCGGATGGTGATGCCCACCAGCAGCAGCACAGCCAGAAGGATATGCACCACCGCCGAAACGATGGCGCCGCGTCGCAGGCCCGGCGTCATGAAACAGGCGCATCCACGCTATGACCGGGTCCGGAGCCGGGTCCGGCGAACCGGGACCATCCGCCCGATCGGCGCCGCGGCCGCCACCGCGCGTCGCGAGCCGGGGACGGAACGATTGCCGCCGGCCGTGTGAACCGGGGTCCTAGCCATGCTTCGTCGCGGCCGGCGCCGCCGGGGAAGCCGGCGCGGCGCCGTTGCTGGCACCCGCCTTGCCATTCCCGGAAGCCGGCTGGCCCGAGGGGTTGGTCAGCAGCGCCACCTTGGTGAAGCCGCCCTCGATGATCACCGCCAGCACCCGCACCATGTGGCCATAGGAATTGGCCTTGTCGCCGCGCACGAAGATGCGCCGGTTCTGCGCCGTGGGCGAGATCGCCTTCAGCTTCGCCACCAGCGTGTCGAGCGTCACCTTCTGGTCCTGCAGGAAGATGTTGCCCTGCGCATCGACGCTGATGTTGAGCGGCTTGCTGTCGGTGTTGGTCGGCGTGGCGCTCGCCTGCGGCAGGTTGACGTTCACCGAGGACGTCATCAGCGGCGCCGTCACCATGAAGATGATGAGCAGCACCAGCATCACGTCCACCAGCGGCGTGACGTTGATCTCCGCGAGCGGCTTGTAGCGCCGCCCGCGCCCGTTACCGCCGCCGCCGAGCGACATCGCCATGGTTCAGCCCCGTTCCTCGGACTGGCGCGACAGGATGGCGCCGAACTCGCCGGCAAACCCCTCGAGCCGCCCCGCGAACCGCGCAAGATCCGTGCTGAGCTTGTTGTAGGCCAGCACCGCGGGAATCGCGGCGACCAGGCCGGTCGCGGTCGCGAACAGCGCCTCGGCGATGCCCGGCGCCACCACGGAAAGATTCGTGTTGTGCTGCGCCGCGATCGCCGAGAACGAATGCATGATGCCCCAGACCGTGCCGAACAGGCCGACGAAGGGCGCCGTCGAGCCGACGGAGGCGAGGAAGATCATCCAGCGCTCCATCGTGTCCATCTCGCGCTGGATGGTGATCGCCATCGCCCGCTCGGTGCGCTCGCGCGCCGCGGTGTGGGAGATGTCGGCCCCCGCCACGCGCGCGCTGCGCCGCCACTCCGTCATCGCCGCGCCGAACACGGCGGCCATCGGGTGCGTCGGCTTCTCGCCCTCCTCCTCGTAGAGTTCCTCGAGGCTGCCGCCGGACCAGAACCGCTCCTCGAACGCGTCCGCGGCGCGGCGCACCCGGCGCAGCGTCGTCACCTTCTCGTACACGATCGCCCAGACCCAGACGCTGGCCGCGATCAGCATCAGCATCACGAGCTTCACGATGACGTCGGCGTTCATGAACAGGCCGAACAGCGACAGGTCCGCGCCCGCCGCCGCCAGGTTCACCGCATGCACCGCACCACCCACGGCCGAACCGGCCGCCTGCGTCGTCTGACCCAACTCAGTACTCCTGCCCGGTCGATCCGGGTCCTGTAACCGTCCACCTCACGCCGTCGCCCCGCTGCCGGCCAGCAGCGCCAGCGCCGCCTGCCACCGGGGCGGGATCCTCGCCGGCCTGCCATCCGCGATCCGCACGCAGGCAAGCCCGATCTCGAGCGAGGCCAGCAAGGTCTCCCCGCCCGTCCCGTCCTGGCGCATCACACGCTGCACGAGATCCACCGTCGCCCCGCCGATCCGCCGCGGCTCCGTGACCACGAGCAGTGAATCGTCGAGCCGGGCGGGTGCCGCATAGTCCACTTTGACGCGCCGCACCATGAAGAACAGGCCGGCTTGCGATGCCATCTCGGCATGCGGTGCCCCCGCGCCGCGCAAGGCTTCCGTCCGGGCCCGTTCGGCGAAGCGCAGGTAGTTCGCGTGATAGACGACGCCCCCGGCATCCGTGTCCTCGTAATACACGCGCAGCCGGTAGGTGTGCCCACTGCCTGAGCCGCCAGCGACGCCTCCCCCCATCATCAGCGCCGCCTCCTGCATGAGAGCCGCGCGTTTCGCCACCACCGGCGCATGAAAACCCCTCCATCCCAGGCCGGTTTTCGCGATTCGCCGCCAGCCCCTTTGTCTGCCTCCCAGGACGGCGAAAACCTTGTCCGTTTCGTGGCTATTTCCGGGCAGCGACGCTTGCGTGCCTACTCGGGCGCGAGATCGAGCATCGCCTGCGGGCCGGTCGGCGGCAGCATGCCGAGATGCCGCCACCCGCGCTCGCCCAGCACCCGCCCGCGCGTGGTGCGCAGCACCAGCCCCTCCTGGATCAGGAACGGCTCGACCACGTCCTCCAGCGTATCGCGCGCCTCGGCCAGCGCCGCCGCGAGCGTCTCCACCCCCACCGGCCCGCCATGATGATGCTCGGCGATCCGCCCGAGGTAGCGCCGGTCCATCGCATCGAGTCCCAGCGCGTCGACCTCGAGCCGCGTCAGCGCCGCGTCCGCCGTCGCCCGGTCGACCGGCGTCTTCCGCGCCACCGTGGCGAAGTCCCGCACCCGCCGCAGCAGCCGCCCGGCCACGCGGGGCGTGCCGCGCGCGCGGCGCGCGATCTCCTCGGCGGCCTCCGGCAGCAGCGCGATCCCCAGCTTCTCCGCCCCGCGCGCCACGATGAGCCGAAGCTCCTCGGGCGTATAGAAGATCAGCCGCAGCGGAATCCCGAACCGGTCGCGCAACGGAGTCGCAAGCAGGCCCGCCCGCGTCGTCGCCGCCACCAACGTGAAGGGCGGGATGTCGATGCGCACGCTGCGCGCCGCCGGCCCCTCGCCGATGATGAGGTCGAGCTGGAAATCCTCCATCGCCGGATACAGCACTTCCTCGATCGCCGGCTGCAGCCGGTGGATCTCGTCGATGAACAGCACGTCGCGCGCCTCGAGGTTGGTCAGGATCGCCGCGAGATCCCCGGCGCGCTGGATCACCGGCCCGGATGTCGCGCGGAACCCCACCCCCAACTCCCGCGCCACGATCTGCGCCAGCGTCGTCTTGCCCAGGCCCGGCGGCCCGTGCAGCAGCACATGGTCCAGCGCCTCGCGCCGCCCGCTCGCCGCCTCGATGAACACGGCGAGGTTCTCGCGCGCCGCCTTCTGCCCCACGAACTCGGTCAGCCGCTGCGGCCGCAGGGCGGCCTCGGCGGCATCTTCCGGCTGCCGCGCGCCATCGACGCGCCGCGCCGGCTCCTCCTCGCGCGCCGCCGCGCCCCGCGTCCTCGCGCCGCCCCGAGGGGTGCTCACCGGGGCGCTCACCGGGCCATCTCCCGCAGGCTCTCACGCACGAGATCGGCGAACGCCACGTCCGAACCGAGCCGCATGCGCACCTTGGCCAGCGCCGCCTCCGCCTCGCCGCGCCGGTAGCCGAGATGCCCGAGTGCCGAGATCACCTCCGCGTCCGGCCCCGCGGGCACGCTCGCCGCCACCGAAACGGAATCCGGCAGCGGCAGCGCCCCCGCCTTGTCGCGCAACTCCGTCGCGAGCCTGATCGCGAGCTTCGGCCCCACCCCCGGCGCCCGCGACAGCATCGCCCGGTCGCCCGACTGGATCGCCGAAACGAGCTCCGCCGGCGCCAGCGCCGAGAGAATCCCGAGCGCCACCTTCGGCCCCACACCCTGCACGCCGGTGAGGATGCGAAACCACTCCCGCTCCGCCGCCTGCAAGAACCCGTAGAGCGTGATCGCGTCCTCGCGCACCACGGTCTCGACCCACAGCCGCTGTTCCGCGCCCGGCTCCAGCGCGCCCAGCGTGCGCGTCGAGGCCATCACCACGTAGCCCACGCCGCCGACATCGACGAGGCAGCGATCCGCCTCGAGGCCCTCGATCCGCCCCGTGAGCCGCCCGATCACCAGCAGACCCTCATGCCGCTCTCCACCGCATCGCCGAGCCGCGATGATGTGCATGGCAGATCGCCACCGCCAGCGCATCCGCGGCATCCGCCCGCTTCATCACCGCCCCCGGCAGCAGCCGCCGCACCATCGCCTGCACCTGCTCCTTGGAGGCACCGCCGGTCCCCACCACCGCCTGCTTCACCGACAGCGCCGCGTATTCCGCAACCGGTATCCCGGCGAGCGACGGCGCCAGCAGCACCACGCCCCGCGCATACCCGAGCTTGAGCGTCGACGCCGGATTGCGGTTCACGAACGTCTCCTCCACCGCCGACTCATCGGGCGCGAGGTCGCGGATCAGCACCGCCAGCGCCTCGTGCAGCGCACGCAACCGCACCGGCACGCTATCGGCGGCATCCGTCTCGACCACCCCGTCCGCCACATGCCGCAGCCGGTTCCCCGTGGCTTCCACCAGGCCCCAGCCGGTCACCCGCAGTCCGGGATCGAGGCCCAGAATGCGCGTCATGTGGCCCGGCAAACCATCAGGCGGAGAGCTGTGCCATCAGCGCATCCGAAACCTCGAAATTCGCCGTCACGTTCTGCACGTCGTCGCTCTCGTCGAGCGCGTCGAGCAGCTTGACCATCCTCGCCCCCTGCTCCTCGTCGAGCGCGACCGTGGTCATGGGCTTCCAGTCGAGCCGCGCCTCCTCCGGCGCGCCGAACTTCGCTTCCAGCGCGTCGCGCACGGCGAAGAAATCCTCCACGGACGTGCTGATCTCGTGCCCGTCCGGCCCGCTCGCCACATCGTCCGCCCCTGCCTCGATCGCCGCCTCCAGCATCGCCTCCTCGCCCGCGACCGATGCCGGATAGCGCAGCATGCCGCGCCGCGAGAACAAAAAAGAAACCGAGTTCGTCTCCCCCAGCGCACCCCCGTGCTTGGCGAACGCCGAGCGCACGTCGGAGGCGGTGCGGTTGCGGTTATCCGTCAGCGCCTCGACGATCACGGCAACCCCTCCCGGCCCATAACCCTCGTAGCGCACCTCCACGTAATCCTCGCCGCCGGCGGCGCCGGACGCCTTCTTGATCGCCCGCTCCACCGTGTCGCGCGGCATGTTCGCCTGGCGCGCCGCCGCCACCGCGGCCCGCAGCCGCGGATTGGACGCGACCTCCGGCAAGCCCTGCCGCGCCGCCACCGTGATCTCGCGGATCAGCCGCGCGAACTGCCGCGCCCGGCGCGCATCCTGCGCACCCTTCCGGTGCATGATGTTCTTGAACTGCGAATGCCCAGCCATCGAAATCTCCAGAAAAAGCGCCCGCGCGCCTAGACGTCCGGCAGCGCCTGGGACAACCGCCCGCCCATGCGCACCGGCTCGACGCGCGTCGCGAGGCCCGTCGCGTCGTCGGTCTCGACATAGAGCCCGCACACCGTCGCCTCGCCATCTGCCGGATGCAGCTTCTCTCCCGGCAGCTTCTTGAGGAACCGCGCCGTCGCGATCGTCTTGTCCATGCCGATCACCGAATCATAATCGCCGCACATCCCGGCATCGGACTGGAACGCCGTCCCGCCCGCGAGGATCGTGTGGTCCGCGGACGGGCAATGCGTGTGCGTGCCCACCACCACACTCACCTGCCCGTCGAACAGATGCGCAAACGCCCATTTCTCGCTCGTCGCCTCGGCATGGAAATCGACCAGGATCGCCTGCACCGAGGCGCCGAGCCTGTGCTTCGCCATCTCCCCCGCCATCGCCCGGAACGGACAGTCGAGCGGGTCCATGTAAAGCCGCCCCATCGCGCTCGCGACCAGCGCCTTGCGCCCGTCCGCGAGTTCGACCATCGCGCACCCGGCCCCCGGCGTGCCCGGCGGGAAGTTCATCGGCCGGATCAGCCGCGGATGATTGGCGATATACGGAACGATCTCCTTGCGGTCCCAGGCATGGTTGCCCAGCGTGATCACGTCCGCCCCGGCGCCGAACAGCGCCTCCGCCATGTCCGGCGCCAGCCCGAACCCGTGCGAGGCGTTCTCCGCGTTGATGACGGCGAGATCGATCCGCAACCGCTCGCGCAGTTTCGGCAGCGCGGCGACGGCGGCATCGCGGCCGGTACGCCCGACCGTGTCGCCCAGAAAAAGGATGCGCATTCAGGCCCCAGGAATCATGATGACGCCGCGCTCGGTGGCGACCGCGGCCAGGCGCGCGTCGTAGTCGCCGGCCGGCACTTCGTCCAGTTCCTGCGCCGCGAACGCACACCCGATCGCAACAGCCCCCGCCAGGCCCGCCAGCGTCCGGTCATAGTACCCGCCGCCATACCCAAGCCGCCGCCCCGCCCGGTCGAACGCCAGCAGCGGCACGTAGAGCACCGCGGGCACCCCCACCGGCGCGTCTGGCCGCAACGTCCCGAAGCGCTCGCGCACCATCGCGACCCCCGGATACCAATGCCTGAAAATCAGCGGGTTACCGCGCCTTGGTGTCTCCGGAAGCAAGACCGGATGGCCGAGTGCGAACAGTGCCTCGAGCAGCGGCCGGATGTCGATCTCCCCAGGCAGCGGCCAGTATCCGGAGACCGCGGCACCCGGAGGCGGCGGCATCTCGCGCAGCACGTGCCGCGCCAGCTGTGCCCCCAGCGCCGGGTCCTGCCCCGCGCGCCGCGCCAGTGCCAGCTCCCGCGCCCTCGCCTTGGCCGCGATCAACTGTTCCGGGGAAAGCGTGTGCGGAGCCGCCATGGCCGTTGGCTATGCCATCCTCCCAGAGCCTGCTAGTGCAGGTGGGCGCCAGAATACCGTGACCAAGGCCACGACAGAGCCAGCTCCCGAGAGGTTGCTATCGGCCCCGGGGATGATTGAACCTGACGCACCCGGCAGCCCCGCATCCATCACATAGGGCCGCGGCACGCCCGCCGCAACGCCCGGGCCCAACGATTATCCGGCGTCGAGCTCCCCCGCGATCGCCTCGGCGCGCTCGGCCAGCTTCGCCAGCCGCCGCCGCAGCGCCGCGTCGGGCTTCGCCTCCCGCGCGCCCTCCCGAGCCGCGTGTTCCGCCGGCCGCGCCGCGCGCAGCTGTGCGGCCTCCAGCTTCAGGTCGTGAAGCTCATCGGCCATCAGCAGCGAGGCCAGCACCAGCAGCCGGGATTCGCCGGACTGACCGCCCAGCGCCTTGATGCTGTTCACCCGCGACTCGATCTCGTTGGCCATCGCGGTCAGGTGCGCCTCCTGCCCGTCCTCGCAGCCCACGACATAGGCGTAGCCGTTTATGCGGATGGTCATCTGCGCCATGGCCGGAATCCTCGCCTAGTTGCCCAAAGCCTGGCGCAGCCGCGCGATCACGGCGTCCAGCCGCAGCGCCAGCGTCGCGTCGACCCCGCCAGCCTCGATCGTCCCGCCCGCAACCGCGGCCGCGGGATGCATCCGCGCCGCCAGGATCGCGATGCGCTCCAAGGCCTCCTCGATGCGGTCGGCAGCATCCTCGCCCGGCGCCGTCGCGTCATCGGTTCCGCTCACCGCCGCCCCCTTCTTCACGCTCGCTTGAGTTTCAACCGATAACGGGCTTGAACGTCAAGCATGTTTCCGGGCCCGATCGTTCTCGTCACCGATCGCCAGGCTTGTCTGGCAGCGGTTTCCCCGGGTCTTCCCGTCACTCTGCTCTCGCCGGTGAACGCCGCGGCAACCCTCGGTCCGCTGTGGTGGCGGGCGCTCGCCGAGGCCGCGCGCGCCCAGGCAACCGCGCCGATGGCCGACATCCTCGACTGCGGCGACGCCCCCGGCTACGCGATGGCCGCGTTGCGCTGCGGCTGCCGCGCGCTGGTGCTCGCCCCCGGCCCCGCCTTCCCCCGGGTCGCCGCCGCCGCAACGACCATCGGCGCCATGGTCCTCGCCTCGCGCCCGCCAGCCATGACAATCCTTGACTGGCACCGCGCGTGACAGCGGGCCGCGCGCCTTGCTACGACGCGCCGAAATCCGTTCGGAGGGACTCCATGCGCATCACCCAGCGCGTCAAGCGCATCCTGGATCATTACGAGAGCGACAACCCCGGCACCAAGGCCAACCTCGCCCGCATCCTCATGGAGGGCAAGCTCGGCGGCACCGGCCGCCTCGTCATCCTGCCCGTCGACCAGGGCTTCGAGCACGGCCCGGCACGGAGCTTCGCGCCCAACCCCGCAGCCTACGACCCGCACTACCATTTCCAGCTCGCGATCGAAGCCGGCCTCTCCGCCTACGCCGCCCCCCTCGGCATGATCGAGGCCGGTGCGTCCACCTATGCCGGCGCCATCCCCACCATCCTCAAGCTCAACTCCTCCAACTCGCTCGCGAGCGCGAAGGACCAGGCCGTCACCGGCTCGGTCGCGGACGCGCTGCGCCTCGGCTGCTCGGCCATCGGCTTCACCATCTACCCCGGCAGCGAATACGCCTTCGAGCAGATGGAGGAACTCCGCGAACTCGCGGATGAAGCGAAAGCCGCGGGCCTCGCCGTCGTCGTCTGGAGCTATCCGCGCGGCCCCAACCTCGACAAGGCCGGCGAGACGGCCGTCGATATCTGCGCCTATGCCTGCCACATGGCGGCCCTCATGGGTGCGCACATCATCAAGGTGAAGCCGCCCACCGAGCACCTCTCGCTCGACGCCGCGAAGAAGGTCTACGAGGCGCAGAAGATCGACATCTCCACGCTTTCCAAGCGCGTCGAGCACGTGATCCAGACCGCCTTCGCCGGCAAGCGCATCGTCGTGTTCTCCGGCGGCGAGGCGAAGAGCCTCGACGGCCTCTACGAGGAAGTCCGGGCCTTACGCGACGGCGGCGCCAACGGCTCCATCATCGGCCGCAACACCTTCCAGCGCCCGAAGGCCGACGCGCTGGCGATGCTCAGCAAGATCATCGAGATCTACCAGGGCAAGGCCTGAAGGTCTGGCGTGACGGGGGAACGCGCGTGAGCGAACGCTGCCGCCTGTACCTCGTCACGCCTCCCGCGATCGAGCTGGCGACCTTCCCGGACACGCTCGCCGCGGCACTCGACGCCGGCGACGTCGCCTGCCTGCAGATCCGCCTCAAGGACGCATCGGACGACGCCATCCGCCGTGCCGCTTCCGTCATAGTTCCGGTTTCGCAATCGCGCGGCGTCGCGGTGCTGATGAACGACCGCCCCGACCTCGCGATCGAAACGGGCTGCGATGGCGCCCATGTCGGCCAGACGGACATGGGCGCCCGCGAGGCCCGCCGCATCCTCGGCGACCTCACGCTCGGCGTCACCTGCCACGCCAGCCGCGACCTCGCCTTCCAGGCCGGCGAGGATGGTGCCGACTACGTCGCCTTCGGCGCCTTCTTCCCCACCGCGAGCAAGGACGCGGCCACCCGCGCCGAGCCGGAGCTGCTCGCCTGGTGGTCCGATATCGCAACGATCCCCTGTGTCGCCATCGGCGGCATCACGCCCGGCAATTGCGCGCCCCTCGTGCGCGCCGGCGCGGACTTTCTCGCCGTCATCGGCGCCGTCTGGGCGCACTACGACGGCCCCGCGGCAGGCGTGCGCGCCATGAACGAAGCCATCGACGCCGCCTGACGGCGCGCAAGGACTTCCCCGCGCAAAACGCCCCGGGCGCATCGGGAGCAACGCGCCCGGGGCCTCCTTGCCCGCGCCGGTGGATCAGCCGGGCAGCAGAACCTTATCGATCACCTGGATCACGCCGTTCGACTGGTTCACGTCATAGGTGGTGATATCCGCGGTATCGCCCTTCGCGTCCGTCACGGTGATGTTGCGCGGCCCGTTCATCGCCAGCGTCAGCATCCCGCCTTCCACCGTCTTCAGCTCCGCCTTTCCCCCGCCCTGCCGGATCAGCTTCGCGAGGTCGGCGAAATCGTAATGACCAGGAACGACGTGATAGGTCAGGATCTTCACGAGCTCCGCCTTGTTCGCGGGCTTGAGCAGGCTCTGAACCGTCCCCGCCGGCAGCTCGGCGAACGCCTCGTTGGTGGGCGCGAACACGGTGAACGGCCCCTTGCCCTCCAGTGTCGGCACCAGGCCCGCCGCCTTCACCGCCGCCACCAGCGTCGTGTGGTCCGCGGAATTCAGCGCGTTCTGCACGATATTCCTGGTCGGATACATCGCCTGGCCACCGACCATGACGTTACCGGACATCGCGGCATTCGCCGGCATGGTCATCGCGGCGGGATGCATCGGGTTAGGCTGAGCCATCGCATGCGCGCAGGCCGCAAGCATCACCGGCACGAAGGCTATCGTTACGATCGGGTGGACCCGCATCGTGCATCTCCTCTTGTTGCGCGGGAGCGCCCGTTGCGCGCCCGTCAACCGCGTTACGCGGCGGACGACGGCGCGGATGCAGAAAACGAGCGAGCAGGGCCGGCGCCGCGCCAAACCCCGGAAGCTCGCACGCCCTGCGCCCGACGAGCGGGGACGCCAGCTGCCTCACCGCCCGCCGCGCTGCCCCGGGACTCGCGCCTTGATTTGAGCCCCTGGGCGGTTTTTCATTGGGAGTATTTGCTCTTGTAAGATATTTTGCGAATGCAAATATCCCGCGCGTCAAATCAACGGCCAGCATGACGCAAAGAGCGACGCCGGTCGGCCATTCACGGGAGCGGCGAGCGGCATCACTTCCAGACACATCGCGGAGCGCTGTGACGCGGCGATAGCGCGGACGTAAAGCCCACCAGCGGCGGAAGAGCGCATTATCAAGGACGTAAGAGCATGAACTCCATCACCTACATGATCGTCGTCGTCCTTTGCCTGGCGGGGTTGGCCACCGGGGGGATGGCCTTTCTTTATATCGGCGCCGCGAGTGCGCTTTATGCCGCACCCTTTTTCGTGGCCGCGCTCCTCGTCGGCATGTCGCTCAAGATGGCCAATACCTGGGAGCGCTTCGTCGTGCTGCGTGCCGGCAAGCTCCAGGGTGTCCGCGGCCCCGGCCTGTTCCTGCTGATCCCCGTCATCGACCGCGTCATCGCGATCATCGACCAGCGCATCCAGACCACCGCCTTCAACGCCGAGCAGGCGCTGACCCGCGATACCGTGCCGGTCAACGTGGATGCGGTGATTTTCTGGCATGTCCACGACGCCGAGGCGGCTGCGCTGCGCATCACCGACTATCGCCAGGCCATCGATCGCGTCGCGCAGACCTCGCTGCGGGAGATGATTGGCTCGGCGATGCTCGCGGCTCTCCTTTCGGACCGCAAGGCCGCCGACGAACAGCTGCGCGCCGAGATCGGCGCCAAGACCGCCGCCTGGGGCATTTCCGTCACCTCGGTCGAGGTGCGCGATGTCGCCATCCCGGTCGCGCTGCAGGACGCGATGTCGCGCCAGGCCCAGGCCGAGCGCGAGAAGCAGGCCCGCATCATCCTCGGCTCGGCCGAGGCGGAGGTCGCCAGCCGTTTCGTGGACGCGGCGAAAGCCTATGCGGAATTCCCCATCGCGCTGCAGTTGCGGGCGATGAACATCATCTACGAGACCACCAAGGAGCGCGGTTCGACGATCCTCATCCCCACCGCGATGGTGGACACGATGAACCCCGCCTCGGCGCTGGTCCTGGCTGGCCTCGCCGCGACAAACACCGCGGGCGCCCCGCGCAAGGCCACGGCGTGACCGCAAGCCCGGTCGGACCACGGCGCGGGCACAGGAGCATCAGATGGCTCACAATGACTGCTTCGCCCTGACCACCTCGCAGCTCAACCCGTTCCTCTTCGCCGAGGTCGGCACGGAACTCAACGGCTCGGCGCTTACCGTCCTCTCGGTTCTTGCGCGGCAGGGCAAGGACGCCTGGGCGGAGGCCGCAAGCTGGGCCAGACTGCCGCGTGCAGGCGTGATCGAGTCCCTGGCCGGGAGCATCGCGACAATGCCGCTGATCCCGCAGGACCTCGCTGCGGCACCGGCGACCGCCGCCCGCCTGGTTCTCCTCCTGCCGGAACGCGGCCAGGCGATGGGCCCGCTGAACGGCCGATCCGCGCGCCCGTTGCTCCGGGGCGCGCTGCCGAAACGGTTGCCGACGCGTCTCATCCTCTACATGGCACTTGTCATCGCGCTTGGACTCAACGTGTTCTTCGCTCACCAGTCGCCCCCTGCCGCGGCCGCGCCAACCGCGCAGGTGGCACAGCCGGCACCGATGGCACAGCCGGCACCGGGCGCCATCTCACAGCCGCAGCCTCAGCCGCAGCCGTCGCCGCGGTAGGAATAACCCTTCACCTTGTCCGCCTCGATCTCGAACGTGATCACGCAGCTCTGCGTGATCACCTGCGTCCCGCTCCAGCCCCACCACGGCGGCCCCCAGTACCCGCCGCCAGGCACCAGCCCCTGCCGCCGCTCGACATAGGCGATGAACCGATGTCCTCCGGTCTCGAAGGTCCGGCTGGGCACGCCGAGCTGGCGCACCAGGGTCGTCTCGCTCTGCCCCACCATCGAGGCCAGCTTCACGTCGAGCGCCGAGGGTCCCTGCCGCGCGCACCCGGCGCAGCACGCCGCCAGCGCCAGGCCCATCATCCACTTCATCCCACGTCCCTCCATCGGCTACCGTCCCATCAGAAGTCCGGCAGGGCCAGCACCGCGCGGATATCATCGACCCCCGCGGCGATCATGGCCAGCCGGTCGAACCCCAGCGCGATACCCGCGCAAGCCGGCATCGCTGGCAGCGCCGCCAGCAGCGCCTCGTCCATCTCCCAGTCCTGCCCCCCGTCACCCGGCCCGCCGTAGATCGCATGCCGCCGCGCGCGATCGGCCTCGAAGCGCGCCCGCTGCTCGGCCGCATCCGTCAGCTCGACGAACGCATTCGCCAGCTCCATCCCGCACACGAACAGCTCGAACCGCTCCGCGACGCGCGGGTCCGCGGGGTCGCGCCGCGCCAGTGCGGCCTGCGCCGCCGGCCAGTGCGTCAGGAAGGTCGGCCGCCCGCGCCCCAGGTTCGGCTCGACGCGCGCCAGCAAAATCCGGAAAAACAGATCCTCCCAATCCTCGCCAGGCCGCAGCCGTTCCCCGGCCGAGGCCGCCAGCGCCGCCGCATCCCCCGCCGTCGCCAGCACATCCGCCCCCGCGTAGCGCCGGAACGCCTCGGCCACGCTCAGCACCTCCGCCGCGTCGAGCCGCGTCGTCACGCCCCGGCACGTCACCTCGCCCGGCAGCACGGCGCGCAGCAGGTCCATCGTCTGCGCGATCAGCTCCGCCATGCCGAGCCCGGGCGCGTACCACTCCAGCATCGTGAACTCCGGCGCATGCAACTCGCTGCCCTCGCCGTTGCGCCACACCCGCGCCAGCTGGAAAATCGGCCCGGAGCCGGCGGCGAGCAGCCGCTTCATCGCGAATTCCGGACTGGTATGCAGGAACAG
>JAJZUI010000106.1 GCA_021847175.1 Pseudomonadota bacterium
CTGACCGGGGAGATTGCGGCGATGCTCCGCCTTGGGATGGGCGGTGCGGCGCAGGGAGCAGCCGCCGGGTCTGGTGCCGGCCCTGGTCCTGATTTGTTCCAGCGTTCGGTAAAAGTGGTTGCGGGGACACGAAACCACCGACAGTTGACTCTCCAACCCGTCGCCTGCTGAGGGGCCGGTCAGCCCAACAGTAGGGCGACCAATTCAGGCTTGGGCCGCTCGCATCGCGGCGGCCTCGGCAAACCGCGGCGCGCTGTCAATCCGTTTACGGCGGTTCTCGCTACAGCAAATTTCCTTGATTTCCGAAAATTATTGCTGTAGCAAAAATCCGTGCGCATCACGTTCGACCCGGCCAAAAATGCCAGGAACATCGCGGAGCGCGAACTGTCGTTCGAGCGGGTGGCCGACCTTGCATGGGAAACCGCCATTCTGCAGGAGGACCGGCGGAAGGACTACGGCGAAACCCGCGTTCGAGTGCTGGCGCGGCTGGGTCGGCGACTGCATGTGGCAGTCATCACGATGCGAGGCGAGGCGGTCCACGTCATCAGTTTTCGTAAGGCGAACCGCAAAGAGGTGGAGTGGTATGAGCAAGACAAAGGATGAGGCGGCTTCACGCCCGGATGAAGATAACCCGGAATGGACGCAGGAGGAGATCCGCACCGCTCGGCCCGCACTGGATGCGATTGCGGAGATTTTCGGCACGCAAGCGGCGGAGGCAATCCGGCGGCGTCGTGGCCGCCCGGCGAAGGCGGACCGGAAGGTCAACCAGACACTGCGCTTGGACCCGGACGTGCTGGATGCCTACAAGCGTGAAGGCCCGGGGTGGCAGGCGCACATGAACGCGGTGCTGCGCCAGCACATGCCTCGGCACGGGAAATGAGTGAAAGCCGTCCCCGTCACGCCAGTTGCCGTGACAATGCCGCTCTATAGCGCTGAGGGCACGCCGGCGGCTGGAACGGATGCCGCGGCATCGGGCTCCGCAAATCAGGCAGACGATTTATAGCCCACGGGGTTCGGCACCCCGCCGCCGAAGCGTCCCAGGCGCTCGCCGCGGCCGCCCCGAGCGCGAACAGGCGTCGACGAAGCAGGTGCCGCGCGAGGGAACACCTATCCCGGAAGCCGCATTGCGCAGCATGGCCGGTCTGGATAGCATCGACAAACATCGAAATATCGAGGTCACAGCCATGGTCGCCGCGAAATTTATTCTCAAGCCCTTGATGTGGAACACCGAGAACTATAAGCGTCCTTCAGGTGCCAAGACCGCATCGCGCTGGGTCGACAAGCATGGCTTCGGCGCGGAAGAGTGGAATAACTCGCCTCACATGGTTTCGAAGGATGGCAAAGAGCGCTACTTTCATACGGAAGCAGGCGACAAAATTATTGCACACCATCGCGAACTCAACGGGCAATTCGTGATTTTTATGGTCGCCTCTCACGATGGGCGGCAAGAATTGGTCGGCATAGCAGGAAATGCTGCCTTCGTGACAGACGACAATGAACGAGCAAAAATTGCCCTGGACATAAAGTCGGACAAACTCGGAGACGATGCTTGGGACGTTCAGAAAGTAAGAGATATATATAAAACCCATGAGGCATTTGAGGAATTTTGGTTAGACTCAAGTCCTAAGTCGGAAGGAGTCAATGCAATGACTCTCTGGCGCTGTCCAGCCGATTACTTCCTTTGGCTCGACCAACCCGTTCCACTTGATGCAAAGAAAATTACTGGCAAAGACAAATTAGCTGTGATGCACAGCAATTTTCAAATTCTGTCTTCCAAGGAAGCTGAAAGAATTCTTGACGCTGTTGCGCCAGGACGGCGTCTTCCTCCATGGGGGAATATCTTCAACCTTGTGTCTCAGAGCGTTGGCCGCGACCGCGGCCTTCTCGACGATATGAGTGAAATCGATAATCAAGCAATTCCTGAAACAACAAAGCGGGCGCTCATCGATGCTCGCATCGGTCAGGGAAAATTCCGGGAAAATCTGGAAAAGCATTGGAGTGCGGCATGTTCGGTGACCGGCTGCGAGATTGGTGAGGTCCTTCGTGCCTCTCACATCAGGCCGTGGCGATGCTCTTCCAACGAGGAGCGACTTGACCCGGAAAATGGGCTCCTTCTCATGGCAACTCTTGATGCAGCGTTTGACCGTGGGCTGATTTCTTTCTCGGAGCAGGGAGAGATGCTGGTTGCGTCTCGGCTTTCGGAGGAGCAGCGCGTCCAGCTCGGCGTTCCTCGGCCATTGCGCAAGCCGCCATCGAAGCATCAGGCCGCATATCTCCGTTTCCACAGGGAATATTGGAGGCACTTCTGACCAGCCACTATCACCTGTGTCGCCCCAGCCAGTGAGACAACCCAGGCTGGCCCCGTATGCGATTACCAAGTTGCGAGCCCTCGCCTCACATGCGCATTCCCGGCGCGGAAGGGTCGGGCTCCGGTTCCAGGTCGAGCCCTGCCTCCTACCCAGGTTGCGGCATCTGCTGCCGCCTCCGAGCGATGCGTGTGTCGAGGCTGTTCGCGCGACCGCTTCGGCCGGACGGCTGCGTCGAGGCTTTGCTCGCGCCGCGCACGACCAGCACGGGGTTCGCGACGACGGCGCGGAGGCGCCGCCGCTCGCGGGTGATGGGACGGGCGTGTTCCTCTTCCTCCGCCGCGCTGCCCTGCCACGTGGCAGAGAGCCTGCCTCGAACCGAAGTCCGTTCTCAATGGAAATCCCAGGTCAAATCTGCGCGGAGATTCGCACTCGACACTCTTGGTGCCGGTTTTCGGCTTACCCCCCGCTCGCGCGGGGAACGCTCCTCACGCGCCTGGGAAGCGTAGGCGTCGGCCGGCTCATCCCCCCTCGTGCGGGGAACACGGCGGGCTCCATCGTGACGACGGGCCGGCCCTCGGCTCATCCCCGCTCGCGCGGGGAACACTGTTACAGTCTGCCCATTCACCAGATTTGTCCCGGCTCTGTCGATTTCCGCCGAGAATTGACCCAGGATTTCCGTCGAGAACTGACCCGGGTTTGATGATGGTTTGAGGGTCAGGCGTTGGTCAAGTTCCGGGTCTTCTCCTTTGCGGGCTTTGCGGCTTTCGCCGAGCTGGTCTTGAATCGGAAGCTGTCGTTTCCGGTTTCGAGGATGTGGCAGCGGTGAGTGAGGCGGTCGAGCAGCGCCGTCATCATCTTCGCATCGCCGAAGACTCCCGCCCATTCGCCGAAGCTGAGGTTCGTGGTGATGATGACGCTGGTGCGCTCGTAGAGCTTGCTGAGCAGGTGGAAGAGCAATGCTCCGCCGGAGGCGCTGAACGGCAGGTAGCCAAGCTCGTCGAGGACGACGAGGTCGGAATAGGCGAGGCGTCCGGCGATCTGCCCGGGTTTGCCTTGGTGTTTTTCTTGTTCGAGGGCGTTGACGAGTTCGACCGTGGAGAAGAACCGGACGCGCTTGCGATGATGCTCGATGGCCTGAACGCCGAGGGCGGTGGCGAGGTGAGTTTTGCCCGTACCGGGGCCGCCGACGAACACGGCGTTGTGGGCGTCGGCCAGGAACTCGCAGCGGTGGAGTTGGCGCACCAGCGCCTCGTTGACCTCGCTGGAGGCGAAGTCGAAGCCGGCGAGGTCGCGATAGCTCGGGAAGCGCGCGGCTTTCAGCTGGTAAGCCGTGGACCTGACTTCCCGGTCCGCTGTCTCCGCCTTCAGGAGTTGCGACAGGATCGGCAGCGCCGCTTCGAAGGCCGGCGAGCCCTGCTCGGTCAGTTCGCCGACGGCCTGGGCCATGCCGTGCATCTTCAGCGCGCGCAGCATGATGACCACGGCGCCGGCGGCAGGGTCATGACGCATGGCGCGCCTCCCTGGGCTTGCGCAGCGCGTCGTAGCGCTCGACATTGGCCTGCGGCTCGGTGGTCAGCGTTAGGGCGCTGGGCGGCTTCACCGGTGGCGCTTCGGTCGGCTTGCCGTCGACCAGGCGGTGCAACAGGTTCAGGATATGCGTCTTGGTCGGCGCGCCGGCCTCCAAAGCCAGTTCAACGGCGGTGAGCACCGCCTGCTCGTCGTGCTGGAGGACGAGGGCGAGGATCTCCACCATCTCGCGGTCGCCGCCAGGCATCTTGAGCATGCGCTGTTGCAGGGCGCGGAAGGCGGGCGGCAGCTCGGCGAAGGGCGCGCCGTTGCGTAGCGCGCCGGGCTTGCGCTGGATGACGGCGAGGTAGTGCCGCCAGTCGTAGACCGTCGCGCTGCTGTTGCGGTCGTGCGAGCGGGCGAAGACGCGCACGTGCTCGGCGACGATCTGCCCCTCGGCGGCGATTACGACGCGCTCGGGGTAGACCCGCACGCTGACCGGACGGTTGGCGAAGGACGCCGGCACGCTGTAGCGGTTGCGCTCCAAGTGGATCAGGCACGTCGGCGAGACGCGCTTCGTGTGCTCCACGAAGCCGTCGAATGGGCGCGGCAGTTGCGCCAGGTGCGGGGCTTCCTCGCGCCAGATATCGGCCAATGTGCCTGGCTGCGCGCCATGTGCGATCTCGGCCCACAACTCCCGGCAACGCGCCTCCAGCCAGTCGTTCAGCGCCGCCAGCGAGGGAAAGCTCGGCGTCGGCTGCCAGAGCCGATGGCGTGCATCCTGCACGTTCTTCTCGATCTGTCCCTTCTCCCATCCGGCGGCCGGATTGCAGAACTCGGCCTCGAACAGGAAGTGGCCGACCATGGCCGAGAAGCGTGTGTTGACCTTGCGCTCCTTGCCCCGCCCGACCTTGTCGACCGCCGTGCGCATATTGTCGTAAATCCCGCGCCGCGGCACGCCGCCGAGAACCCGGAAGGCGTGGTTGTGGGCGTCGAACAGCATCTCATGCGTCTGCTGCGGATAGGCGCGCAAGATGAAAGCGCGGCTGTAGGCGAGCTTGACGTGCGCGACCGGCAACTTCACCCGCTCGCCCGCGATGATCGCCCAGTCCTCCGACCAGTCGAACTGGAACGCCTCGCCGGGCCCGAACGCCAGCGGCACGAACGCGCCGCGTCCGGTCGTCTGCTGCTCCCGATGGCGCGCCGCCTTCCACTCGCGCGCGAACGCCGCCACACGGTTGTAGGAGCCGTCATAGCCCAGCGAGACCAGATCGGTGTGCAACTGCTTGACCGTCCGCTTCTGCTTGCGCGACTTGCCCGCCTCCTGCCGTAGCATGTGCGAAAGCTTGTCGGCGAACGGATCGAGCCGGCTCGGACGGTCGGGCGTGTTGAACTTCGGCTCGACGCTGTCGGTCCGCAGGTATTTGCGCACCGTGTTCCTCGACAGGCCCGTGCGCCGCGCGATCTCCCGGATCGAATAATGCTGCCGAAATCGCCAGCGTCGAATAACGCTTAGTAGCTCCATGACGATCACTCCGCGTTCCCTCGCTTCTGCCGAGGGGGAGAGGTTCGAACATGGGTCAGTTCTCGGTGGAAAAACCGGTCCCGCCTGGGTCAGTTCTCAGCGGCAATCAACAGTCGAGCTATTCCCACCCCAGATCGCCACCGCAGCCGCATGATCCGCGGCCACCTCATGCCCAACACAATTTCCACCACGTTGACGTACATGACCGGCCTAGCTAATCCCCAATGCCTGCGCATCCCCAAACCCAGCGGGACCCAAAGGCCGTGCGGCAATACCAATCCACCTCCGAACCGGCAGCCCCTGCCAACACGGCCTCCGCCACGCCCGCCATGGCCCGTGCCCGTGAAGCGGTGCTCCAGCGGGAACTCGCGCGCCTGCTGCGCCAGCTCGCCGCCAATCAGGACCATCTCACCCGGCTGGATGCGGAAATCGATGCCAAGAATCGCAATCTCGACTGGCTCGCTCGTCAGCTTGCCGAGCGTGACCAGCTTATCGCCAACCTCCACGCCTCTCATTCCTGGCGCCTCACCGCCCCCATCCGTTCGCTCTCCCACCGGCTCCGGAAAATCGTCCGGCTCCAAAAAACCATCCGGCTCCGCCGCCCGCCCCCGTCGGTGCCGGCCGGGGCGTCGGACGCCGCTCCCGCCATGGCCCCGCCACCGGCCATCCCGGCCCTGCCTTCCGGCGGCCCGGTCATGCTCATCATCTCCGACCATCTGCCCCTCTACGACCAGCAAAGCGGCGGGCTCCGCCTCAAAACCCTGATCGGCCTGATCGGCGAGGCCGGCCTGCGCATGGTCCATGCCTCGATGTTCGGCCCCGATTTCCAGCCCGGCATCCTCGGCAACCCGGAAGCCCGCGCCCGTTACCAAGCCGCCTTGGGTGCCCTCGGCGTCACCGATTTCCTGTTCGGACCCGAGCAGATCGATGGTTACCTCAAGGCCAACGGCAACGGCCTTGCCTGGGTGGTCATCGTCTTCCCCGATACCATGCACAAAATGCTGGCGCCCGTCCGTAGCTACTGCCCCGGCGCGCGCGTCGTCTACGACATGGTCGATTTCCATGGCCTGCGCATGCGCCGCGAGGCCGAATTGCGCCGGGATGCCGCCTTGCGCGACCAGGCCGAACGCCAGTTTAAGGCCGAAATCGCCGCCGCCCGCGCCGCCGATGTCACCATCGCCATCACCGAGGACGAACGCGCTGCCATGCTTCAGGCCGCGCCCGATGTCGTGGTCGAGGTTCTGCCCAATATTTTCGAAATGCCGGAACGGCAGTTCCCGGAGCCCTCTGCCCGGCGCGACCTGCTTTTCGTCGGCGGCTTCTGGCACCGTCCCAATGGCGACGCCATGCTCTGGTTTGCCAACGAGATATTCCCGATCATCCAGGCGGAAATCCCCGATATCGTCCTGCGCATCGTCGGCGCCAATGCCGAAAACGAGGTGCTGGCCCTCGGTGCCCGCCCTGGCATCGAGATTCTCGGCTACGTCCCCCGTCTCGATCCGCTATTCGACCGGCATCGCGTTTTCGTCGCGCCGCTGCGCTATGGCGCCGGCATGAAGGGTAAGGTCGGTCAAAGCCTTATCCATTCCCTGCCTGTCGTTGCTACCACCATCGGCGCCGAGGGCATGGGCCTAATTCCCGGCCAGCACCTGCTGGTCGCCGACGATCCCGCCGAATTCGCGGCCGAGGTGCTGCGTCTCCTGCGCGACGACGCGCTCTGGTCGCGGCTCGCCGCCAATGGTCGTGCGCATATCGCCGCGACCCTGTCCATCGAAGCCGTCCGCCCCCGCGTCAAGGAACTTTTCGGTGGCTGAAATTCTTGTTGCCGGCATATACCTTGCCCATAAGCCCAATACCGCCGCGCATATCATGCTCGAATGCGCCGCCAGTAACCACCACCAGGTCCATCAGCGCTGGATCGCGCTCGCGCCGCAGGGGCAGGGCAGTTACGATCTGCCGCTGACGGAACTCGTCGTCACCGAAAAAACTCCGAAATTCACCCTGCTCAACCGCCTGCTCGAAGAGCATCGAAACTTCGACTGGATCATGCTGACCGACGACGACGTCGAACTCGCCCCCGATTTCCTCGATACCATGACCGAACTGGCCGACCGGCACGATTTCGCCCTCTGCCAGCCCGCCCGCACCTCCGACAGTTTCATCGACCATCCGATCACGCAAATCATGCCCGGTCTCAGCGCCCGCCGCACGCGCTTCGTCGAAATCGGTCCCGTTACCCTCATTCGGCACGACGCGGCGGAACTTCTGCTGCCGTTCCCGGAAGCGTGCGGCATGGGTTGGGGGCTCGATTTCGTCTGGCCTGTCGTGCTTGAACGCCAAGGGCTGCGGCTCGGCATCATCGATGCCGCGCCCGTTGCGCATCGCCTGCGCCGGCCCGTCAGCGAGTATGTTCATGCCGACGCCGATCGCCAGATGTTCGATCTGCTTGCCCAGGCGCCGCACCTGTCGCACGATGCCGCGTTCATGGTGCTGGAAGCCCATGCATGAGCCTAAGCCTCTCGGCCCTGCTGACCACGCATAACCGGGCGCACCTCCTGCCGCGCGTGCTGGAAGGTCTGGCCGCGCAAACCCTGGACCGTGACCGCTTCGAAATCATCGTCATCGACGACGGGTCCACCGACGATACGCCGCGAGTCCTCGCCGCCTGGCAGGATCGCCTCAGGCTGCGTATTTTCCGCCAGCGCCAAGCCGGCTTAGCCGCGGCCAAGAATCTCGGCGTATTTGCTGCGACAGCGCCCATTCTCGTCTTTCTCGACGACGACGACGTGGCAACCCCCGGCCTGTTTGTGGCGCATCTCGCCGCGCATCTCGCCATGCCGGCGCCGGAGGTCGCGGTACTCGGCCTCACTACCCTCGACCCGGAAATCCGTGATCTGCCGGTCATGCGCCATGTCACCGAGGTTGGCTGTCAGTTGTTTTCCTATGGCTGGATGCAGCGCGGCCAGGTACTCGACCATACCGGCTTCTGGGGCGGGCGCAGTTCGGTCAAGCGCGGCCTGCTGGTGCGCCATGGCGTCTTTCACCCCGATTTCACCTTCGGCTGCGAGGATATCGAGCTCGGCTTCCGCTTGCGCCGGCACGGGCTTTCTGTCCGGTTCGAGCCACGTGCCCATACCGTCATGATCCGCGCCCTCAGCTTCGACCAGTTCTGCCACCGCTCCTACCGCCAGGGCCTTGCCCAATACCGTTTCGCCACCCTCCACGACGACCCAGAAATTCATCGATATTGTGAAATCGATGCCGCCTTCGCGGCCTGGTCGCGGGACCGTTTGGCCTATGCCCGGCATATGCGCTGGACGCGCAATCTCGATCGTGCCGCGAATGCGTGCCAGTCGGCCGGACTGCCGCCCGACCCCACCCTCCAGTCGACCCTCGACGAGGCGTATCGGCGCGCCTTTTTTCTCTCGCGCACCAAGGGTGTGGCCGATGCCGCCGCCGCCGCCAGGGTTCGTCCCGCCCCCCGCTTCGGCAGCGTTCTCGAATATGGCCTCGCTGCCTCCGGCCGCGCCTGACATGACCGGCGCCGTCTATGATGCCGCCTTCTACGCCGATCAGGGCGACGAAAGCCTCGCGTCCGCCCGCGTCGTGTTCCCGCTAATTCTCGCCGCCCTTAATCCCGCGCGGATCGTGGATATCGGTTGCGGCGTGGGCACCTGGCTCGCCGCCGCCGCCGAGTGCGGCATCGCCGATACCCTCGGCGTCGATGGCAACTATGTCGATCGCGCCGCATTGCGCATCCCGCCCAATCGCTTCCTGCCCGCCGATCTCGCCGAACCGGGCCTGCCGCGCCGTATCGCCGAACATCATCCGGCGGGTTTCGATCTCGCCCTCTGCCTCGAGGTCGCCGAGCATCTGCCCCACGCGCGCGCGTCGGGCTTCATCGCCGAACTCTGCGCGCTTGCCGATGTCGTCGTCTTCTCGGCGGCGCTGCCGTTCCAATACGGTACCGATCATATCAACGAACAATGGCCGGAATTCTGGGCTATCCTGTTCCGCGCCAACGGCTTCCGATGTTTCGACCCCTGGCGCGACCGGATCTGGAGCCATCCGCGCGTCGCTTGGTGGTACGCGCAGAATCTGCTGGTCTTCGCGCGCGAAGGCAGCCCCGCAGCCGCAACGCTCCCCCATGCCGCTGATGCAGCGCCGCTCGCCCGTGTTCATCCGCTATGCTGGCTCTCCGGCACGCTCAATCTTTGGCGTCCCTACCGCGCCGCCGCCCGGGACGAGGAACCCGCCGATTATCGCGCCGTGCGAAATGCCTGGGCGCAAGGGGCGACCACCCCGCCTGCACTCGCCGCCCTTGCACGCGCCACCGCCAATCCCGACGCGCCCGACAGATTTCCACTGACCCGAACGATCGTCGCCGATCCCGAAGCGATGCTTGCCGCCGCCGAAACCGCAAGCGCCCAGGCCGTTGCCGAACGCGACCGGCTGGCTGGGGAAATCCACACCCTACGTGCGGATATCGCCAACCTTGAGGCCGATCTCGCGGCACTCACCGCCGATCGCGACCGGCAGACCGGGGAAATTTTCGCGCTAGGCGCAAAAATCTCGGCGGCCAATGCCACGAACCAGCTTCTCGAAGCGGCGAACAGCACTCTGCGCCAGCAGGTCGCCAAACAGGAAACCCATCTCGCCGAGCTGTCCGACCGCGCCCAATGCGCCGCTGCCGCCGGCGCCGAACGCGACGCCATCCGGAAGGAACTCGCAGCCGCGCATCACCTGCTGGCGTGCATGCGGGAATCCACCTCCTGGCGCCTTACCCGTCCCCTGCGCCGTCTGCGCGGCTTTCGCAGCCCTTAAGCGTCCCCCCGTTGCCTCCCTCCGCGATCGTTCTTCCGTATCCGACGCCGGGGGTGACATGAATACAGGCGCCCGGACGCTGAGATTTCTGTTGGGGTGACCTGCTCCGGGATTTTCGGGCCGCTCGGAAGTTGAGAGAGTGGCTCTCCGGATGGAGGGAGCGATGCCGCAGTCGAGGTTCACGGACGAGCAGGTGGTGGGGGTCATCCGCCAGACGGACCGGAAACCGATGGCGTTCGCGGCGCAGGTAGCAAGAACAGCGCGCCGCGATTTAACGGGCCGGGACACTGCGGTCTGTGGGACCTCCACGTCCGGGCCCGTTGCATCACGGCCCGGCCTGGGGCAACAGCAGCGGTAAGCGGCGCGGCGTCCGCACGTTGCGGCCCCCGGAGTTGGTGTGATGCAACACGGGGATGGACGAAGTCCCCGATGTCCTTGCCACGGGTGAGAGTGCTCATACGACCAGTCGTAAGAGCGTACGCGGCACACGTGTAGAGATCATCACCCGCGGTGAGCGGCGTCGGCGTTGGACGCCGGAGCAGAAGCGCGAGATCGTCGCGGAGAGCCATGGCGGCGAACTGACGCCGACCGAAGTCACGCGCAAGCACGGGATCAGCTCCGGCCAGCTCTACACATGGCGGCGGGAGATGTTGGGGATGCGATCGGCCGTTGTGACCAGGGTCACGCCGCGGTTCGCGGAGGTGGCGGCTGGCGGATCGGCGCTACCGGCCTCGACGCTGGACCCGGAGGAGCGGCAGCCGGCCTCCCGTTCGGGTGGGCGCATCGAGATTGTGTTGCCGGGCGAGATCATCGTGCGCGTCGATGCCGAGGTGGATGGTGCCGCGCTGCGGCGGGTGCTGGATGCGCTGAGGCGACGATGATCACCCTGGAGTCCGGGTTGCGCATCTACCTGGCCTGCGGGGTGACGGACATGCGCAAGGGCATGACCGGGTTGGCGATGCTGGTGCAGCAGAGCCTGGCCGAGAACCCGCTCGACGGCGCGGTTTATGCGTTCCGGGGGCGCCGGGCCGGGCTGATCAAGCTTCTCTGGCACGACGGGGTCGGGCTGTGCCTGCTGACGAAGCGGCTGGAGTGCGGCCAGTTCGCGTGGCCGACCGCGACCACGACGGGACGGATCCAGCTCTCGTCGGCGCAATTGGCGGCGCTGCTCGACGGCTGCGAGTGGCGGGCACCGGCGAAGCGGCGGCGGCCCGAACTGGCCGGATAAATTTTGCACATTGTCGGCATTGGCTCTGGCTCCGACGCGGCGGCCTCGTTCATCATCGCCCTGTGCAGATCGACCCCGACGCCCTGCCGGACGACCCGGCGCTGTTGCAACAGATGCTGCGGACCCTGCTCCAGCAGCAGGGCGAACTGCACGCCGAGAATGACAGGCTGCGCCTGCTGATCCAGCGCTTGAGCCGCCACCAGTTCGGCCGCCGCTCCGAGCAACTGACCGACGAGCAGTTGCTGCTTGGCCTGGAGGATCTGGAGCAGACGGTCGCCGAGAACCAGGCGGCGCAGGATGCCGCTCAGCCCAATGACCGACCGGCGCCCAGGCGCTTGAAGTCCCCGGCGCGCAATCACGGCGCGCTGCCTGCCCACCTGCCGCGCTACGAGGTGGTGATCGATCCCGCGCCGGAGAATTGCCCGTGCTGCGGCGGGGCGATGCACCGCATCGGCGAGCTGTGCACCGAGCAACTCGACGTCGTACCCGCGCAACTGCGGGTGCGCGTCACCCGCCGTCCGCGTTATGCCTGCCGCGCCTGTGAAGGGGCCGTCGTGGCCGCCCCCGCCCCGGCGCGGCCGATTGATGGCGGCATGCCGACCGAGGCGCTGATCGTGCACGTGCTGGTCAGCAAGTTCTGCGATTCGCTGCCGCTGTATCGGCAGGCGCAGATGCTGGGGCGGCAGGGCATCGCGCTCGACCGTTCGACCCTGGCGCACTGGGTCGGCACGGCGTGCTGGTGGCTGGCGCCGCTATATGACCTGGTGGTCAGCACGGTGCTGTCCTCGCCCAAGGTGTTCGCCGACGACACCACCCTGCCGGTGCTCGACCCCGGCCGCGGCCGCACCAAGACGGGTCGGTTGTGGTGCTACGCGGTGGACGACCGCCCCTGGTGCGGTCCGTCGCATCCAGCGGTCGCCTACGTCTATGCCGAGGACCGCAAGGCAATCCGCCCGACGGCGCATCTGGCCAGCTTCGACGGCGTGCTCCAGGTGGACGGCTACAACGGGTTCAAGCGGCTCGCGGGCGAGCGCGCCGACAACTCGGTGCGGCTCGCCTTCTGCTGGGTGCATATGCGGCGTCCCTTCTACCAGTTCCACACCTCCACCAAATCGCCGGTGGCGGCGGAGCTGCTGGCGCGCGTCGCCAGCCTCTACGAAATCGAGGCGGAGATCCGCGGCTCCCCGGCCGAGCATCGGCGTGCGGTGCGCGATACCCGAAGTCGGCCGATCGTGGACGCTCTGCACGTCTGGCTTGAGGAGCAGTTGCCGCGCCTGCCCGGCAGCTCCGACCTGGCAAAGGCCATGCGCTACGCGCTGCGTCACTGGTCCGGCCTGGTCGCCTTCCTCGACGACGGCCGCATCGAGATGGACACCAACGTGGTCGAGCGCGCAATCCGTCCGGTGACTCTCAATCGAAAGAATGCGTTATTCGCGGGCAGCGACGGCGGCGCGCGCCACTGGGCGATCGCAATGACGTTGATCGCCACCGCAAAGCTGAACGACGTCGAGCCGGTGGCGTGGCTGACCGATGTGCTGGAGCGCATCGTCTCGGGGCGTACCAGGTCCCATGAACTGGAGAACCTGCTGCCGTGGAACTGGAAGCCGTTGAACGTCCCCGCCGAGCCGACCGCCATGGCCGCGTGATGATCGACAACGCAGCCGCCGCGATGGACCTGCTGGACCAGCTTCAGGCGGCCTTGCCACTGCCGGCCCGGCTGACGCCGGAGGTGCGAGCCGCGCTTGCCAGCAAGAACGCCGGGGCCCCGGTGCCGCTGAATGGCGCCATCGTCGCGCTCCATTATATGGGCGACGAGGGCGGCATCGTTTGCAGGCTTGACCTCGGCGCCGCCATGCAGAACGAGGCATTCGTCTCCATCACGCACCTGCGCTTCGATCGGCGGCTGCCGCTCGCCCGCAAGATCGCCGCCTACCAGAAGCACAGGGTCAAACACCTCCGCCGCCAAGCACCCTGATC
>JAJZUI010000107.1 GCA_021847175.1 Pseudomonadota bacterium
TGACGTTGCGGCGCAGCGGTGTGTTCAGCTGATTCCAGCGGAGAATGTAGTGAAAGTCCCCGATCCCCGAGGAAGCGAGGGTACGGATTGGCCCGGCGGATATCGCATTCACCCGGACGCCCTGCCCGCCGAGATCCGCCGCGAGGTAGCGAACGGAGGCCTCGAGCGCCGCCTTTGCGACCCCCATGACGTTGTAGTGCGGCATCACCCGCTCCGCGCCGAGATAGGAGAGCGTCAGCAGCGAGCCCCCTTCCGGCATCATCGCGGCGGCCCGGCGCGCCACCGCGGCGAAGGAATAACAGGAAATGTCGAGCGCCTGCAGAAAAGCCTCCCGCGGCGTGTCGACATAGCGGCCACGCAGGTACTGCTTGTCGGCGAATCCAATGGCGTGGACCAGGAAATCGATCTGGCCCCAGCGGCTCGCGAGGTCGGCGAAGATGGCGTCGATCGCGGCGTCGTCGCCGACGTCGCAGGGTAGCAACACCGGCACGCCCAGGCTCTCGGCCAGCGGGCGCACCCGCTTCTCCATCACCTCGCCCTGGTAGGAAAAGGCCAGCTCCGCGCCCTGTGCCGCGCAGGCCGCGGCGATGCCCCAGGCAAGCGAGCGGTCATTGGCGACGCCCATGATCAGGCCCCGCTTCCCGCGCATCAGGGTGCCCTCGGGCGGCTTGTTGGTTTCGTCCATGTCTCCTCTCTCGCGCAGCCCCCGGCCGGGTGCAAGCCGGACCATTCCCGGCCTTTGCCGCGCCGCGCAAGCCCGCTTGGCGCCGGGTTCGCGCCGTCCCATAACACCCGCCACCACCGGAAGGCCGCGCGCATGGATCAGGACCCGTTCGCCCAACTCGCCACCTGGCTTGCCGAGGCCGAGGCGAGCGAACCCAACGATGCCAACGCGATGACGCTGGCGACCGCCACGCCGGACGGGCTGCCATCCGCCCGGATGGTGCTGCTCAAGGGGATCGACGGGGAGGAGCACAACCCGCGCGGCCTCGTCTTCTACACCAACCTGCAGTCGCGAAAGGGCCAGGAACTGGCGGCCAACCCACGCGCGGCCCTGCTGTTCCACTGGAAGTCGCTGCGCCGCCAGGTGCGGGCGGAAGGCCCGGTCGAGCCGGTTGCCCCAGCGGAGGCGGACGCCTATTTCGCGAGCCGTGCGCGGGTTTCGCGCCTCGGGGCCAACGCCTCCGATCAGTCCCGTCCGCTGCCCGGACGCGATGTCCTGGAGCGCCGGGTGGCGGAACTCGACGCGCGCTACCCCGGCGACACGGTGCCGCGTCCGGCGCACTGGTCCGGCTTCCGCTTGATTCCACGGTATTTCGAGTTCTGGCGCGACATGCCCTACCGGCTACACGAGCGGGTGACATTCACCCGAGACGGCGTCGGCTGGCGGAGCGGGATGCTCTTCCCTTAGCGAGGCACCCGGGAACGGGCCCGGAGTTTCATGCCGTGATTCCCGAATCACAAAGCGAAGCCGCCGCTTTTCTGCGGGGCCTGGCCGGTGCCGACCCGATCGAGACGCATATCTCGGCGGTGTTCGTCGGCGCGGAGCGCGTCTGGAAGCTGCGCAAGTCCGTGCGGCTTCCCTATGTCGACTTCACGACGCTGGCGGCGCGCGAGGCGGCGGCGGAGCGGGAGATGGCGCTGAATGCCGCCCACGCGCCCGGCCTCTATCGCGGCGTACGGCGGTTGACACGGTCCGGTTCCGGCTTGGTCTTCGACGGCGAGGGGGCCGTTGTGGACGTGGTCACGGAGATGGCGCGGGTGCCGGCCGCGAACTTCCTCGACGCGCAGGCCGCCGTGGGGCCCCTGGCGCCCGGCCTGCTCGACGCGCTCGCCGACAGTGTCGCCGCCTGGCACGCTGCGTCGCCCGTCGTGGCGCGCGACCAGGCGTCGGCGCTTGCGGAAGTCATCGCCGGCAATGTCCGCTCGGCGCTGGCAGCTGGGCTCGATCCGGGTGAGGTCGAGAACTGGAACGCGGCGGCGCTGGGCGCGCTGGCCTCGCTCGGCACCTGGCTCGGCACCCGGCCGAACCGGCTGCGCCGGCTGCATGGCGACCTGCATCTCGGCAACATCGTGCTCTGGCAGGGGGGCCCGGTGCCGATCGACGCGCTGGAGTTCGACGAGGACCTCGCCTGCTTCGACATCGGCTATGACCTCGCCTTCCTGCTGATGGATCTTGAGGGCCGGGTCGGCCGCGCCGGCGCCAACCGGGTACTCAACCGGTTCGTTGCGCGCGACGGCGATGCCGGCGTGGTCGTGGGTCTGCCGCTGTTCCTGTCGCTGCGAGCCATGATCCGAGCGCATATCGCGGCGACGCGCGATGACAGGAGCGCGGGAGTGTCCGGCCTCGCCCGGGCTCAGGCGTATCTAGCGCCATTCCCTGGCTTCGTGATGGCGATCGGCGGCCTGCCGGGCGTGGGTAAGTCCACGATCGCGCGCCTGGTCGCTCCGACGGTCGGCTCGGCACCCGGTGCGCTGATCCTGCGCTCGGACGAGACCCGCAAGCGGCTGCATGGCGTCGCGCCAGAGGTGCGGCTGGGCCCCGACGCCTATTCGCCCGAGGCGAGCGAACGTGTTTTCAAGGAGTTGGCGGCGATGACCCGGGCCGCGCGCGGCCATGGCGTGATCGCGGACGCTACGTTCATGAATCCCGCGCATCGCACGTGGGTGCGGGAGGCGGCGGGGAACGTGCCCTTCCTGGGCGTGTGGCTCACGGCCCCGCCCGGGACCCTGCGAGCGCGCGTCACGGCCCGGCGTGGCGATGCCTCGGATGCGGACCTCGCGGTGCTCGAATCGGCGCTCGCTGCGGATCCCGGACCAGGCGACTGGGTGGCGGTGGACGCGAGAGAGGCGGATGACGCAGTGGGCCGGATCATCGCCGCCCTCCGGCGTATTGGCATCGGGCCGGCTACTTCCTGAACGGCTCGCGCGCTCCGGCGTGACGCCAAGGCGGATGGATGTGCTAGCCTTTCAAGACGGAAGAGAAGGGAGACGCACCATGGCGATCCGCAAGCTGCTGCTGCCGCTGACCAGCACCGCGGCGGGGGAGGCGGCGCTGACCACGGCGCTGATGGTGGCCCGGGGCTGGGCCGCGCATGTGACGGCGCTGCATGTCCGCGTCGATGCGCGCGACGTAGCGCCGCTGGCCGGCGAGGGGCTCTCCGGGGCGATGATCGAGGAGATGATGACGGCGACGGAGAAGGAGTCCGGCGAGCGGGCCCGTGCCGTCCACGAGATGTTCGCCGAGTTCGTCGCCACCCACGGTGTAACGCTGGGCGAGGCGCGGCCTGGCGCGGGCGAGGCAACGGCCAGCTTCGCAACCATCACCGGCCGGGAGGAGGATCTGGTCGCCCAGCAGGCGCGTCTTGCGGACCTTACCATCGTGCCGCACCCGGAGGCGGGGGAGGACGTTTCCTCCTCGGACGCGCTGCACGCGGTTCTATTCGACTCCGGGAGCCCGGTGCTGGTCGCGCCGCACTCGGCGCCGGAGACGATCGGCACGCGCATCGCCATCGCTTGGAACGGCACCGCCGAATCGGCCGCCGCGGTCCACGCGGTGCTGCCCTGGGCGCAGCGTGCGACGGCGGCGCGCATCCTCACTGCCGACGAATACCACCGCCGGGGGCCGGGCGCGGCGGACCTCCAGGCCTACCTCGCCTTGCACGGTATCAGCGCCGAGATTGCCGTGTTCCGCCCCGTGGATAGGGACGTCGGCGCGGGGCTGTTGAGGGCGGCGGAGGAGTTCGGCGCTGATCTGCTCGCCATGGGCGCCTATTCGCATTCCCGCCTGCGCCAGCTGATCCTCGGCGGCGTGACCCGCCACGTGCTGGAGCACGCGGTGCTGCCTGTGATGATGTGCCGGTAGCATGGGCGGCCCCACGCCAGGCCCGGGAACCATCTTCGGCGTGGACGACCCATGCACCCTTGCCGCGGTCCGCGCCTATGTGAAGCTGCTTCGGGCGTCGCGAGCGGTGGTGGGTGTGGTCGAGCCCCTGCTCGCCGCGCACGGACTCACGACGACGCAGCTCGGCGTGCTCGAGGCACTGCTGCACAAGGGGCCGATGGGGCAGCGGGAGCTCGGCCGCAAGGTGCTGACCTCGGCCGCGAACATGACCGACGTGCTGGACAAGCTTCAGGGGCGCGGGCTGATCGCGCGCTGCCGCGACACCGCGGACAGGCGCAGCGTGACGGTTGGGCTGACGGACGAGGGGCGGGCGTTGATCGAGGGGCTGTTCCCCCGCCACGCCGCGGACATCGCGCGCGCGATGGGCGGGCTCAGCCGCACGGAGCTGGAGCGCCTGGCGGCGCTGTTGCGGAAGCTCGGCCATGCCGCCGCCGCGGAGCCGGGTAGCACCTGCGCCCTTGCGGCGAAGGAAGCGAGCGACAATATCACCGGCTGATCGTTCGATAACGAACGAATAACCGGAGGACAGACCTATGATCGACGTGCGGCCGTTTGAGGCTCTCGGCGCGTTCCGCAACGAGTGGCTGGATACCAGGTACCATTTCAGCTTCGCGGATTATTACGATCGGGCCCGGATGGGCTTTGGCGCCCTGAGGGTCTGGAACGACGACGCGATCGCGCCCGGCACGGGGTTCGACCCACATCCGCACCGCGAGATGGAGATCATCACCTATGTGCGCGAGGGCGCGATCACGCATCGCGACAGCCTCGGCAATCAGGGGCGGACGGAGGCCGGCGATATCCAGGTGATGCACGCCGGCACGGGCATCGTTCATGCCGAATACAATCTGGAGAAGACGCCGACGCGACTGTTCCAGATCTGGATCATCCCGGATCGCGCGCGGGTGGCGCCAGGCTGGGCGACGCGGCGGTTCCCGCGCACCGGCATTGCGGTGCTGGCGGATGGGCGCGAGCAGCGAGACGGATCGGCATTGCCACTGCATGCCGATGCGTCGCTTGCTGCGGGCACGCTGGGAATCGGCGAGAGCCATGTCGTGACTCCGGGGGAGGGCCGCGCGATCTACCTCGTTCCCTCGCGTGGCACTCTGTCGGTGAACGGCGTCGCGGTGCCCGAGAGGGCAGGAGTCGCTATTGCCGCGGAGGAGCGGGTCGAGATCAAGGCGACGTCGCCGGCTGAGCTCGTGCTTGTGGACGTACGGGAATAAGCGGCGGGCTCTGCCCGCGCGGGCCGGGGCCTTGGGTCCCTCCGGAGCCCGGTTGTTCGGATCCAAGGTCCAAGGCCGTTGGTGGAAGCTGGGGCAAAGCCGCAGGCGTTTGCTAATGACTCTTTGATGGATGGGAAAACTCGTCATTAGAGACATGTCGCGAGTTTGTGATGAACGCGAATCGGAATCAATTCGAATCAAACGCTCGATTCGACGCGGGGCTGGATTGACGACGCATCCGCGGGCATGATTGTCGCGGAGGTCGTCATGGCGCTGCCCATTCGTCCGGAACTGCTGAAGGAACTGCGCCGTCGCCAGGGGCTTCGATTGCATACGCTGGCCGAGCGCGCGGGCATATCGAAAGACAGCGTCTGGCGCATCGAGAACGGGATGCAACCCGGCAATCGGGAGGACACACAGCGCCGCCTTGCGCGCGCGCTCGGCGTCGAGCCCGGCATTCTGACCGGCGAGCGCCCATTGCCGGAGGTGGTGGAGACGCCGCGTTGCCGCTGGACGGTGGAGATCGGCCAGGCAGCCCGTAACGCCGCGGTGCTCGCGGCGCGCCGTTACCGCGTCCCGGAAGCGCTGATTGTGGAACTGGCGCCCTTGCTCTTCGTGCTTGCGGCGGAGGAGAGCCTTGGAAGGCGCCGCGCGGTGCTCGCAGAGCTTGAAACCGCGCTCGCAAAAGCAGCCGAAGCAGGAGACGATATGCCGCACCTCGCGGGAATCGGGGAGATACCGGAGGCTGTACGCGCAGCGGTTGCAGCGGAGGAACGCTCCCTGTCCGCACGGGATCTCTTCGCCCAGGATGTGGACGCCGATACGCTCGCGGCACTGGGCGACGGTGGTGGCGATCCCGGTGCGGACAACCCGCTTGCGGTTTTTCTGGCCGAAAATGCGCGCCGCGCGTCAATCGGCGCGCCCAGTCTCGCAGCTGTGGCGCGCGTCACGCCATCAGGGATCGACGCCACCTTGTGTGGCGCGGAGGCGCTGGAAGCCGCAGGCGGCGATGCAGCACTGGCGGAGGCGATCCTGAGCGGCCGGGTCGCGCTGGCCGAGATGCCGCGCGCGCTGTGGCAAGACGAAGCGGCGCGCCTGGAGTGGATCCAGGGCCAACTCAAAACTTAGAAAAATCGCGGAATTATTCCGAGAGCTTGGCGATGACCATGTCGAGCTGGTCAAGATCCCGGTAACGAATCGTAAGCGACCCCCCGCTGCGGCCATGGGCGATCGCGACCCGCAGTCCCAGTGCCTCGGCGAGCCTTGTTTCCAGCGCCTCGATATCGGCATCGCGCTCGGGCTTGTGCTTGGCTTGGCGCGGGGCGACGAGGTTTTCGGCCTGACGCACCGTCATGCCGCGCTCGGCCAGGCGCTTGGCGCGCTCGACCGCGTCCGGCTGGCCGATCAGCGTGCGGGCGTGGCCGGCGGTGAGCGTGCCGTCGCGCAGCATCACCTGCACTTCCTCTGGCAGCGTCAATAGCCGGACGGCGTTGGCGATGTGGCTGCGCGATTTGCCGGTGGCCTGGGCGATCGCCTCCTGCGTCAGCGCGAAATCCGTCGAAAGGCGCTTATAACCCTCGGCCTCTTCCACCGGGTTGAGGTCCGTGCGCTGGACGTTTTCGATGATGGCCGCGGCCGCGGCCTCGTCGTCGGTGAGGTTGCGTACCAGCACCGGGATGTCGTGCAGGCCGGCCATTTGCGCCGCCCGCCAGCGGCGTTCGCCGGCGATGATCTCCCAGCCGTCATCCTTGGGCCGGACCAGCAGGGGCTGCAGCACGCCGCGGAGGCGGATGGAGTCGGTCAACTCCCCCATCTTCGTCTCGTCGAAGTGCCGGCGCGGCTGGTAGGGGCTGGAGGTGAGCTGGTCGATCGGGACGGTCGCGATGCCCTCGGCGGGCGCGGGGGCAGCGGCATCGCCGATCAGGGCCGCAAGGCCGCGGCCGAGCTTTGGGGGTTTGCTCATGCGGGCAGGGTCTCTCTCGCGAGCACTTCGTCGACAAGGGCCTCGTAGGCCACCGCGCCGGGGGATTTGGGGTCGTAGTCGCGCACCGGGCGGCCGTGACTCTGCGCCTCCGAGAGGCGGACAGAGCGGGGAATGACGGTTTCGAAGACCTTGGCGTTGAAAAAGGTCCGGGCGTCGGCCGCCACCAACTCCGAGAGGTTGTTGCGGCGGTCGTACATGGTCAGCACCACCCCCTCGAGGCGCAATTTTGGGTTCAGGCTGCGACGAATCGCCTCGATCGTGCGGGTGATCTGGGTGATTCCTTCCAGCGCCAGGAACTCGCACTGCAGCGGAACCAGCACACCGGTGGCCGCGACCAGGGCGTTCAGCGTCAGCAGCGTCAGCGAAGGGGGCAAATCGATGAGGATGATGTCGTAGGGCGCGTCCTGGAGGGCCTCGCGCAGGCGGAATTCCCGCCTTTCCACGTTGATCAGCTCGATTTCGGCCCCAGCGAGGTCCGGATCGGCGGGAACCATGTCGAGGCCCTTGATTCCCGTGGGGCGGGTCGCCTGGGCGAGCGGCGTGCCGAGCAGCACGGCGTAGGTCCCCTTTGATCGTTCGTTGCGGTGGATGCCGAAGGCGGTCGAGGCGTTGCCCTGGGGATCGATGTCGATCAGCAGCACGCGCTGACCGCGCGCGGCCAGGCCCGCGGCGAGGTTCGTCGCGGTGGTGGTCTTGCCGACGCCGCCCTTCTGGTTGGCGATCGCCAGGATCATACTTGGATGGGGCAAGGATCGCTCACAGAGAGAACGGGGCCGTTGGGCCCCTGGTGGATCGCAGTCGCCATCGTCCACGTCCGGCGCGCCTGCGTCAATTCCTCTTCGAGCCGATCGCCCTTGGGAAACAGCGCAAGACCGCCTGGAGCGAGGAAATGCGCTGATAATTCAAGCAGACGCGGCAGGGGCGCGAGCGCGCGGGCGGTGACGAGTGGCGCCGGGGGGAGCAACACCGCCTCGATCCGGGCGTGGTGGACGGTGACGGGCGCGCTGGTGATGCGCGCGGCCTCGCGCAGGAAGGCCGCCTTGCGGGTGTCCGACTCCACCAGATCGAAGGCGATACCGGTGGCAATGGCGAGGACGAGGCCCGGCAGGCCCCCGCCTGAGCCGAGATCGATGGCACGGGATGCGCCGGGCGGGATCAGCGGAACCAGGCAAAGCGCGTCATCGATGTGCCGGGCCCACAGATGTTGGAGGTCCGAGGACGAAATGAGGTTGATTTTGGGGTTCCAGACCCGCAGAAGCGCCTCATAGGCGGCCAGCCGCTCCGATGTTTCACGTGAAACAACGACTTGGGGGCCGAGTCTGATTCCGGGACTCCGATGTTTCACGTGAATCAATTTCGTCCGGTTTTCGACGCTCAGCTGGTGCGTATGTGCGGCAAAAGTGCAGCCAGCGCCGCCGGGGTCATGCCCTGGATGCGTGCCGCGGCTCCAAGCGAGGCCGGGCGGACAGCGCTGAGCTTCTCCCGCAACTCTGCCGAGAGCCCCCCGATCGTCGCATAGTCCAGTTCCGGGGCCAAAGCCGCTTGCTCTTCCCGTCGAAAGGCTCGAATTTCCGCCTCCTGCCGCCGCAGATAGCCCGCGTACAGCGCCTCGGTTGCGACCTGCGCCCTTGCGCGCGCCCCCGCGGGCCGACCGGAACGTGCCGCCCCGATGTCGCTTTTATATAGTGTGTGTGCCGCGGCGCGAGCAGGGCCCACCACGCCCACGTCGATGCCCCAGTCCGTCAGCCGCAGATCTGCGTTGTCGGCGCGCAGCTGCAGCCGGTATTCGGCCCGCGACGTGAACATCCGGTATGGCTCCGAGACGCCCTGGGTAACCAGGTCGTCCACCAGTACGCCGATATAGGCCTGGGCACGGTCGAGCGTGACGCCGGAAGCGCCGCCGGCCTGCCGCGCGGCGTTGATGCCAGCAAGAATTCCCTGCGCCGCTGCCTCCTCGTAACCGGTCGTGCCGTTGATCTGGCCCGCCAGGAACAGTCCAGGCAGCGCCTTCAGTTCCAGCGTCGGCAGCAGGGCTCGGGGGTCCACGTAATCATATTCCACCGCGTAACCCGGCCGGAGCATACGCGCCCCCTCCAGCCCCGGGATGGTGGCGAGCAGCCGCAGCTGCACGTCCTCCGGCAGAGACGTTGAGATACCGTTTGGGTAGACTGTGGGATCGTCCAGTCCTTCCGGCTCAAGGAAAATCTGGTGCCGCTCACGGGCGGCGAAGCGCTGCACCTTGTCCTCGATGGAGGGGCAGTAGCGCGGGCCGCGGCCAGAGATGGCGCCGGCGTGAATCGCCGAGAGGTGGAGGTTCTCCCGGATCAGCGCATGAGTCGCGGGCGTCGTCGCGGTGATACGGCAGGCGATCTGGGGGTTGGTAATCGCCTCCGTGAGTGCGGAGAAGGGCTCCGGTTCCGCGTCGCCGCGGTCGGGCGCCAGGCTCTCCCAGTCCAGGCTCGCGCGGTCCAGCCGCGGCGGCGTGCCGGTCTTGAGCCGCCCCATCGGTAGATCCAGTGCCGCGAGTCGTACAGCCAGTTGTATGGCAGGCGCCTCGCCGACGCGACCGGCGGGAGTCTGTCGGCTTCCTACATGAATGACTCCACGCAGGAACGTCCCCGTCGTCAAGACTGCGGCTGCGCAGGGAATCCGGGTTCCGTCGGCCATGACGACGGCGGCGAGCGCTCCATCGGCATGAAGCTCCAAATCGACCACCGCGCCTTCCCGGATGGCGAGGTTAGGCGTCGCATCCAGCAACGCCCGGACAGCCCGGCGGTAAAGCTTCCGATCTGCCTGCGCCCGCGGCCCACGCACGGCGGGTCCCTTGGAGCGGTTGAGCAGCTTCACGTGGATCGCGGCCATGTCTGCGGCACGGCCCATGATGCCGTCGAGCGCGTCGATCTCCCGCACCAGATGCCCCTTGCCGACGCCCCCGATCGAAGGGTTGCACGACATGGCGCCGATGGTGGCCGAGCTATGCGTCACCAGCAGGGTTCGCGCCCCCATGCGCGCGGCGGCGGCCGCGGCTTCCGTCCCGGCATGGCCGCCGCCGATCACGACGATATCCGGGTTCGGGTTGTGCATAACTCTGTCCTCGCGCGCGCTTCTAACGGAGTGCCGGGGCCCGCGCCAAGCGTTCCGTGAATTTGCCGAATCGTAGCGCCGCCTTTCGCATTGTCGTTTTGATTCCGTACCGATAGGAATAATGGGCGCCAGCGGGCGAATTCGATGCTGAACCGAATTAAAGATTTAAAGTCAGCTACTTGCCGATGCAGAAACGGGCGAAGATGGCGTCAAGCACCAATTCGACGCCTGTCTCGCCGGTGATACGGCCGAGGGCGCTGCGGGCGGCGCGCAGATCCTCGGCGATAAGCTCCGGAAGCTCCGCCTCGGTTTCCAGATAGCGCGCGGACTCGGCAAGCGCCGCGCGGTGGCGGGCGCGGGTCAGGGGCGGCGGGCCCGCGGCGCGGGTCAGCGCGGTTGCTTCCTCGGCCAGTCGCTGGCGCAACGCGACGAGGCCCGTGCCGGTGGCGGCGCTGATGGCGAGGTCCGCCTCGCTCGGATGCAGGTCCGTTTTGGTGGCGATGGCAAGCACGCGGCGAGCCTCGACCGACAAGGGCGGGGTGCCGGCGGTATGAAGGCTCAGCACCAGGTCCGCTCCCGCGGCGCCCGCGCGGGCGCGGGCAATCCCTTCCTGCTCGATCGGGTCCGCCGAGTCGCGCAGGCCCGCGGTGTCCAGCAGCGTCACCGGCACGCCGCCCAGGACCACGCGGGTCTCGATCACGTCGCGGGTCGTACCCGGCGTCGCAGCGACGATCGCGGCGTTCCGCCCGGCCAATATATTAAACAGAGTCGACTTGCCGGCATTCGGCGGGCCGGCGATGGCGAAGACCAGGCCCTCGCGCAGGCGCTCGCCGGTTGTGTCCTCGATCGCCGCGCGCATTTCCGAGGCGAGCGCCGCGCGCCCGGCACCCAGTTCCGCCAGAAGCTGGTCGGGGTCCTCGTCGGGGAAGTCGATCAGGGATTCGGCGTGGGCGAGAATATCCGTGAGGCGTTGGGACCAGGCACGCAGGCGCTCCGCGAGCCCGCCCTCGAGCTGGCGGAGCGCCTGGCGGCGCTGCGCCTCGGTTTCGGCGGCGGCGAGGTCGGCGACGGCCTCCGCCTCGGTGAGGTCGAGTTTGCCGGCGAGAAAGGCGCGGCGGGTGAACTCGCCGGGCTCGGCCGGTCGTGCGCCGGCCTCGGTGAGCGCGGCGGCAACGGCGGCGAGGATGGCTGGGCCGGCGTGCAGGTGCAGCTCCGCCGAATCCTCGCCGGTGTACGAGGCGGGACCCGGGAGCCAGAGAACGATGGCATGGTCGAGCGACTCGCCGCTCGCCGCGCGCAGCGTCCGCAACCGCGCCTCGCGTGGCGGTGGCGGCGCGCAAAGCGTGCGCAGCACCTCGCGCGTAGCCGGTCCCGAAAGGCGGAGCACAGCGATCGCCGCCCGTCCCTGGGCGGTTGCCGGCGCGAAGATGGTGTCGGTGTTCACCCCGCGAGACTATCCGGAGATGGAATGCAAGGGCTATCGCGCGAGTAGCGCGCCTTTGGCGCGACGGCCCTTGCCGGGTCCGGGCGGAGCCCGGGTTCTCATTTATCGATCTGGAGTTCCGGCACGCGCCCGCCGTCCCGCAGGTGCCGTTCCAGCACCAGGTCCGCTTCCTCCCGCGTCGTGATGCGGTACCAGATGCCTTCCGTGTAGATCACGGTGCACGGACCTTCCTCGCAGCGGTCCAGGCAGCCGGCGCTGTTGATGCGCACGCGTTCGAGGCCGAGTTCCTTGGCGCGGGCCTTCATGTAGTTACGGATGGCCTCGCTGCCCTTGGCGGCGCAACTGCCGCGCTTGTGGCCGTCCGGCCGGCGGTTGGTGCAGACGAAGACGTGACTCTTGAAGAAAAGGGCGGGGTCGGGCATGCGCGGTGCATGCGGCATCCGCGCCGTTCCCGCAAGGACACCCTTCACAGGAGCCTCGGTTGAGCGAGAACCGGCTGCGTCACGAGACCTCCCCCTATCTGCTCCAGCACGCGGACAATCCCGTGCACTGGCGGGCTTGGGGCGAGCCGGCGCTGGCGGAGGCCCGCGCGCGCAACGTGCCGGTGCTGCTCTCGGTCGGCTATGCCGCGTGCCACTGGTGCCACGTGATGGCGCACGAGAGCTTCGAGGACCAGGACACCGCCGCGCTGATGAACGCCCATTTCGTGTGCATCAAGGTCGACCGGGAGGAGCGGCCGGACATCGACCACATCTACATGTCGGCGCTGCACGCGATGGGCGAACACGGCGGCTGGCCGCTCACCATGTTCCTCACGCCGGCGGGCGAACCGTTCTGGGGTGGCACTTATTTCCCGCCCGAGCCGCGATGGGGCAAGCCGTCCTTCCGTCAGGTGCTGGCCGGGCTCGCGCGCGCGTGGGAGCGCGAGGGCGAGGCGATCGCCCGCAACACCGCGAACCTCGGCCGCGCGCTCGCGGCGATGTCGGCGGAGAGGCCTGGCTCGCCACCCGGATCGGCTGCGGCGGCGCGTGTGGCGGCGGCGCTCGCGGGGGCTGTCGATCCCGTGCATGGCGGGCTGCGCGGAGCGCCGAAATTCCCTAACCCGCCGATCTTCGCGCTGCTCTGGCAGGCGGGGGGCGAGCAGGGGCGTGCCGCGACCGTTTCGCTCCTGCAGCATATGAGCGCGGGGGGAATCTATGACCATCTCGGCGGCGGCTATGCGCGCTACTCAACCGACGCCGAATGGCTGGTGCCCCATTTCGAAAAGATGCTCTACGACAACGCCCAGATCCTGGAACTGCTGGCCTTCGCCCATGCCGCCGCGCCGGACCCGGTCTTCTCCGAGCGCGCGGCGGAGACGGTGGGCTGGCTCACGCGCGACATGCGCGCGGGCGGCGCCTTCGCGGCATCCGAGGACGCGGATTCCGAAGGCGTGGAAGGCAAATTCTACGTCTGGACGCTGGCCGAGGTGCGGGCCGTGCTGGGCGACGGCACCGGCGAATTCGCCGCGGCCTATGACGTGACCGTAGCCGGAAACTGGGAAGGCCACACAATCCTCCGCCGCGTGGAACCGCGAGGCGACGCGGCATACGAGGCACGGCTTGCCGCATCCCGCGAGAGGCTGCTTGCGGCTCGCGATGCGCGCGTGCGGCCAGCCCGGGACGGCAAGGTGCTCGCCGACTGG
>JAJZUI010000108.1 GCA_021847175.1 Pseudomonadota bacterium
CGAGCGGGATTGGCGCGGCGCTCGCCGTGGCGCTGGCCGGCCCTGACGCCACGCTGCATCTCGGCGGCCGCGACGAGGCTCGCCTGGCCGCCATCGCCGATGCCTGCCGCGCCCATGGTGCCGCCGTCGCCACCTGCGCCGCCGATGTCCGCGACGAGGCGGCGATGCGCGCCTGGGTCGGTCGCGCCGGTGGTGCGGCGCGGCTCGACCTCGTCATCGCCAACGCCGGCATCTCGGCCGGCACCGGCATGGGTGGCACCGAATCGGAGGCGCAGTCGCGCGCGCTCTTCGCGGTGAATCTCGACGGCGTGCTGAACACGGTCTGGCCGGCGCTGGACCTCATGGCGCGCCAGGATCCCGGCCCGGACGGGCGGCGCGGCACCGTCGCCGCCATCGCCTCGGTCGCCGCCTTCATCCCGGCGCCGGGCGCGCCGGCCTATGCCGCGTCCAAGGCCGCGGTGGATGCCTGGGTGCTCGGCCAGGCGCCCGCGGCGCGGCGCGGCGGCATCCATCTCGCGAGCGTCTGCCCCGGCTTCATCGCGACGCCGATGACCGCGGGCAACCCATACCCGATGCCCGGCCTGATGCCGGCGGAACGCGCGGCGGCGATCATCCTCGAGGGACTTGCGCGCGGGCGGGTGCGCATCGCCTTCCCATGGTGGATGGCGGCATTGGCGCGCGGCGTCGGCGCGCTGCCCGCGTCCTGGGCGCTCGCATTGCTCGCCCGGCAGGGAGGCAAGCCTGGCCTCGCCGAACAAGGCTTGCGCGATCGCGGCTGAGCGGCCAATTCGGCGCGAACGAAACAGGGAGCCGACCGTGCAGAACACCAATTCCGGCATCCACCATCTCAGCGTCGGTGGCTCCACCGTCACCGCCCTCAACGACCTGGTGTTCGAGGCCGGCACCGGCGTCGTCGCCGGCATCCCGTCGGAGGAGGCGGAGACGATCCTGCGCGGCAATTTCCGCCGCATGCCGGCCCGCATCTCGGTCAGCGCCTTCCTCGTCACCCTGGGCGGCCAGCACATCCTGGTGGACAGCGGCGTCGGCGCCAACATGGGCGGCGGCCAGGTGCGCCCGCGGCTCTCGCGCCTCGGCATCGACCCCTCGGCGATTCGCACCGTCCTCATCACGCATGCGCATGTGGACCATGTGAGCGGCCTGATCGACGAGCACGGCGGCGCCTATTTCCCCAACGCCGAGATCGTGATGCACGAGGCGGAGGCCGGCCACTGGCTCGACGAGCAGAAAGCAGCCGCAGCGCCGGAGGCGGCGAAGGGCGCGTTCGCCATCGCACAGGCCGCGCTCGCGCCCTACCGCAACCGGCTCAAGCTGGTGAAGGACGGGCAGGAGGGCGTGTCCGGCATCCGCGCCCAGCACTTCCCCGGCCACACGCCGGGGCACAGCGGCTGGCTGCTCGAACAGGGCAACGACGCGCTGCTGATCTGGGGCGACATCGTGCACCTGCCGGGCCTGCAGTTCCGCCAGCCCAAGGCGGGCATGGTGTTTGACACCGACGTGGAGCTTGCCCGCAGCACGCGCGCGCGCGTGTTCGACATGGCCACCGCTGACAAGCTGCGCGTCTGCGGCATGCATCTCGACTTCCCCGCCTTCGGCCATGTGGTGAAGGCGAGCGAGGGCTATCACTTCATCCCCGAAGTCTGGATGCCGACGGCGTAGCGCCGGCGCGCACTACTTGCCGCGGTTGAGCGCCCGCCATTTCGCGACATTGCGGTTCTGCTGCTCCAGCGTCGCCGCGAAGGCGTGCCCGCCGGTGCCGTTGGCGACGAAATACAAATCCTTCGTCGCCAGCGGATGCGCCGCCGCCTCCAGCGAGGCGAGGCCCGGCGAGCAGATCGGCGTGGGCGGCAGACCCTTCACACGGTAGGTGTTGTAGGGCGAATCGAACCGCAGGTCGGCCTCGGTGAGCCCGGCGCCATCGGTCGATTTGCCGCCGGAGACCGCGAAGGCGACCGTCGGGTCGGACTGGAGCATCATCCCGATGCGCAGCCGGTTGACGAACACGCCAGCAATCCGCGCCCGCTCGCTCGGCACCGCGGTCTCGCGCTCGACCATGCTGGCGAGCGTCACCATCTGCTCGGGAGAGGCGAGAGGTAGATCCGGCGCGCGCCCGGCCCAGACCTTCGCGACCGTCGCGCGCATCGCGGCCTCCGCCCGCGCCAGCAGCGCCTCGCGCGTGGTGCCCAGCGTCACGTCGTAGGTCTGCGGCATCACCGCGCCCTCCGGCGGCACGCGGACGGGGCCTGACAGCACCTTGCTCTTTTCCAGTTCCGCCGCGATCTGCGCGGCCGTGAGCCCCTCGGGAATCGTTATTTTATGCTGCACCGGGCTGCCATGACGCAGCACGCCCAGCACCATCGCCAGGCTCGCATGCGCGGGGAAGGCGAACTCCGCCGCCTGCAGCGGGACCTGCCGTGCCGTCAGCTCCGCCGCCGCGCGGAACACCAGCGCGTTGTCGATCACGCCCTGATGCTGGAGCACGACGCCCACGGACGCGATCGTCCCAGGTGGGATCACCACGTCGCGCGCCTCGGCGAGCGGCCCCGGCCCGCGATAGAGGTGGCGCGCGTACCACGCGCCGCCGCCCGCGATCGCCGCGAGCACGACCAGCGCCGCGATCAGCCAGCGCATGGGCGCCCCGGCTTACGCGGCGCGCTTGAAGACGATTGAGGCGTTGGTGCCGCCGAAACCGAAGCTGTTGGACAGCGCCGCGTCGATCTTGCGCTGCTGCGCATGGTGCGCCACGCGGTCGATCACGCTTTCCTGGCTCGGGTTGTCGAGGTTGAGCGTCGGCGGCGCCACCTGGTCGCGCACCGCGAGCACCGAGAAGATCGCCTCGACCGCCCCGGCCGCGCCGAGCAGGTGCCCGGTCGCCGACTTGGTGGACGACATCGCGAGCCCCTTCGCGGAATCGCCGAAGAACCGCTCCACCGCCTCCAGCTCGAGGTCGTCGCCGAGGGGTGTCGAGGTGCCGTGCGCGTTGACGTAGCCGATCTGCTCCGGCGTCAGGCCGCCGTTCCTCAGCGCCGCCTTCATAGCCCGGAACGCACCCTCGTGGTGCTCCGCCGGCGCAGTGATGTGGTGCGCGTCGCCGGAAAGGCCATAGCCGCCGACCTCGGCGTAGATCTTTGCCCCACGCTTTTTCGCGTGCTCGTATTCCTCGAGCACCACCACGCCCGCGCCCTCGCCCATGACGAAACCGTCGCGGTCGCGGTCCCAGGGGCGCGAGGCCCTTGTCGGGGTGTCATTGAAGCCGGTGGAGAGCGCGCGGCTGGCGCAGAACCCAGCGATGCCGAGCTGGTTCACCGCCGACTCGGCGCCGCCCGCCACCATCACGTCGGCGTCGCCGAAGCTGATCAGTCGCGAGGCATCGCCGATCGCGTGCACGCCGGTCGCGCAGGCCGTCACCACGCTGTGGTTCGGGCCCTTGAAGCCGAACCTGATCGAGACATGGCCGGAGGCGAGGTTGATCAGCGCCGAGGGGATGAAGAACGGCGACAGCCGGCGCGCCTTGCCGGTGTAGGCCTGCACCGAGGCCTCGTAGATCGTCTCCAACCCGCCGATGCCGCTGCCGATCATCACACCGGTGGCGCAGCGGTCGTCCTCGTCCTCGGGCATCCAGCCCGAGTCCTCGACCGCCTCGGTGGCCGCCACCATCGCGTACTGGATGAAGCGGTCCATCTTCTTGTGATCCTTCACCGGGATCCACTCGGCGACGTCGAGCTTGCCGTCGGCCTTGGCGCCGCGGGGAATCTCTCCCGCGATCTTCGCCGGCAGGTCGCCGACATCGAAGGACTGGATCGCCCCGATGCCGCTCTCGCCCGCGATGAGGCGCTTCCAGACATGCTCCACCCCGAGCCCCAGCGGGCAGGCGATGCCCATGCCGGTGACGACCACACGTCGCATCCCGTCTCCCCCGCCGGCCGCCAGGTTCAAGCGGCCTTCTGCTTCTCGATGTAGTCGATCGCGTCCTTCACCGTGCTGATCTTCTCGGCCGCGTCCTCCGGGATCTCGACGCTGAACGCCTCCTCGAAGGCCATCACCAGCTCCACCGTGTCGAGGCTGTCCGCACCGAGGTCGTCGATGAAGGAGGCTTCGGGCGTCACCTTGCTCTCCTCGACGCCGAGCTGCTCGACCACGATCTTCTTCACCTTGTCGGCGATCTCGCTCATCTCTTTGATTCCGTTCTGTCTGTTGGTCGCCTTTGTCGCCCAAGGATGGCCTGGACAACGCGTCTTTATCCGACGACGACGATTCCGTTGCAGCCTCGCGGCGGCGCGGCGCTTAGCACACGCATCCCAACCCGCCAACGGGGGCGCGAGGGGGGTCAGATCATCGCCATCCCGCCGTTCACGTGCAACGTGGCCCCGGTCACCCAGCCGGCCTCGTCGCTCGCGAGGTACAGCACTGCCGCCGCCACGTCCTCCGGCGTGCCCAGCCGGCCGAGCGGAATTGCCTGGGAAAGCCTTGCCTTCTGCTCGTCGGAAAGCGCGTCGGTCATCGCGGTGGCGATGAAGCCAGGCGCCACGGCGTTCACCGTGATCCCGCGGGATGCGACTTCCTGCGCCAGGGCCTTGGTCATGCCGATCAGGCCCGCCTTGGCCGCGGCATAATTGGCCTGGCCGGGATTGCCGGTCGCGCCCACGATCGAGCCGATCGAGACGATCCGCCCGGCGCGGCGCCGCAGCATTCCCTTGAGCGCCGCGCGCGCCAGGCGGAACGGGGCGGCGAGATCGACCTCGAGCACCTTCGCCCAGTCCTCGTCCTTCATGCGTAGCGCCAGCATGTCACGCGTCAGACCGGCGTTGTTGACCAGCACGTGCAGCGGTCCCGCTTTCGCTTCCGCCGCCGCGACCAGGGCGTCCGGCGCCGCGGGGTCCGCGAGATCGGCGGGGCAGACATGCGCGCCGCCGGCTCCCGCCATGGCGCCGATCTCCTTCGCGAGCGCCTCGAGCGCATCCACGCGTGTGCCAGAGAGCACCACGCAGGCGCCGCGCGCCGCGAGCGTCCTCGCGATCGCCGCGCCGATCCCACCCGAGGCGCCGGTGACCAGCGCCATTTTGCCATCAAGCTTGAACATTCTATTGTTCCTAAAGAATTTTCAGAAGGTCCTCGATCTCGGCGGGCGTACCCGCCGCGGCCGCCCGCGCGTCCGGCAGCAGGCGCTTCATCAGGCCGGTGAGCACCTTGCCGCTGCCCAGTTCGACAAAGGAATCAACCCCAAGCGCGCCCATGGCCAGGATGCTCTCGCGCCAGCGCACCGTCGCCGTGACCTGCTCCACCAGGAGCCGTGCGATCTCGGCGGGCTGTGTCACCTTTGCCGCGGTGACGTTCGCGACGATGGGCACCAGCGGTGCGCGTGGCGGTATTCTCGCCAGCGCCTCCGCCATCGCGTCTGCCGCCGGCGCCATCAGCGCGCAGTGGAACGGCGCCGAGACCGGCAGCTTCATCGCCCGTCGGATACCCTTGGCCTTGGCGATCTCGATCGCCCGGTCCACGGCCCCGGCATGGCCGGAGATCACCACCTGGCCGCCGCCATTGTCGTTGGCGACGCCGATCACCTCGCGCCCGCCCTCCGGCGTCGCCGCGGCCTCGGCGCAGACCTCCGCCGCCTGCTCGAGGTCGGCGCCGAGCAGGGCTGCCATCGCGCCCACTCCCGGCGGCACCGCGCGCTGCATCGCCTGGCCGCGCAGCTTCAACAGCCGCGCCGCGTCCGCCAGCGCGAAGCCGCCGGCCGCCGCGATCGCCGCGTACTCGCCGAGCGAGTGACCCGCGACCACCGCGGCCGTGCCCGCCACGGTCTTGCCGCCGTCTCGCTCCAGCACCCGCACCACGGCCATGGCGTGTGCGAGCAGTGCCGGCTGCGCATTCTCGGTCAGAGTCAGTTCCTCGGCCGGTCCCTCCGCCATCAGGCGCGAGAGGTGCTGGCCGAGCGCGTCGTCCACCTCCTGCAGCACCTCGCGCGCGGCGGGGAAGGCGGTGGCCAGGTCCTTGGCCATGCCCGGCGCCTGGCTGCCCTGGCCTGGAAACAGGAACGCGTGCACCGCCATCGTCTTCTCCCAATTGGCTGGCGGCGCGCTTAGTTTCGCCCCAAGGTGGAGTCAAACGCGGGCCCGCCGTCAGTGGAAATTGATCCCGCGTGCCCTGGAGTACGCCTGATGTGCCGATTCCTCGCCTATCGCGGCAGCCCGATTCTGCTGGAGGAGCTGGTCTCCGCCCCCACCCACTCGCTGATAGACCAGTCGCTGCACGCGCAGGAGGCAAAGACCGGCACCAACGGCGACGGTTTCGGCGTGGGCTGGTACGGCGAGCGCCCGACGCCCGGGCTCTACCGCGAGGTCTGCCCCGCCTGGTCGGACGAGAACCTGCGCTCGCTCTGCGCGCAGGTCCGCTCCGGCCTGTTCTTCGCGCATGTCCGCGCCTCCACCGGCACCGCGACGTCGCGCTCCAACTGCCATCCGTTCGTCGTCGGCCGTTTCATGTTCATGCACAACGGCCAGATCGGCGGCTGGGCGCGGCTGCGCCGGCGCATCGAGGCGATGATCCCGGACGAGCTCTACACGTCACGCCTGGGCACCACCGACTCGGAGGCGATCCTGCTCGCCGCCATGGCGCAGGGGCTGGAGGCGAACCCGCCCGAGGCGCTGGCCGCGACCCTCGCGCAGATCCGTGGGATGATGCTGGCCGAGAGCATTCGCGATGCGCTGCGCTTCACCGCGGCGCTGACCGACGGCGAGACGGTCTGGGCCTTCCGCTGGGCCTCCGACGACAAGCCCGCGACGCTTTACTGGCGCGAGGACGAGGCGGGGCTGACCATCGTCTCGGAGCCGATCGACGACCACCGCGAGGACTGGCACGCGGTGCCCGTCGGCGGCTTCATGGTGGCAAGGGAAGGGGAGCCGGCCGCGCTCGGCCCCTGGTCCCGGCCGCTCGCCGCAGCAGCCTGAGGCCGCCATGACCACCGCCAACGAGGGCGACAAGGCGCAACAACCGATTGCCGTGCCGCCGCACGCCGCTCTCCCGCCGCCGCGCTACGCCAGCCCGCCCAGCCAGCGCGAACTGACGATGTTCCGCATCATGTTCATGGTCGGCGGCCTGTTCCTGCTCGTCGCGATCCTGGTCGGCGTGCTGGCCGGCTCGCGCCCGGGCTGACGTTGCCTATCCTGACATTGCGCATCCTGACCACGCGCGTCCCGACCCCGGGCACAGACGCGACGCCGCGGCCGGCCGCGGGCGAGCGCGCCTAGCCGCCGCATGTCCGATCCCCAGTCAGCCCTCGTCCTGTTCAGCGGCGGGCAGGATTCCGCCACCTGCCTCGCCTGGGCGCTCGACCGGTTCGACGGCGTCGAGACCATCGGCTTCGAGTACGGCCAGCGCCACCGCGTGGAACTCGACTGCCGCGCCGCTTTCCGCGAGGGCCTGGCGCGGCTCAACCCGGCCTGGGCGGCGCGCCTCGGCGAGGACCACACGCTCTCCCTCGACGCGCTGGCCGCGATCTCGGACACCGCACTGACCTCAGACGCGGAGATCCGGATGCGCGAGGACGGGCTGCCCAACACGTTCGTGCCTGGGCGCAACCTGCTCTTCCTCACCTTCGCCGCCGCCGTCGCCTATCGCCGCGGCCTGCGCCATCTCGTCGGCGGCATGTGCGAGACCGACTATTCCGGCTATCCGGATTGCCGCGACGACACGCTGAAGGCGCTGCAGGTGGCGCTCAATCTCGGCATGGAGCGGCGCTTCGTGCTGCACACGCCGCTGATGTGGCTGGATAAGGCCGCGACCTGGCGGCTCGCCCACGAACTCGGCGGTGAGGCGCTGGTGGACCTCGTCCGCGAGGAAACCCACACCTGCTATCTCGGCGAGCGCACGCGGCGCCATGCCTGGGGCTATGGCTGCGGCGCGTGCCCCGCCTGCGAGTTGCGCCGTCGCGGCTGGGAAGCCTACGCCGCCGGCTGACGGCGTCCGGCGAGGCGCGCGCTTGCGCCGCGGCGAAATCCCCGTATAAGCCGCGCCACCCTGCCGCTCGGGGACGGCCCCCGTGCGGCTATGCCCGCGTGCCATCCCGGCACGGACCCCAGACGGGGAGTTCCCGTTGAGGGTTTGGGGCAGAGACAAGCCAGAGGGAGTTGCCATGCCGCTCTATGAATGCGTGTACATCGCACGCAACGACGTCACGCAGCAGCAGGTCGAGGCCATCGCGGACGGCATCGCCACCCAGTTCGAGGCGGAAGGCGGCAAGGTCGCCAAGCGCGAATACTGGGGCCTGCGCGGGCTCGCCTACCGCATCAAAAAGAACCGCAAGGGCCACTACATGCTGCTCGGCCTCGAGGCCGCGCCGGCCTCGATCGTGGAGATGGAGCGCCAGCTGCGCCTCAACGAGGACGTGCTGCGCTTCATGACCGTGCGCATCGAGGCGATCGAGGAAGGCCCCAGCGCCATGCTCGCCAAGAAGAGCGACGACCGCGACAAGATCTTCCGCGGGCCCAAGCCCTCCGGCCGCTTCGACAGCGGGCGCAAGCGCAATCCCTATGACGACCGCGAGGAGTTCCGCGCGCGCGAGGAAATCATGCCGCGCGACAGCTTCGGCGCGGACGAGGAGTAAGCCATGTCGGACGAGATTAACCCCGCGGCCCGCCGCACCGCCGTCGGCGCCCGCCGCCCGTTCTATCGCCGTCGCAAGTCTTGCCCGTTCTCCGGCGCCAACGCGCCCAGGATCGACTACAAGGACGTGCGCCTGCTGTCGCGCTTCCTTTCCGAGAAGGGCAAGATCGTGCCCAGCCGCATCACCGCGGTCTCGGCCAAGAAGCAGCGCGAGCTCGCGGTGGCCATCAAGCGCGCCCGCTTCCTCGCCCTGCTGCCCTACACGGTCGCCTGAGGAGAACAGCCATGGCCGCCGTCGAAGTCATTCTCCTCCAGCGCGTGGAAAAACTCGGCCAGATGGGCGAGGTGGTCCGCGTCAAGCCGGGCTTCGCCCGTAACTTCCTGCTGCCGCAGAAGAAAGCGATCCGAGCCAGCAAGGACAACCTTGCCCGCTTCGAGTCCCAGCGTGCCCAGCTTGAGGCGCAAAACCTCAAGCGCCGCGAGGAAGCCGAGCGCGTCGCAGAGCGCGTGCACGGGCTCTCGGTCGTCATCATCCGCCAGGCCGGCGAGAGCGGCAGCCTCTACGGGTCCGTCTCCGCCCGCGACATCGCCGAGGCGTGCACGGGGGCGGGGCTCACCATCGACCGCTCGCAGGTGACGCTGGCGCATCCGATCAAGGCGCTCGGCGTGTCCACGGTTTTCGTGGCACTGCATCCGGAAGTGGCGCTTCCGGTCCGCGTCAATGTTGCGCGCAGCGCCGAGGAGGCCGAGAAGCAGGCCCGCGGCGAGGCGATCGGCGTCGAGGAAGCGGCGGAGACGGTCGACATCGCCTCCCTGCTCGACCCCGAGGCGGCGCCCCAGCCGGAAGTCTGAGACCAGTCCAGGGCCGGTTTGGTAGCCGGGCCTGGACGAATCAGACATCGCGGCGAGACTTGCGCCATGAGCGCCGGGATCAGTCTCGCCCCATCCACCCCTGCCTTGCGCCGCGTGCTGTCGGCGCCGGTGACGGCGAGCTTGGTACTCGGCCTGCTGCTCTGCACGCCGCTGCTGCTCGTGGGCATGCCGCCGCTTACGGACCTGCCCAACCACATGGTCCGCATGATGCTGCTCGCGGGCCAGCTCAAGGGCAGCGCGGTAGCCAGCCATTACCGCGTGCACTGGGTGTTCGTGCCCAATCTCGGCATGGATCTGCTGGTGCCGCCGCTACTGCACATCATGTCGGCGACGCTGGCTGCGAAGCTGCTGCTGGCGTTCATCGTCATCGGCTGGATCGGTGGGCTCGGCCTGCTCGGCCGCGCGCTGCACGGGCGCTGGTCGCCCTGGTTCCTCACCGCCGCCTTCACCGCCTGGAACGGCGGGCTGCTCGCCGGCTTCATGAACTACTGCCTGTCGCTGATGCTCGCCTTCTGGGCCGCCGGCGCCTGGCTGCTGCTGCGCCAACGTGTGGCCACGCCGCGGGGCCTCGCCGGATTGTCGGCGCTGGCGCTGCCGTTCGGCTTCGTGCTCTTCGTCGCTCACCTGTTCGGTGCCTTCGCGTTCGGCGCCTTCCTCGGCGCGGACGCGCTGGTTCGCGCCTGGAAGGCCCGCGCGCCTGGCCCTGGGCGCGCGGGCCGTCTTGCCGCCGCCCTGCTGCCGCCGCTGCCTGCCGCCGTCCTGCTCGGCGGGCTCTACAGCGCCACCAAAGTGCTCACCGTCGGCGGGCGCACCTCGCACGAGAGGCTGGCGTTGCTCTGGCACAGCATCAGCTCCGCCTGGTTCTCCTACCCCGTGATACTCGGGCTGGTCACCGGGCTGGTGCTCATCGTCGTGCTGCTGCGCGCCCGGCGCACCGGCCGCGTCGCGGTCTCGCCCGCGGGCCTCGTCGTCCTGCTGGTCGCGGTCGTGCTCGGCCTTGCCATGCCGTTCGCCGAGCACGGGCTCCATTACGTGAATGTCCGCTTCCAGCTGTTCGCCGGCGTGCTGCTCAGCGTGGTCTTCCTGCCCTCGTTCGCCCAGCCCCGCGCCGGACGCCTCGCCGCCGCTGCGCTGGGCGCGATGTTCGTCTTCCGCCTCGCGATCATGCTGATCGCCTGGTCGCGCACCGGCCCCTATCTGCGCGACGTGCGCTGGATCCTCGACCAGGTTCCGCCGCGCGCGCGCGTCGGCGAGGTGCAGGCGAACACGGCGCCCAAGGGGCTCAGCCCCTGGATGATCGACCTCACCTGGCCCACTGACTACCATTTCCCAGTCTATCTCGCGGCGATCTCGAACCGTTTCGTCCCCGCGCTGTTCGACAAGCCGGGGCAGCAGCCGCTCGGGGCGCTGCCCGCCGAGGCCAGGACCGAGGCGGCGATGCAGACGGTCGCCCGCGCTGTGCTCGGCGTGCGCCATCACGGCCGCGTGGGTCCGGCGCTGCGCCATTTCGACATGATGATCGTCACCGGCACCTGGGCCGGCGCGGCGCCGGAGCTGCTCGACGGCCGTCTCGTCCGAGTCGCGGAACGGCCCGGCATCGCGCTCTACCGGGTGGTGCCGCGGCCCTGATCGCCCGCGGGGGCCGTGCCGGGCGAGGTTGCCTTCTTCCATCTCCCAGGGTTCAATCTGTGCCCTTTCGAAACGCGGGGGGGCAGGATGCGGGCATTGCTCGATCTCATTCTCAGGCGACTGATCGTCCTCGGCCGGCTCACAGTCCGCTGGCCGGACGGTTCCATCACCACCTACGCCGGCGAAAAAGGACCGGAGGCGGTGATTGCCATCGCCGACAACGCCACCATCCGACGCCTGGTGCTCAACCCCGGCCTCCATTTTGGCGAGGCCTACATGGACGGCACGCTCACGCCGGTCGACTGCTCCATCTACGACGTGCTCGACGTGCTGATGACCAACCAGGGCTCGGAGACCGCTGGCGTGCCGCTGATGGCGTTGCGCGGACGGCTTGGCCGCATGACGCGCCGCATCGCGCAGTTCAACCCGGTCTCGCGCGCGCGCCGCAACGTGGCGCACCATTACGACCTCAACGGCCGCCTCTACTCGCTCTTTCTCGACCGCGACCGGCAATATTCCTGCGCCTATTTCCCGAAGGGCGACGAGACGCTGGAGGAGGCGCAACTCGCCAAGAAGCGCCACATCGCCTCCAAGCTGCGGCTCGACCGGCCGGATCTGACGGTGCTGGACATCGGCTGCGGCTGGGGCGGCATGGCGCTGATGCTGGCGCGCGACTACGGGGCGCGCGTCACCGGCATCACGCTGTCCACGGAACAACTCGCCGAGGCGCAGGCGCGCGCCGCCGCCGAGGGGCTCTCGGATCGGGTCACCTTCGAACTGATGGATTATCGGGCGCTGCACATCGGCTTCGACCGTATCGTTTCGGTCGGCATGTTCGAGCATGTCGGCGTCGGCTTCTACGAGACGTTCTTCCGCGTGGTGAAGCGCTGCCTGGTGCCGGACGGGGTGGCGGTGATTCACTCGATCGGCCGCTTCGACGGGCCGGCCTGCACCAACCCGTGGCTGGCCAAATACATCTTCCCGGGCGGCTACTCGCCGTCGCTCTCCGAGGTGCTGCCCGCGGTGGAGCGTGCCGGGCTCAAGACGACGGACATCGAGATCCTGCGCCTGCACTACGCGATGACGCTGCGCCAGTGGCGGCGCCGCTTCGCCGCCAACCGCGACGCCATCCAGGGCCTCTACGACGAGCGTTTCTGCCGCATGTTCGAGTTCTACCTCGCGGGCTCGGAGCTGGCCTTCCGCCGCCAGGACCACATGAACTTCCAGCTCCAGCTGGTGCGCGACCAGGCCGCGCTGCCGCTCGCGCGCGACTACATGGTGGAGGCGGAACGCGCGGCGGCGCGCCAGGGCGTATCCGCCTGACGGCCCAGCGTCTGTTATCTGTCTCGCGGTCGGGGCACAGGCCTCGCCGGGGCGTGGTTTGGCCCTGGGTGGGCTATAGCGATATCCGTCTGACTTTACACTTCTGGCAGCACCGCAAAGCTGGGAGGGGTTGGTGTCGGCCACGTCTCATTACGAAACTAGGGGAAAGCTAGGACTTCGGCTCCATTCGCACAGGGTTTTTCGGCAATTACTTCCATAAAATTTGACGCTAATATATGCCGCCAACAATATTTGAGAAAACCGGACGTAAGTTCTGTGTGACCTGCCCCCCTCCTGATCCCGCGATTTTTATGGGAGTCCGTCACCAAGGAGACGGACATGAGAAAGTCGAGGTTCACCGAAGCGCAGATAATTGCGGTTCTGCGCGAGCAAGAGGCCGGGAGCGCGACGGCGGAGGTTTGCCGGCGGCACGGGATCAGCGAGCAGACCTTCTATCGGTGGAAGGCGAAGTACAGCGGCATGTCGGTGTCGGACGCCCAGAAGCTGAAAACGCTTGAGGACGAGAACCGGCGGCTGAAGAAGTTGCTGGCGGAGTCGATGCTGGACGTTGCTGCCCTGAAAGACCTTCTGGGAAAAAACTGACCGGGCCCGCGGCGCGCCGGGATGCCGTTCTCCGCCTGATGGCCGAGCGCGGCTTCTCCCAGAGGCGGGCCTGCGGGCTGGTCCAGGTCGATCCCAAGACGGTGCGCCGCGAACCCGAGGTTGGCGATGTGGACGTGCGTGATCGGCTTCGGCGGCTGGCGGCGGAACGACGCCGCTTCGGCTACCGGCGGCTCGGCATCCTGCTTCAACGCGAG
>JAJZUI010000109.1 GCA_021847175.1 Pseudomonadota bacterium
TCCGGAGGCACTGGCCGAGCTGTGGATGGGCGACCAGCGCGACGGGCTCGACCGGCTGCGCGACAACTACCTCGCGCGGGCGCGGCAGATGGGCGTGGTGCGCGACGACGCGCCCTGGTTCACCGACAAGATGCCGCTGAACGAGACCCATCTCGGCCTCATCGCGCTGCTGTTCCCGGCCTCGCCGCTCATCCACGTCATCCGCCATCCGCTCGACGTGATGGTCTCGGCGATCTCGAACCTCTTCACCCACGGCCTTTATTGCGGGCACGCGCTGGAGACGGCGGCGACGCATTACGTGCGGGTGATGGAGCTGGTGGAACATTACCGCTCCGAAATGAGCCTGAAATACTTGCCGGTGCGCTACGAGGACATGATCGCCGACCAGGAAGCGACGGTGCGCGCGCTGCTCGGCTTCGTCGGCGTCGACTGGTACGAGGGGTGCCTCGCCTTCCACGAGAACCGTCGCTACGCCCGCACCGCGAGCTACGCGCAGGTGACGGAGAAGCTCTACGACCGCTCGGTCGGCCGCTGGCGCCATTACCGCGCAGCGCTGGAGCCCGCGATTCCGATCCTGGCGCCGGTCATGGAGAAGCTCGGCTACAGCACCGAATGAGCGGCGCGGCGCGCACCGAGGAAAAGCCCGCGCCGCGCGTGCTGACGGCGGCGGTGCCGGTGGGCGAGATCTTCCAGGTCGCCGCGGAATACGAGCGCGGCGGCAAGCTTGCGGAGGCGGAGCGTCTGTTGCGCCACGTGCTGGAGGCGCATCCCACGCAGGCGGACGCGCTGCACCTCATGGGCATCGTCGTGTTCCGCCAGGGGCGGCGCAAGGAAGCGCTCGAGTACATGGAGGGTGCGCTGAAATACGGCGTCGACACGCCGCTCTACCTGCGCAACATCTGCGAACTCTATCGCACGCTATGGCGCCACGACGAGGCGCTCGTCGCGGCCAAGCGCGCGGTGGCGCTCGCGCCGGCTGATCCCCTGTGCCTGCACAACCTCGCGATCATCCATTCGGAGCGCGCGGAATACGACGAGGCGCTCGCCTGCGCGGAGGCGGCGCTGGCCATCGACCCCAGGCAGCCCGGGGCGCATTTCGTCCGCGCCGAGGTGCTGCTCGCGCGAGGGCAGATGGAGGAGGGGTGGGAGGAGTACGAGTGGCGCTTCCAGATCGGCGGCGCCGCACCGCTGATCCCGCCGCAGGTGCTGCGCGCGGACCGGCCGCAATGGCAGGGCGAGCGGTTGGACGGCAAGACGCTGCTGCTGGTCGGCGACCAGGGTTTCGGCGACGTCATCCAGTTCAGCCGCTACATCCCCTGGGCGCGGGAACATTCCGGAGCCGGCGCCATCGCCATCGGCTGCGGCAAGGAAGTGGGCGAGCTGATCCGCCAATTGGCGCCACGCGCCACGATCTTCCAAAAATGGGACGACTGCCCGCCCTACGCCGCCTATGCGGCGCTATCCGGCCTGCCCAGGCTCGCGAAGACGCGCGTGGAGACAATTCCGGCGCCGATCCCCTACCTGCGCGCCGACCCCGCGAAAGTCGTTGCCTGGCGCGAACGGTTGCGGTCGCTGATCCCCAGGGGGTTCAAGCGCGTGGGCCTGGTCTGGGCCGGACGGCCGGCGCACAACAACGACCGCAACCGCTCGACGTCGCTCGCCACCTACAAGCCACTGTTCGATCTTCCCGGCATCGCCTTCGTCGCGTTGCAAAAGGGGCCGGCGACACCGCAGGCGGGCGGCTTCTTCGCCCGCGCGCCACTGGTGAACCTGGGTGCCGAGATCGGCGATTACGGGGACACGATGGCGATCATGGAGAACCTCGACCTGATCGTCTCGGTCGATACCTCCGTCGTGCATCTCGCGGGCGCACTGGGCCGGCCCGTCTGGGTGATGATCCCGCGCGCGCCCGACTGGCGCTGGCTGCTCGGGCGGGCAGACACGCCGTGGTACCCCTCGATGCGGCTGTTCCGCCAGACGAAGCCGAATTCGTGGGAGGACGTCGTGGCGGGCATCAAGGACGCGATACCCGGATATCTCGGCTCGTAGAGCCTCGGGATTGGCCTCGCCCTAATCGTCGTCCCGGCGCACCAGCACCTCGCGCTTGCCGACATGGTTCGCGGGGCCGACGATGCCTTCCTTCTCCATCTGCTCGATCAGCTTCGCGGCGCGGTTGTAGCCGATCTGCAGGTGTCGCTGCAGGAAGCTCGTGGAGGCCTTGCCCTCGCGCGCGACGATGGAGACGGCCTGGTCGAACAGGCCCTTCTCGCCATCCGAGGCGCCGGCGATGCCGGACAGCGTGAGCCCGCCCTCGCCGTCGTCCGCGGCTTCCGTCACTTCCTCGATATAGGCGGGCTCGCCCTGCTCGCGCAGGAAGGCCACCACCTCCTCCACCTCGCGGTCGGAGACGAAGGGCCCGTGCACGCGGATCGTGCGCCCGCCGCCCATCATGTAGAGCATGTCGCCCTGGCCGAGCAGCTGCTCGGCGCCCTGTTCGCCGAGGATGGTGCGGCTGTCGAACTTGCTGATCACCTGGAAGCTGATGCGGGTCGGGAAGTTCGCCTTGATCGTGCCGGTGATCACGTCGACAGAGGGTCGTTGCGTTGCCATCACGACATGGATGCCTGCGGCGCGCGCCATCTGCGCGAGGCGCTGCACCGCCGCCTCGATCTCCTTGCCGGCGACCATCATCAGGTCGGCCATCTCGTCGATGACGACGACGATGAAGGGCAGCCGCTCCAGCGCCAGCGCCTGTTCCTCGAACATCGGCTTGCCGGTCTCGGGGTCGAAGCCGGTCTGCACGCGGCGCGTGACCACCTCGCCCTTGGACCGCGCCTCCGTGACGCGCTCGTTGTAGCCGCCGATGTTGCGCACGCCGAGCTGGCTCATCGCTCGGTAGCGGCGTTCCATTTCACGCACGGTCCATTTCAGCGCCGTCACCGCCTTGGCCGGCTCCGTCACCACGGGGGCCATCAGGTGCGGGATGCCGTCGTAGACCGAAAGCTCCAGCATCTTCGGGTCGATCAGGATCAGCCGGCATTCCTCGGGCGAGAGGCGGAACAGCAGCGAGAGGATCATCGCGTTGATCCCCACAGACTTGCCCGAGCCCGTCGTGCCCGCGACCAGAAGGTGCGGCATGCGCGCGAGGTCGGCGACCACCGGCTCGCCGCCGATGTCCTTGCCGAGTGCCAGGACGAGGCGGGATTGCTGGCGCTCCCATTCCTCCGAGCCCAGGAGCTCGGCGAGGAACACGGTCTCGCGCCTGGCGTTCGGCACCTCGATGCCGATGACGTTGCGGCCCGGCACCGTCGCGATGCGCACCGCGGTCACCGAGAGGCTGCGCGCCACGTCGTCGGCGAGCCCGATCACGCGCGCGCTGCGGATGCCGGGCGCGGGCTCCAGCTCGTAGAGCGTGACGACCGGGCCGGGCCGGATCTCGACGATCTGGCCCTGCACGCCATAGTCGGAGAGCACGTTCTCCAGCAGCCGCGCGTTGGCCTGCAGCGCCTCCTCGGTGGGCCCGGAGGTGCCGCGCGCCGGTGGCGGGCGCAGCAGCGACAGGGAGGGGGTGTGCCACTGGCCCTCGAGCTTCAGCGTCTCCTGCCGCGGTGGCGGCGTCTTGCGGGGGCTGGCCGCGACGCGCGGGCGCGCGGGAGCGCGCGGGGCAGCCGGCTCGCGCGCCGGAGCGACGGCCTCGATGACATCGGAGCCGACACGGTCGACGGCCTCATCCACCACCACGCGCGGCTCGCGCCTGAGACCGGGCGGCGCATAAGCGCCCACGGCATCGTCGTCCGCGGCATAGGCGCCCGCGGGAGGGCGCATCCGCGTGCCCTCGGCGCGATGGAAGACCCAGAGCGCCACGCGGCCCAGCATCTGCCCGGTGCGGCCCACCAGGCGCGCGGCCCGGCGGCCGTGGCGCACGGATCGCGCGGCCGCGCCGCCCGCGACGCGCCAGTCGCGCCGGTTGAGCCCCAGCGCCAGAAGCATCAGCAGCACCGCGAGCACCGCGCCGAGCAGGCCGGCCACCAGCGCCCCGTGCGGGAACAGGTGCTCGCCCGCGCCCAGCACCCAGTGCGCCAGCAGCGCGCCGATCGCGCCGCCGGGGCCCGCCGGCACCGGCCAGGTAAGCCGCATGCCGTGCGGGCCCGGCAGGGAACCGAAGACGCCGGCCAGCACCGGCATCGCCAGCAGCAGTGCGACAAACCGCCCGAGGCTGCCCGCCGTGCCGCGCCCGGCAAACAGGCGGAAGGACCAGGCGGCGAGTGCGAACACCGGCAGCGCCGCCGCCAGCCCGAAGAGCTGCAGCAGCAGGTCGGCAACGGCCGCCCCCGCCATACCAAGCAGGTTGTGGATCGGCCCGGTGGTGGCGGTGTCGAGCGAGGGGTCGGCTGCGTCGTAGGAAACCAGTGCCAGCAGCAGCAGCGCACTCGCGAGCCCCAGCGCGTAGCCGCCGAGCTCGGCGAAGCGCCGGCGGATGAGGGCGACGATGCCTGGCGAGGCGAGGGGGCGCGATGAGGCGGCGACGGCCATGAAGCTTCCCGGCGAATCCTTATTTCTGAGGCGAACTATACCCGGAAAGAGGCTGAAACGCGAGCGTTAGAGGGCCGAGCGCGGCGCCGCGATCACGTCTCGCGCCGCGAGGGCGGGGTCGCGCAGGTCCATTAGCGGAAATAGTCCTTGCGCGTGCGCAGGTCCGCGAGTGTGGCCACGTCGGGCGCCCGGATGAATGGGTTGCAGGCGAGCTCGTCGGCCAGCCGGCTCGGCAGGCTCGGCCTGCCCTCGGCGCGGCACGCCAGGACCTGCTGCTCATAGGCCATCAGGTCGAGGTTTTCCGGGTCCGCGTGGCGGGCGAAGCGGGCGTTGCTCTCGGTGTATTCGTGCCCGCAGCAGACGAGGGTCGCCGGCGGCAGGGCGGCGAAGCGCTGCAAGGAGGTGAACATCTCCTGCGCCGTGCCCTCGAGCAGCCGGCCGCAGCCGAGGCTGAACAGCGTGTCGCCGCACAGCAGCAGGCCCTGCTCGCCCTCGGTGAAGACATAGGCGATGTGCCCGCGCGTGTGCCCCGGCGTTTCCCAAACGCGCGCCGTGGCGGCGCCGAAATCCACTTCCGAGCCTTCCGCCACCTCGCGGTCGAGCCGGGGCAGGCGGTGCGCGTCGGCCCTCGCGCCGACCACGGCGGCGCCGAAGCGCGCCCGCACCTCGTCGGTGCCGGCGACGTGGTCCCCGTGGTGGTGGGTGAGGAGGATCAGGGCCAATTCTCCGCCTTTCTCGCGGATCGCTGCCTCGATCGCGGCGATCACCGGCGTCGCGTCCGCGGGGTCGACGACGGCGAGCAGGCCGGATTCCGGCTCGCGCAGCAGCCAGGCGTAGTTGTCGGAGAGGATGGGGACGGGGGTGGCTTCGATCATGCGCCGATCCTAACAGCCCCGGACGCGGTTGCCAGCCGGCGGGCGTCCTCTCCCGCGCGCCGGCGTGCTATACGTGCGCCATGGCGACCGACGTCCACGCGGCGGCGCAGTTCTACGCGACGCGCGGCGGCGCGATCGCGGCGCGACTGCTGCGCGAGCGGCTGGCGGCGGCCTGGCCCGATCTCGGCGGCCAGACCCTGCTCGGCCTTGGCTACACGCTGCCGTACCTGCGCATCTGGCGCGGGGGCACGGGGCGGATCGTCGCCGTCATCCCGGCGCAGCTTGGCGCCGCGCGCTGGCCGCCAGACGGGCCGAGCCTCAGCTGTGTCGCGGAGGAGGACGCGCTTCCCTTCCCCGATCTCTGCTTCGACCGGGTGCTGATGGTGCACGGCATCGAGTCGGCGGAAAACGCGCGGGCGATGCTGCGCGAGGTCTGGCGGGTGCTGAAGGACGACGGGCGGCTGCTGGTGGTGGCGCCCAACCGCAGCGGCATATGGGCGCACGCGGAGAGCACGCCGTTCGGCCAGGGTCAGCCCTATTCGCCAGGGCAGATCGGCCGGCTCCTTGCGCGGTCGCTGTTCCGCGTCGAGCGGCGGGAGACGGCGCTGTTCGTGCCGCCGATGCAGTCGCGCCTGGTGCTGAGGGGCGCGAAGCTGTGGGAGCGCGGCGGCCGCGCCGCGCCGCGGCTCGCCGGCGTCACGATCACCGAGGCGACGAAGGATCTTTACGGCGCGATTCCCGCGGGCGCGAAGCCCAAGCGCCGGCGCGTGCTGGTGCCGGCGGTGTAGGGATCCAGCCGCGGCTACGCCTTGCGCAGCCGGAACAGCGCTTGTTCACCGAAAACGTTCGCGAGCCCGGGAGAGCGCCGCCACGGCGAGCGCTGGCCGGCCTCGTCCACCGCCAGCCAGAGCTCGATGACGTATCCGTCCTGTTCGCACAGCGCCATGAAGTCGCGGATCGTGCAGGGGTGGATGTTCGGCGTCTCGTACCAGGCGCGCGACCACACGCTCGTCATCGGCATGCGCCCCGTGCTGAGCAGCTGCCAACGCACCAGCCAGTGACCGAAATTAGGAAAGCTCACGATCGCGCGCGTGCCGATGCGCAGCATCTGGCGCAGCACCTCGCGCGGCCGCTCCACCGCCTGCAGCGTGCGGCTCAGCACCACGAAGTCGAAGGCGCCGTCGGGATATTCCGCGAGGTCGTGGTCCGCGTCGCCGTGCATCACCGGCAGGCCGTGCGCCACCGAGCGCGTCACCTCCGCCATGTCGATCTCGATGCCGCGCGCGTCGCAGCCCTTGGTGCGGAACAGCGTCTCGATCAGGCTGCCGTCGCCCGAGCCGATGTCGAGCACGCGCGAGCCGGGCTCGATCATCTCCGCGATCAGCCGCAGGTCGAGGCGCATGTTCTTGGCCACGAACTTGATGGGCTCGGGCGTCGGCCGGCTGATTTCGTTCATCGACCCAACCCCGTCATCGCCCTATGCCCGCCCGTTCCGCGCAGCCGGCGAGGAAGCCCGCCAGCGTGCGGTGGAAATCCGGCTCGTCGAGCAGGAAAGCGTCGTGGCCCTTGTCGGTCGGGATCTCGACGAAGCTCACGTTGGCCGCGGCGCGGTTGAGGGCGCGCACCAGCGCCCGGCTCTCGCGCGTGGGGAACAGCCAGTCGCTGGAAAAGCTCACGACGCAGAACCGGGCCCTCGTTCCCGCGAAGGCGGCGGCGAGGTCGTCCCCGTGGTCCGCCGCGAGGTCGAAATAATCCATCGCACGGGTGATGGTCAGGTACGAATTGGCATCGAAGCGGCGGACGAAGGTGCTGCCCTGGTGGCGGAGGTAGGATTCCACCTGGAACATGTCGCCGAAGATCGACAGCCCCCCGTTCTGCAGCCGCCGGCCGAACTTGCGCGCCAGCGCCTCCTCCGAGAGGTAGGTGATGTGGGCGGCCATGCGCGCCACCGCGAGCCCGCGCGCGGGGATGGTGCCATGCTCGTGGTAGCGCCCGCCGTGGTACTCGGGGTCGGCGAAGATCGCCTGGCGGCCGACCTCGTGGAAGGCGATGTTCTGTGCCGAATGGTGCGAGGCTGCCGCGATCGGTACCGCGGCAAACAACGCGTCGGGATAGGTCGAGGCCCATTCCAGCACCTGCATCCCGCCCATCGAGCCGCCGATGACCGCGAACAGCCGCTCGATGCCGAGATGCTCCACCAGGCGCTTCTGCGCGCGCACCATGTCGCGGATGGTCACCGGCGGGAAATCCGTGCCCCAACGTGAACCGTCCGGGCGCAGGCTGCGCGGCCCGGTGCTGCCCATGCAGCCGCCGAGCACGTTGGCGCAGATCACGAAGTATCTGTCCGTGTCCACCGGCCGGCCGGGGCCGACCACCTGCGTCCACCAGCCCTCCTTGCCCGTGACGGGCGAGGGTTCCGCGACGTACTGGTCGCCGGTCAACGCATGGCAGACCAGCACCGCGTTGGCACGCGCCGCGTCCAGCGTGCCGTAGGTGCGGTAGGCGACGGTAAGTTCCGGCAGCGTCGTGCCGCAGTCGAGCACGAACCCGTCCGCGAAGCGGACGTTCTGGTGTTCGGCCTCGGGCAGGTCCGGCAGGTCCATGGCAGCTCCGCGCGGCATATGCGCAGACGCGGGATATGCGCAGATGAGGCCCACGTTGCAACCGCGCGTTGGTGGCATGCTTCCGCCGCTTCGTGGAACCTGTGCTTTGCAGTTGGAGGCGCATCGGTTACGACGCTCCGGCGTCGCGAAGAAATGGAATGCCAGACAACGTCCCCCCAAACCCCAAGGCCGCCACGAGCCAGCCGGATCTTGCCGCGCTGCGCGCCGAGATCGACGCGATCGACAACCGCTTGCACGACCTGCTGATGCAGCGCGCAGAAATCGTGGACCGGATCGGCCACCTGCCCTCGAAATCCGGGGTGAAGACCCGCCCGGGGCGCGAAGCCGCAATCATCCGCCGTCTGCTCGCGCGCCATCGCGGGAAGTTGCCGGCGCAGACGCTGGTGCGCATCTGGCGCGAAATGTTCCTGGGCTTCACCGCGATCGAGGGCAAGGTCGCGGTCGCCGTCTGCGAGACGGCGCCGGACGACGGCATGGCGGCGCTGGCGCGCGAGCATTTCGGCGCCCTCGTCGCCCTCCACCTGCACCGCACGCCGGCGCGGGCGATCGCTCAGGTCAGCAGCGGGGCCGCGACCGCGGCGCTGCTGCCGCTGCCCACCGCCGACGAGCTCACCACCTGGTGGACCGCGCTGCCGCACGGCGACGGGCCGCGCATCCATGTCTCTGCCCGCCTGCCGTTCTGGCGCCGGCGGCCGGAGGGTGCGCCGCACGCCGAGGGTTTCGTGGTCGCCACCCGCGCGCCGGACCCCAGCGGCGATGACCGCAGCCTGATCGCCTTCGAACTGCCCGACGGGATGAGCCAGGCGAGTCTCGCCGCGGCGCTGTCGCGCGCCGGGTTCGCGGACGCCAGCATCCTGCTGCGCCGCGCCGGCGGCGAGGCGCTGGCGCTGGTCGAAGTCGCGGGCTTCCTCGATGAGGCCGACCCGCGCCTCGCGCTCACCGACTTGCCGCGCCCCGGTGTGCTGCTCGGTGCCTACGCCACCCCGATCGACGCAACGTCCGAGGGACCATGATGAACGCGCCCGGAACCATGCAGCCCGCCTCGCCCCAACGGCAGCCGGAGCCGCGCCCGGAGGTGATGAAGATCGCCGCCTATGTCGGGGGCGAGGGCAAGCTCGAGGGCGTCAACCGCGTCATCAAGCTCTCCTCCAACGAAGGCGCTTTCGGCCCGCCGCCCGGCGCCATCGCCGCCTACACCAAGGTCGCCGCCGAAATCTTCCGCTACCCGGATGGCGCCTCCACGGCGCTGCGCGCGGCGATCGGCCGGCGCCACGGGCTCGAGCCCGCCCGTATCGTCTGCGGCACCGGCTCCGACGAGCTGATCGGCCATCTCTGCCACATCTACGGCGGGGCCGGAACCGACATCCTGATGTCGATGCACGGCTTCACCATGTACCAGATCGCCGGCACCTATGCCGGCAGCCGCGTCATCAAGGTGCCGGAGAGGAACCTTACCACCGACGTGGACGCGCTGCTGGCGAACGTGACGGAAGCGACACGGATCGTCTTCGTCGCCAACCCCAACAACCCCACCGGCAGCCTGCTGCCGCAGTCCGAGATGGAGCGGTTGCGCGCCGGCCTGCGCCCGGACATCCTGCTGGTGATCGACGCCGCCTATGCCGAATACGTCGAGGCGGCGGACTACGACCCCGGGGTGAAGCTCGTCGATGCCGGCGACAACACCGTGATGCTGCGCACCTTCAGCAAGATCTACGGGCTCGGCGGCATGCGCGTGGGCTGGGCCTACGCGCCCGCCGGCGTGATCGATGCCGTCAACCGCGTGCGTGGCGTCTTCAACGTCAACATCGCCGCCCAGGCCGCCGCCGTCGCGGCGCTGGAGGAGCCGGGCTGGGTCGAGAAGGGGCGCGAGCACAACGCGCGGGCGAAGGCGAAGCTTGCCGCGGCGCTGGAGCGCGCGGGCATCAAGGTGTGGCCGAGCCACGGCAATTTCTTCCTCGCCGATTTCGCCACCCCGGCCCGCGCCGCCGCCGCCGATGCCGCGCTGCGCGCCCGCGGCCTCATCGTGCGCGCGATGGGCGCCTACGACCTGCCGCACTGCTTGCGCATCACCATCGGCACCGACGAGGAATGCGGCCTGGTCACCGACGCGCTCACGGCTTTCATGGCGTCGCAGAAGGATGGCTGACCCGCTCTTCCGGCGCCTCGCCCTCATCGGCGTCGGGCTGATCGGCAGTTCCGTCGCGCGCGTTGCGCGAGCGCGCGGCGACATCGCGGCCGAGATCGTTGCAACCGCGCGCAGCGAGGCGACACGCGAGCGGGTGCGCGAGCTCGGTCTTGCTGACCGCGTGGTGGCGAGCGCCGAAGAGGCCGTCGCCGGCGCCGATTGCATCATGCTGTGCGCGCCGGTCGGCGCTTATGCCGGCCTCGCGGAGGCGATCGCGCCGCATCTCTCGCCGGACGCGATCCTCACGGACGTGGGTTCAACGAAACAGTCGGTGATCCGCGATGTCGGGCCGCTGGTGCCCGGCGGCGTGCACTTCGTCCCGGCCCATCCGCTCGCCGGCACGGAACATTCCGGACCCGATGCCGGTTTCGCGGAACTTTTCGAGGGCCGCTGGTGCCTGCTCACACCGCCACCGGGCACGGACGAGGCGGCGGTGGAAAAAACCGCGGAACTCTGGCGCCGCTGCGGCTCCATGGTGACGACCATGGAACCCGCGCACCACGACCGCGTGCTCGCGATCGTGAGCCACCTGCCGCACCTCATTGCGTTCACCATCTGCGGGACCGCCGACGACCTCGAGAGCCAGAGCCGCGAGGAGGTGCTGCAGTTCGCCGCCTCCGGCTTCCGCGACTTCACCCGCATCGCCGCCTCCGACCCCGTGATGTGGCGAGACGTCTTCCTCAACAACCGTGAGGCGCTGCTGGAAATGCTCGCGCGCTTCATGGAGGACGCGCAGGCGATGGCGCGCGCCGTGCGCTGGGGGGATGGCGCGTATATCGAGCATCGCATCGAGCGCGGACGGGTGATCCGGCGCGGGCTGATCGAACGAAAACAGGCCTGAGGGTCCCGGCTCCGCGCTCCGGGTCGCGATGGATTCCGGGGTCCGCCCGGCTGGGCAGGAGGCTTAGCCTCCTGTACCTCGTTCACCCAGCAGCCACAGGCGCAACGCGAGCGCGTTGTTCCGTTCCTCGTCCTTCGCGGCGTAGAGCAGGGTGACGGGCCCGGTGGCGATCCGCTCCCGCAGCGCGGCCAACGCGGCCTGCGCGGCGGGCATGCGCAACTCCGCGGCATAGGCGGCGCGGAACGCCTCCCAATCCTCGGGATGGCCGTGGAAACGTTTCCGCAGCCCGTCGCTCGGTGCGAGATCGCGCAGCCAGGCATCGATCCGGGCCTTCTCCTTCGCGATGCCACGCGGCCACAGCCGGTCCACCAGCACCCGCGCGCCGTCCGCCGCGTCCGGCGCCGCATAGACGCGCTTCACCCTTATCCCGCCCGGTTTGCGCTTGCCCGCCATCGCGTCCTCTCCGTGCCGGATTCCGCCTCGGCAGCATACTCCTTGACGGAAATGTAGCCACGACTACATCCTTGTGCCTTGGCAACAAACCGATCCACCGCCTTGCTGCATTGCCCGGACACCGCGTTCGACACGGCGCCGCGCGAGGAGCCCCTTCGCGAGGACCTGTTGCGCGCGCGCGACCGGCGCCGCGTGCGCGCCGCCCGCGCCGGGCACCGCAAGCTGCGCCTGCTCTGGCTCCTCGTCGGTCCCGGCATCCTCGTCATGCTCGGCGAGAACGACGGGCCGAGCATGGTCTCCTATGCCACCACCGGCGCCGCCTACGGCATCGGCTTCTTCGTCCCCTTCATCCTGCTCACCTTCGCCATGGCCTACGTGGTGCAGGAGATGACGGTCCGCCTCGGGGCGGCAACGCATCGCGGCCACGCGGAGCTGATCTTCCAGCGCTTCGGGCCGTTCTGGGGCTGGTTCTCCATGGCCGATCTCGTCGTCGGCAACCTGCTCACGCTGGTCACCGAGTTCATCGCCATCCAGGCCGGCGCGCTCTATTTCGGCGTCCCGCCCGCGCTTTCCGTTGCCGCCGGCTTGCTGCTCGTGGTCGGCGCGCTGGCGCTGCGCCGCTACGCCACGTGGGAACGGGTGCTGATGGCGCTCGCCGCCTTCAACCTGCTGTTCGTCCCCGCCGCGATCCTGGCGCGGCCGAGCGGGGCGGCGCTGCTGCACGCGGTGGCCACCTGGGGGCCGCTGCCGGGCGGCATCACCACCGGCTTCGTCACTCTCATCCTGGCCAATATCGGTGCCACCGTGACGCCCTGGATGCTGTTCTTCCAGCAGAGCGCCGTCGTCGACAAAGGCCTCACCCGCGCGGATATCGCCGAGGGCCGCGCGGACACGGCGGCCGGCGCGCTGGTCGCCGCCGTCGCCGCCATCGCCACCGTGGCCGCGGCGGCACCGCTGCATGCCGCGCATATCGATGTTTCCCACCTGGTGAACGGCGCCGATTTCGCGACCGCGCTGCGCCCCTATATCGGCGGCGTCGGCGCCAGCCTGTTCGCGCTCGGCATGATCGAGGCGGGCCTGGTCGCGGCGATGACCATTTCCGCCAGTTCGTCCTATGCGCTGGCCGAGACGCTGGCGGTGCGCCACAGCCTCAACCTCGACTTCGCCCATGGCTGGCTGTTCTACGCCGCCGCGATCGTGTCCACGGTGTTCGCGGCCGCGGTCGTATTGATCCCAGGCGCGCCGCTGCTGGCGATGACGCTCTCGGTGAACGTGATCGCGACGCTGCTGATGGCGCCGGCGCTGCTGCTGCTGCTGTTGCTGGTCAACGACCGCGAGATCATGGGCGGGCTCGCCAACACCTGGCGCGCCAATGTCGCGGGCACGGCGATCATCGTGGGGATCGCGCTGGTCGGCACCATCTTCGGCGTCGTCACCGTCTTTCCGGGCCTGCTGGCATGAGTGGCATCCGCCCCGACCCGCTCGACGCACTCGACCCGGACCAGCGCTCCAGCGTCGCGGAACGCCCGCTGCCGCGCCGGAAGCTCGGCCGCGGCATCACCTGGTTGCTGATCGGCCTGCGGGTCTATGTGCTGCTGGCGGTCCCGATCGTGGTCTACGCCTTTCTCCACGCGCTGCGGCATGGCGGCTGACCGCATTCCGGATGTCCAGGATCACGCGAGACCCAGCGCCGCGAAGAGCCGGATCGCCGGCGGCCAGGCTCGCATGATCGGCGCACGCCA
>JAJZUI010000110.1 GCA_021847175.1 Pseudomonadota bacterium
CCTGGCTGCGAATTTCTCGACCTGGCGAACGTAGTAGGCGAGGCTCTCGGTCGCGGTGTCGATGGCGGTCAGCCCGCCGCCGATGACCACGACGGGCAGGCGCAGTTGCAGATTCGCAATGCTCGACTTCTTCGCGGCACCGGTGAGCTGCAGCGCCATGAGGAAGTCGCTCGCCTGGCGCACGCCGCGGGCGAGGCCGGCGGGCATGTCGATCACCGTGGGCTTGCCGGCGCCCATGCACAGGGCGACGTGGTCGAAGCCCATGGCCCAGGCATCGTCGATCGAGACCGTGGCGCCGCCGCCGAAGCGCACGCCGCCATGGGCGGAGAACTCCGCGCGGCGCTCGAGCAGCAGGCGCACGAGCTTGAGGTAGTTCTTGTTCCAGCGGACGGTGATGCCGTACTCGGCGACGCCGCCGAAGCCGGCCATGACGCGGTCGTCGAGATCCTCGAAGAGCGTGGCGGCGTCGCGGACGGGCGCCGCGGGATCGAAGCCGAGGGGTTCGATCTTGAGCCCGTCGATCGCGACCACGTGGTGGCCGTCGTTGAGCAGGTGGTGCGCCAGCGTGAAGCCGGCGGGGCCGAGGCCGACGACGAGGACGCTGCGGCCCGTGCTCGCGCGCGGCAGCGGGCGGCGCACGTCGAGCGGGTTCCAGCGCGTGAGCAGCGCGTAGATCTCGAAGCCCCAGGGAAGGGCGAGCACCTCGCGCAGGATGGCGGTTTCCGCCTGCGGAATGTCCACCGGCTCCTGCTTCTGGTAGATGCAGGCCTTCATGCAGTCGTTGCAGATGCGGTGGCCGGTGGCCGCCATCATCGGGTTGTCCACCGCGATGGTGGCGAAGGCGCCGAGGAGATGCCCGCCGGCGCGCAGCGCGTGCATCTCGCTGATCTTCTCGTCGAGCGGGCAGCCGTTGAGGGCGACGCCGAACGCGGATTTCTGGAACGCTCCCGTCTTGCGGTCGCGCAGGCCCTTGGAGCAGGAATCCTTCCCCTGCTCATGGCACCAGATGCAGTAGTTCATGTGGTCGAGCGCCTGGTTCGTGCTCATGCCGGCATCCGTGAGCGCGAAACCGTCGCGGGCGCGCCAGTGCGATTGGGGCAGCCGCATCATGGTGACGCCGTCACGCACGATGGTTTCGACGGGGACGAGATGCATCGGGTCGATTTTGTGCGGGGTGCGGAACATCACGCCGTCGGCCCAGCGCGCGTGGCCGGCGGGCGTGAGCGTCGCCCAGGCGGCGTAGCGCAGCGCCTCGTCAAGCGCCTCGGCATCCGCGGATTTTTCCCAGGCGGCGACGGCGTTGGCGAAGCCAGCCTCGGTGACGGGCGTGCCGAGGCGCGCGGCGAGCGAAGCTTCCAGCGCGGGGCCGTCGAAGCCGCTGGGATCGGCGTATTTCTTGACCGCCTGGCGCTGGACGAAGAGGCGCTTGCAGGCATGGATGGGGTCGCGCGCGAGGGTTGCGGCGGCGGCGGCGTCGAGTTCCGCCGCGATGCCGAAGAGTTCGCCGAGCAGTGCCTCCAGATGCGGGGCGAGTGCGATGATGAGGTCGGATTCCGGCTTGCCCTGGATGGTTTCGGGTTCGGCGCGGGCGGCCATGAGCCGCGCGTGGAGCGCCGCGTCGGCCTGCGCGAGACGTTCGACGAAGAGCGCGTCGAGCCGCGCGAGGCCGTCGCGGGTGGCGAGGTCGGTGTGGGCGAAGCCGAGGCCGAACTGGAGGCTCGCGGTCATGCTCGAGTGTCTTCCGTCACGCTTGCGTTGAGGATTGGGCCTCGGCGGCGCGAGGCCGGGGCCGGAAGAAGCGCGGCCGGCGCGTAATGTCCACCCCCGCCGGGTTGGGGCCTGCAATCGGATTTACGCGGCGGCTGGCGGCGACCAGTCCGGCGCGGTCATGCGGCGCTTGCCGTCCGCGGTGCGTTTCACCGCCGGATCGTCGAGGCCCACGCGGTCCCAGAGCTTGCAGGTGACCGTCTTGTGCTTCTGGTCCAGGCCCTCGCAGTAGTTGGTGTATTCGCAGAGGCGGACCTGGGCGCCGAGGCCGAGGGCGGTCTTGCGCGTCCAGTCCGGGTCCGCGAGGGCCTGGCGGGCGGCGCCGGCGATGTCGCAGACGCCCTCGGCAAGCATGCGTTCCGCGGTTTCGAAATTGTGGATGCCGCCGGTGCAGACGACGGGCGTTTCGAGGCCGGCCGCGCGGATGGCGGCGCGGATGGAAGCCGTGGGCGCGGCGTTGCGGCCGAAGGGACCGCGCTCGTCGGAGAGGTGGTGGGGCATGCACTCGTAGCCGCTGGGGCCGGTGTAGGGGTAGGCGGCTTCGCCGATGCCCGGCTGTTTCGCGTCGTCGAACTTGCCGCCGCGGGAGGTGGAGAGAAAATCCATGCCGGCGCGGGCGAAGGCGAGGCCGAATTGGACGGCGTCGGGGAGTTGCGTGCCGCCGGGAATGCACTCCTCGGCGAGGAAGCGGCAGCCGAGCGCGATGTCGCGGCCGGTTTCGGCGCGGACGGCCGCGTAGACCTCGAGTGGCAGGCGCAGGCGACCCTCGATGGTGGTGCCGTAGCCGTCCTCGCGCGTGTTCGTGGCCGAGAGGAAGGACGCCATGGTGTAGGCGTGGGCGTAGTGGAGTTCCACGCCGTCGAAACCGGCCGCCCGCGCGCGGCGGGCGGCGGCGGCGAAGGTTTCCGGCAGCACCCTGGGCAGGTCGCGGATATGGGCGAGGTGCGTGTCCGTCACGCGCTCGCGGGCGCCGTAACGTAGCGCCTCAAGCTCGCGGGGCGCGAGGATTCGGGCGAGGTCGGCGGGGGCGAGGGTGGCGAGGCGGGCGCGGATCTCGGCTTCCGTCGCCGTGGGCATGGCCAGCGCCTTGCGGTGCGCGTCCGTGATGGCGAGGAAGCGGTCGAGGAATTTGTCCGCGTCCGGGCGGCGGCGGATGGCGAGGAAGTCGAGGACCTGGATGAGGAGCTTGGTGCGGCCCCGGCTTTCGCGGCGCACCGTCTCCACGAGTTTCGCGAGGCCGGGGATGAAGCGGTCGTGGCCGATGCGCAGCAGCGGGCCCGAGGGGACGTCGCGGATGCCGGTGGCCTCGATGACGATGGCGCCTGGCTCGCCGCGCGCGAAGCGAGCGTACCAGTCGAGCACCGCTTCGGTGACGAAACCATCCTCGGTCGCGCGCCAGGGCACCATGGCGGGAACCCAGGTGCGTTGCGCGAGGCTGATGGGGCCGAGGGCGACGGGGGAGAACAGGCGCGAGGCCGCGGCTTCCGCGCGCGTGGGGATGCGGCCGCGGGTGGGGCGGAAGTCAATGCGCTGAGGGGGTTTCCACATGGGCGGCGGCAGGCACGCACGGCCCTGCCCAGTGGGGCGAGGCCGTGCGTGTCCGAAGGCAGCGATCAGAAGATGGAGTTGATCAGGTCGTTGCCGATGCCGAAGCCAGCGCCCATTTCGATCGCGCGGCCGAAGCCGGAGTTGAGGAAGCTGCCGAGCATGCCGCCGACACCCCCGCCCATCGGTGACTGGCCGAAGCCCTGCTGCTGCGGATAAGGCGGCTGTTGCTGGGGATAGGGCTGGGCTGGGGGCTGGCCCCAGGGCGAGGCCTGTTGCTGCGGCTGCGGGGCGAGTTGCTGGCCCTGGTTGGCGACGAAGCCGTGCAGCGCCTGCAGCAGCATGCCGACCTGGTTCTGTTCCGCCTGGATCGCGAGGGCCACCGACTTGAGGTCGAGCAGCCATTCCCGCGCGTCCTGGTTGCCGGACTGGGCAGCGGTTTGCAGCTTGCCGGCCAGGTCCTTCAACTCGCCGATGGTTTCCTGAGCCTGCGATTGCAGTTGCTGGTACTGCTGGTCGATCGTTGCGACGTCCATTGCGCTCTCCCATGGCCTGCGGGCCGTGACCGGTTGACGATAGCCAAGTTGCCTTGCGGCCGGAAGGCAGGCCCGCCGCCACAAAACGCTGGCCGTGGGCTTGTGGCGGAGGCAAAGCTGCGGCGGGGAGGACGGAAAAATGAATTACACGCAAGCCTACGCGGCGTGGATGGCGGACCAGGAGGTGGCCTGGGCGAAGGCGGCGGAAGGGCTGCTCTGGCGTCGGCGCTGGGAGCGTGTGTTCGACCCCGCGATGGGCACGTACGGGCAATGGTTCGCGGGCGGTTCGCTCAACGTCGCGGAGAACGCGCTCGACCGGCACGTCGCGGCGGGGCATGGCGAGCGGACGGCGCTGATCTGGGACTCGCCGGTCACGGAAAGCGTGCGGCACGTTTCCTATGCGGAACTGCGTGACCGGACGGCGAAGGTGGCGGGCGCGCTGCGGGCGCTTGGCGTGGCGGCCGGGGACCGGGTGGTGATCTACATGCCGATGGTGCCGGAGGCGGCGATCGCGATGCTGGCCTGCGCCCGGCTGGGGGCGATCCATTCCGTGGTGTTCGGCGGCTTCGCGGCGCCGGAACTGGCCAAGCGCATCGAGGACGCGACGCCGCGCGTGGTGGTCTGCGCCTCCTGCGGGATCGAACCGGGACGGGTGGTGGCGTACAAGCCGCTGCTCGATGCCGCGATCGGAATTTCGGCGCACAAGCCGGACGCGTGCCTGGTGCTGCAGCGGCCGATGCTGAACGCGGCGATGACGCCGGGGCGCGACCATGATTTCACCGAGGCGGAGGCAGCCGCGACGCCCGCCGAGCCGGTTCCGGTGGCGGCGACCGACCCGCTGTATATTCTGTACACGTCCGGAACGACTGGGAAGCCCAAGGGGATCGTGCGCGACACCGGCGGCTATGCGGTCGCCTTGCTGAACTCGATGCGCATGATCTACGGCGTGGCGCCGGAGGATGTGTTCTGGACTGCCTCCGACGTCGGCTGGGTGGTGGGTCACAGCTACATCGTCTACGGGCCGCTGCTGCTGGGCTGCACCTCCGTGATGTATGAAGGCAAGCCGGTGGGCACGCCGGACGCGGGGGCGTTCTGGCGCGTCGCCGCCCAGCACGGGGTGCGGGTGTTCTTCACCGCGCCCACGGCGATCCGCGCCATCAAGCAGCAGGACCCCGAGGGCGCGCTGATGCGGGCGCACCGGCCGGCGAAGCTGGAGGCGCTCTATCTCGCCGGCGAGCGCTGCGACCCGCCGACCGCGGTGTGGGCGGCGGAGAAGCTCGGCGTGCCGGTGGTGGACCATTGGTGGCAGACCGAAACGGGTTGGCCGATCACCGCCGGGTTCCGCGGCTACGGGCTCTTTCCGCCGAAACCGGGCAGCGGCGGGCGGGCCTCGCCAGGCTATGAGGTGGTCGCGCTGGATGACGCGGGCAAGCCGCTGCCGCGCGGCGAGAGCGGCAACCTCGCGATCCGCCTGCCGATGCCGCCTGGCTGCGCGCCGACACTGTGGCATGACGCGGAGGGATTCCGCCGCGCCTATCTCGCGGATTTTCCCGGTTGGTACCGCACCGGCGACGCCGGGATGGTGGACGGCGACGGCGACGTGTGGGTGATGGGGCGGACCGACGACATCATCAACGTCGCGGGGCATCGGCTTTCCACCGGCGCGATGGAGGAAGTGCTGGCCGCGCACCCGGCGGTCGCGGAATGCGCGGTGGTGGGCGCGCGCGACGAGGTCAAGGGCCAGGTGCCGATCGGGCTCGTGGTGCTGAAGGCGGGGAGCGGTGCCACGCCGGAGGAGGTCGCGCGCGAGCTGGTGGCGATGGTACGCGAGCGTATCGGTCCGGTGGCGGCGCTGCGCGACGTGCGCGTGGTGCCGCGGCTGCCGAAGACGCGGTCCGGCAAGATTTTGCGCGGCAGCATCAGGCGGATCGCCGATGGCGAGGACCCGCAGGCGCCGCCCACGATCGACGACCCCGCGGCGCTGGCGGAGGTGGCGGCGGCGCTGGGACGCTAGGCAGGCGGGAACGCGCGCCCGGGTCTCACTGCGCGGCCATGGAGGCGGCGCCCCAGGCGTAGTCCACCTTGACCTGGCAGTCCGGGCCCCGGGCGGTGAAGCGGGCCTGCTGGTCGCCGCCGGCCGCGGCCGGACGGAGGTCCACGTTGAAGGTGCCGCCCGGAGGCACGGTGTGGCGCGAGCGCAGCACCTCCCGGCCTGACCGCGAGACGGTTTCCACCACGCTGCCCGGACGGAAGCCGCGCATGACCGCGCCGAACGTCGTGCCGGCCGGGTCCAGGAGTTCCAGCGTCAGATGGCAGGGCCCATCCGTCGCCTGCAGGGGGAACGGAAACGCCCTGCCGATCGCCCGGACCGCGCCATCCGGCGAGATCAGGCCGGCGCCGACGGGCTCGCCCTTGCGGTAGTTCATCACCGGCAGGGTCACCGGTCCGCCCTGGCGCGTTACGTCGCCCCTGGCGTCGACCTCCACCACCTCGTGGGTGTTCGCGGGGTTCTCGAAAGCGAGGTGCAGCCAGAGGTCGTAGGGCTTGCCCTGGGTGAGGCCGGTGGCCCTGAGCCGGTAGACGACCAGGGTGGAGCCGATCTTGTACGGGAAGGGCACGTGCTCGCCGGCCTTCAACGCGCGCCGTTCGACCTCGACGAGTTGCAGGTGGGCGCCTTGGGTGGATTGGCCGTTCCCCCATAGCTGGCCGGCTGGCGGGTTGGACGGGGCGGCGGAGGCACTGGCGGTGCCGAGCATCGCGGCGACGGCGGCGGCGGCGGCCGATCGCGCAAGAACGGAAACGGTGCCGGCCATCGCGTGCTGCCTCCTGCACGTGCCCCCGGACGTCAGGGACGGGCGTCAGAGATAGCGCAGCACGAGGAAGCCAGGGCCATGACTTTTTCGTGGAGACATCGCCGCCACTGGTTCGGCCCGGTCGCGGACGTTTGCCACGGCGCGGCGGGCGGGGCAAAGCCGGGCTCACGAGGAACGACAACGACCCCGTGGGGGGGACAGGAAGAAAGGATTGCCATGCCGCGCATCGGGCTGATCCACGCGCTGCGCCATTCGCCGGGCCCGATCGCGGAGGCGTTCGCGCGGTTGTGGCCGGAGGCGGTGCTGGCCAACCTGCTGGACAATTCCCTTTCGGCGGACCTCGCGGCGGCGGGGAAGCTGGATGACGCGATGACCGAGCGGTTCCTGACGCTCGGGCGCTACGCGCGGCGCTGCGGGGCGGACGCGATCCTGTTCACGTGCTCGGCCTTCGGGCCGTGCATCGAGGCGGTGGCCGCGGACCTCGCACCGGTGCCGGTGCTCAAGCCCAACGAGGCGATGATCGGGGAGGCGCTGGGGCTCGGGCGGCGGATCGGGCTGCTGGCGACGTTCGCCCCTACCCTCGCCTCCATGCCGCCGGAGTTCGCTGCGGCGGATGCCTCCGTGAGCGTGGTGCCGAAGCTGGCCGAGGGTGCCTTGGCGGCGCTGGATGCGGGGGATGGCGCGACGCATGATCGTCTCGCGGCGGAGGCGGCGCGCGGGCTCGCGGATTGCGACGCGATCGCGCTGGCGCAGTTCAGCCTCGCGCGCGCGGCGCCCGCCGTGGCGGCGGCGACGGGCAGGCCGGTGCTGACGACGCCGGACAGCGCGGTGCGCAAGCTGCGGATGTTATTGCGGTAGCGTTATGGTCGCCCGCAGGCCGCCGCCTGGGCGGCTGGCCAGCGTGACGTCGCCGCCATGCGCGCGGGCGATGTTGCGGGCGATGGAGAGCCCCAGCCCGGTGCCGCCGGTCTCGCGGTTGCGGCTGGTCTCGACGCGGTAGAAGGGCTGGAAGACGCGCTCGATCTCCTCGGGCGGCAGGCCCGCGCCCTCGTCCTCGATGGCGATGGTCACCGTGCGCGGCGTGGCGGCGAGCGCGATGTGGGCGGCGGCGCCATATTTCAGCGCGTTGCCGACGAGGTTGGCGAGTGCGCGCTTGAGCGCCATGGGGCGGACGGCAGCGGTGAGATGTTCCGGACCCGTGACGTCCACCCTGGGTGCGAGGTCCGGGCGCAGGTCGGCGGCCTCGTCGGCGACGGTGCGCACCAGGCTCGCGAGATCGACCTGGGAGAGCGGCTCGTCGGTGGCGACGTCGCGGCCGAACTCAAGCGTCGAGCGGACCATGGCGAGCAGCTCGTCGAGGTCGGCCTGCATCCTGGCACGCAGTTCCTCGTCCTCGATGAACTCGGCACGCAGTTGCAGCCGCGTGATCGGCGTCTTGAGGTCGTGGCCGATGGCGGTGAGGAGGAAGGTGCGGTCGGCGACGAAGCGGCGGATGCGGGCTGCCATGGTGTTGAAGGCGTGGGCGGCCTGGGCGAGCTCCAGCGGGCCGGTTTCCGGCAGCGGCTCGGCGTTGACGTCGCGGCCGAGACGCTCGGCGGCGGCGGCGAGCAGGCCCACGGGGCGGATCAGCCGGCGCGTGGCCCAGAGGATGAGCACCGCCGCGGCTGCGGTCATCAGCAGGAAGGCGACGAGGAAGGTGGGCGAATCCCATGGCCGCAGCGGCGGCAGGGGAACGTGGACGTCGAGCCAGGCGCCGTCTGGCAGCCGCATGGCGACGTGCAGGCGCCCGTAGGGTTCGCCGCCGAGCAGCAGCATCGGGCGCGGACGCAGGGCGAAGGGGATGGGGACGAGCCGCACCTCCGCGCGCAGCAGGCGCTGCAGGAACGGGCGCAGCGGCGGCATGTCGCGCCGCGGCACGCCGTGCAGGATGGTCGAGCGCATGCCGCCGCGCTGGCCGTAGTCGGCGACGAGCTGCTGGCGCTCCGCGGGCTGGGAGAGCACGACGTTGCGGTATAGCACCAGCGCGCGCACCAGGGCGGCGCGCTGGTCCGCCTGTTCCTGCAGGCCGATGCGGTCGAGCGCATGGATGGTGAGCCCCGCGACCTGCACCGCGGCGAGCGAGAGCAGCAGCACCAGCGCGGTGCGCCCGGCGAGCGTCGCGGGCCAGAGCCGGAAGCGGCGCGCGGACATCGCTTGGCTAGTGGCGCTCGACCTCGGCGGCGAGGACGTAGCCGCCGCCGCGCACGGTCTTGATGAGCTGGGCGTGGCGGCCGTCATCCTCCAGCTTGCGGCGCAGGCGGCTGACCGCGACGTCGATGGCACGGTCGTAGGGGCCGGCCTGGCGGCCGCGCAGCAGGTCCAGCAGCATCTCGCGCGTGAGCACGCGGTTGGGGCGCGAGACGAGGGCCAGCAGCAGGTCGTATTCGCCGCCGGTGAGCGCGACCTCCACCGCATCCGGGTTGAGCAGGCGCCGGCGCGAGGGTTCCAGCGTCCAGCCGCCAAAGAGGTAGGCGCGGGCGGTGGGTTCCGCGCGCGTCTCCGGCGCGTCCCCGGCGCGGCGCAGCACGGCGCGGATGCGCGCGAGGAGTTCGCGCGGGTTGAAGGGCTTGGGGACGTAGTCGTCGGCACCCAGTTCGAGGCCGACGATGCGGTCGGTTTCCTCGCCGAGCGCCGTTAGCATGACGATGGGGATGTTGGATTCCGCGCGCAGCCAGCGGGCGAGGTCCATGCCGGATTCGCCGGGGAGCATGAGGTCCAGCACCACGAGCTGGTAGTGGCCGAGCGGCCAGGCGCGGCGCAGTTCCCGCCCGTCGCGCACGGCGGTGACGCGGAAGCGCTGGCGCTCCAGGAATTGTTTGAGGAGTTCGCGGATCTCGCGGTCGTCGTCGACGACGAGGAGGTGCGGCATGGCGCCGGCGGCGGAATTCTCCATGGCTGTTACAATAGAGGCTCTCGCGCGGGGCGGCAGGGGATGTTGCACTTCTTTGCATGATGCGGATGAACGAAAAGATTGGCGGCGTGGGCGCGGCGCCGGGGCTGCGGCGGCTGCTGGCGATGGACCCGGATTTCCGGGCCGTGCTGCGCCGCGCGGGGCCCCTGCCCTGGCGCACCAGGCCGCGCGGGTTTCCGGGGCTGCTGCAGGCGATCGTGGGCCAGCAGATCAGCAACCAGGCGGCCGGGGCGATCTGGCGGCGGGTGGCGCCGCTGGCGGCATTGGGGCCGGAAGCATTCGCGGCATTGCCGGACGCGGTGCTGGGCGAGGCGGGGCTGTCGCGCGGCAAGATCGCGGCGGGGCGGGCGCTGGCGGAGGTGTTCGCGGCGCGGGCGCTCTCGGCCGAGGCGCTGGAGGCGATGGCGGACGAGGCGGCGGTGGCGGCGCTGGTGGCGCTGCCAGGGATCGGGCGGTGGACGGCGGAGGTTTACCTGCTGTTCGCGCACGAGCGGGCGGATGTGTTTCCCGCCGGCGATCTGGCGCTGGCGGCGTCGGCCGCTGACCTCAAGGGGCTTCCGGCGCGTCCGGGAGAGCGGGCGTTGCGCGAGATGGCGCTGGCGTGGCAGCCGCACCGGGCACTGGCGGCGCGGCTGCTGTGGCACCATTGGCGGCATGTGACCGGCCGGCCGGCCATGGACGACCTGCCGGCGGCGTGAGAGATTCCGCGGCATGGAACACGCGATCATCGAAGACGATCCCCGCATGCCGGTGGCCCGCGAAGGAGACATTGCTGTCGTCACGTTCAACCGGCCGGAGGTGCGCAACGCCTTCGACCTCGCGATGTGGCAGCGGCTGCAGCGGGTGATGGAGGCGCTTTCCGCCGATGAGGCGTTGCGCTGCGTGGTGCTGCGCGGCGCGGGGACCCACGCGTTCTGCGCCGGGGCGGATATCGCGGCGTTCGGGCAGGAGCGCGGCAGCCGGTGGCTGGAGGATCGTTACGCCGAGGTGCTGCACACCTCCATGCAGTCAATCCGGCTGTGCCGGCACCCGGTGGTGGCGATGATCATGGGCGCGTGCATCGGCGGCGGCGCCGGGATTGCCACGATGTGCGATTTCCGCGTCGGCGGCGAGGGGATCCGGTTCGGGATCACCGCGCGCAACCTCGGCATCTGGTATCCGTACGCGGAGATGGACCCGGTGATCGAGCTGGCCGGCACCGGGGTGGCGGCGGAGATCTTCATCGAGGGGCGGATTCTTTCCGGGCGCGAGGCGTACGAGAAGGGGCTGCTGTCGCGCGTGGTGCCGGACGACGAGGTGGAGGGCGAGGCGCTGGCGCTGGCGGGGCGCATCGCGAGCGGCTCGCCGCTGTCGGCGCGGTTCCACAAGGCGGCGATCCGCAAGCTGCGCGGGGAGTTGCCCATCACGGAGGCCGAGCACCAGGCGGTGAACGGGTTCGCCGAGACAGAGGATTTCCATAACGCCGTGCGGGCGTTCCTTGAGAAGAGGAAGCCGGTTTGGAAGGGGCGGTAGGCGGCGCGCTTCAGGCTGTGCGGGCCTCGGCTCGCGGGCGGTAGGCGACGGCGAGCAGGCGCGTGTGGATGGCGCGCAGGGCGGGGGCCGACGGGTCGGTGAGGATGGGGGCGCAGCCGCTGGCCTGCCAGGTGGCGAGCGCGTGGGATCGGGCGAAGTCCGGGTGCAGGGCGAGCGCCGCGCCGCCTTCGAAGGCGTGGCGGTTGCCGGTGTCGAGGTAGGACTCGCAGGGAAGGTTCTCGGCGAGGAGCACGTCGTGGCGGTCCAGTTCCACGTGCCAGTAGGTGATGGTCTCTCGGGGTTCCTGCACGATGCTGCGGCCGTTGACCAGGTGGCGGATGGGGACGAGGTAGCCATCCGCGAAGACCGCGTGGTCCGGGGAAAGCACGAGGTCGCGCGTCGGCGTGGCTGGGCCGAAGGCACCCGCGCGGACGCGGACCGGCATGACGTCGTGCGGGCGCGGGTGGCGGCGGAGGTCGGTGCGGCGGTGGCCGAGCCAGCGAACCGGGGCGAGGCGGCCGGATAGCGTGCGCACGCGCTCGCCCACGCGCAGTGCCTCCACCGGCACCCTGCCGAACTCGCCGGTGATGCGCGTGCCGGCGGCAAAGCAGGCGGTGATGAAGGTGTTGCCGCCGCTGTCGCTGACCCGGACCTGGCCGGGGGCGAAGCTGCCGGCGAGATGCAGCCTGGTGCCGCCGGAGAGCGTGAGGATGCCGCCGGAGAGCGCGCCGTAGGTCTCGCTGGTGCCGGCGAGTTCGATGGTCTGGCTGGTGGTGAGGCGGCTGGACAGGCCGTAGAAGACGGCGCCGGGCTCGATGGTGATGCCTTCGGCGAAGCCGGTGGCAAGCCTGACGGCGCCGAGCGTGCCGGAATCCTGGATCTGCGCCGGGCCGCCCGCGATTTCGGCCGAAACGATCGTGCCGCCGGCCTGGTTGATGACCGTGCCGCCGGCCAGCAGCGCGAGAGCGGCCGTGCCCTGGCTGGTGATGAGGCCGGCGTTGACGACCGTCGCGGCGATGGTGTTCGCCAGGAAGCCGTCCCGCGCGCCATCGATGACGCCGTGCGACGCGTTGGTCAGGGAACCGCCGGCATAGAGGCCCACCCCGACATATTTGCTGCCTTCGATGGTGCCGTAATTGACGACGGCGGCGGCGGCGCTGGTGCCGTAGAAGCCGTTGTTGTTGCCGACGATGGTGCCGGAGGCGAGATTGGTGAGCGAGCCGCCCCCGAAGAGTTCCACGCCGCCATAGGTGTGGCCGGTGATGAAGCCGGCGTTGACCAACTTGGCGGGCAGCCCGGCCGCCAAGACGCCATTCCGATTGCCAGCCAGCGTTCCGCCCGTGGCGTTGCTGACATAGCCGCCGTTCTTTAGCTCGACGCCGCTCCCGGAAATGCCGTCGATATAGCCCGTGTTGACGACGGTGGAGGCGCCGGTGGTGCCATAGAAACCATTGCCGCCGCCGATTATGGTGCCCGAGCCCTGGTTGGTGAGCGAGCCGCCGGCCCAAAGGGCGACCACACCATAGAGCTGGCTGGTGATGAAGCCGGCGTTGAGGACCGTCGCCGGCACGCCTGATGCGTCAACGCCGTGCCAATGGCCAGCCAGCGTTCCGCCGAGGGCGTTGCTGACCAGGCCGCCGTCGCCGAGGTACACGGCGTCGCTGGCAACGCCCTGAATCGAGCCGCTGTTGAAGACGGTGAGGCTCCCCAGGGGTCCGCCGTCGATGCCGTTCTTGCCGCCGCTGATCGTGCCGGTGCTGGCGTTGCGCACGTAGCCGCCGCCGTAAAGAAGAGCGGCGCTATGCGTGGTGGACCGGATCTCGCCGGCGTTGAGAACGGTCGCGCCGCTGCCGACGTAGACGCCCAAGGCGGCGCCGACGATCGTCGCGCCGCTCTCGTTCACCACCGTGCCCGCGGCCATCACCACGGCGTCGTACCCGCTGATCACGCCCGAGGTCGTGTTGGTGACGACACCGCCGAGCGCCAGCGAGATGCCGTAGCCGCCCGCGATGTTGGCGCCGAGGATTTCGCCGTGGTTGACCACCGTCCAGGCGGTCGCGGCGAAGAGCGCGTCGCCGGCGGTGGCGAGGGTGATCGTGCCGAGGTTGGTGACA
>JAJZUI010000111.1 GCA_021847175.1 Pseudomonadota bacterium
GCGGCGGACCGCTCGGCGGGGATGGCGGCTTCGCGGAAATCTCCGGTCTCGTGCTGGACCTCACCGGCCAAGTCGATGTCACCGCCCCGCTCGGCACCAACGGCTCGATCCTGCTCGACCCCGGCAACGTGCTGATCCAGACGGGCGGCACCGGCAGCGTGATCAGCGGCGAGACCTTCACCGCCGACACCACGCTGGATCCCACCGCCATCGAGGCGCTGTCGGGCAACGTCACGCTCAGCGCCACCGGCAGTATTGACGTCGCGAGCCCCCTCAACGTGGGCGGGGGCAACGCCACCGGCAATTTCTGGCTGCTCGCCGGCGGCGACATCCTGGTCAACAGTCAGATCTACGGCTATGGCACACAGATCGTGCTCATCGCCGGCGACCCGGTACTCGGCGGCACCGCGGGCAACGTCGTCATCGGGCCGAACGGCGCCATCAACGATATCGTGGAGGCCAGGGTGCAGCCGGGCCTGGTGGCGCTGCTCGCCCGGAACACCATCACGGTCAATGGTTCCATCCTCACCGGCACGATCGAGTTGCTGAGCGTCACCAACAGCGTCAACGGCAGCGGATACATCTACGCTACCGCCCCCCTCAGCGCCCTCACCAACGGCACCGTCTCGCTCACCGGCAACATTCCGGGACCGATTCCGTTCCCGACCGTTCCCACGCCGCCGCCCGCCTGCCCGCTCGGCGGCTCGCCGTGCGTGGTGCCGCTGCCGCCGTTCGCCTCGCAGCTTCCGGTCCCGATGATGGAGCCGGATTTCAGTTTCATCCTGCCGTTCACCCTCGTGCCGGGGCAGGACGACAGCCTCGACCTCACCTTCCCCGGCATCGCCCGGGTTGATTTCTGATCCGGAACTATCGTTCCGAAGCCATGACGCCGGGGCCGCGCCGCGCCGCGCGCCGCAGGCGCGCCTTCGGTGCCGGCGTCGTCGCGTCCAGCACCGCGTGCAGCCGCGCCACCGTCTCGGGCGGCAGCCGCCTGATCTCCTGCGCGAGGCGGTTGGCAAGCGCCGTCTGTTCCGGCGTCAGCCCCGCGGTGTCCACGGCAATGCGCGGATGCGAGAGGCGCGCGAGCGCCGCAAGCTCCTCCGCCTCGCCCCAGATGAGCCCGAGCAGTTCGCAGACCTGATGCACCAGGCCCGCGCGCGGCGCTCCGCGCCGGCCGTGCTCCAGCGCCGAGAGATACGCCGGCGTGACCTGCAACGCCGCCGCCATCTCGCGCTGGGTCATGCCGCGCTCGACACGCAAGGCCCGCAGCCTGGCGCCGAACGGTGTCATCTCCGCGCCCGGTCGCGGCGCAGCAGCACCCGCACCGCACCGGGATTGGCCGGGTGGGGATGCGCGGCGCCCAGGATCAATGGGCGTAGCGACGGCGCGTTGAGCCAGTGCGGCAGCTCGCGGCGCAGCACGCCGCCCTCCGGCCCGGCACCGCGACCCGTTACGATTTCGACACAGCGTACACCCTCCGCCGCCGCCTGTTCGAGAAAACGCCCCAGCGCGCGGTGCGCCGCCGCCGCGGTGTGGCCGTGCAGGTCCAGCGTGCGCGTGGCCGCCATCCGCCCGCTGCGCAGCTTTTCCCAGTTGGCGCGATCGAGACCCGCGGGTGCCGAGCCGATCGCCAATTCCCCGAGCGGCGCGCGCCGGGGCCGCGCGGCGTGGGCCTCTTGCTTTCCTTCCGTTTGCGGCGTCGCCGGCGGGGATGGCTCCTCCGGTGTCATCGGCCGGCGTCCCTTGAGCGGCCGCACGGAACCCGTGTAACGCGACCAGACATCGTCCCCGCCCGCGGCCGTGGCGCGCGACGCCCTGTCGCGCGCGCCGGTCATGTCTCCTTCGCCTCGGGGTCGTCGTCGATCAGCACCACGTGCAGCCGCCGCGGCCCATGCGCGCCGAGTTCCAGCGTGCTCTCGATATCCGCCGAGCGCGACGGGCCGGTCACCATCATGATGTTGCGCGGCATCGGCAGCCTGCCGGCGCGCTCCGCGCGCAGGGCGTCCCACGCCTCCTCGTAGGCGCCGAACACGCGGCTGGCGCGCAGCACCACGATTTCCGTGTCGGCAAGAAGGTTGAGCGTCGTCGGTCGGTCCGGCGCGGCGGGCAGCATCAGCGTGCCGGTCTCCGCGATGCCGCCCCATCCGTGCTGGATCGAAACGAGGTCTGCTGCCTCGCCCTTGCCTTCGCGCAGCGCCAGAAGGGGGCGTTCCGACCACGGAATGTCGCGCAGCTCCGGATGCGGCGCGATCGCGACCGCGAAGGGCAGGTTGTGCCCGGCGAGGTAGCTCGCCACCGCCTCCGGCACCGCCGCGGCGTCCGCGACGCGCGTGAAGCTGCCGAACACCGCCTCCAGGTTCTTCAGGAACAGGCTGACCTGCGCTGGCCGCGGCACGCGGCTGCGCGCCGGGATGAGCTGACGGCGGTGCAGCGCCAGGCGCGCGCGCAGCAGCAGCGCCGTGTCCTCGGTGACCGGCCCGCGCCGCAACCCGCGGCGGATCGCCCCCAGGATCGCTTCCCGGCTCATCGCGGATTGCGCCCTTGCTGGCGCTGCTGGCGGGCGTAACGGGCAAAGAACGTTTCGCCCTCGGGTGCCGGGAAATCCCGCCCGCCGGTCCAGCCGCCGGCGAAGGGCAGCCTGCGGAAGGCGCCGCGCCCGCGCGAGGCCAGCGCCATCGCGCGAGCCGCCGCGCGCGTCGCGAGCCGGTAGACCGAGGGATGGCGCGCAAACCAAGCCCAGAGGGCGAGGTTGGCGCGCACCACCGGCGGCGTCAGGTGCCGCTCGAACTCGCGCTCGCGCCAGTGGCGCATGAGGTTCGGCAGCGGGATCTTCACCGGGCAGACGCTCTCGCACTTGCCGCAGAAGGTGCTGGCGTTCGGCAGGTTGCCGGCGCGGTCGATGCCGACCAGCGCCGGCGTCAGCACCGAGCCCATCGGCCCGGGATAGACCCAGCCGTAGCTGTGCCCGCCGACCGCGAAGAACACCGGGCAGTGGTTCATGCAGGCGGAGCAGCGGATGCAGCGCAGCATGTCCTGGAACTCGGAGCCGACCATCGCCGAGCGGCCGTTGTCGAGCAGGATCACGTGGTATTCGCCCGGGCCGTCGAGATCGCCCTCCTGCCGGGGCCCGGTGGAGAACGTGGTGTAAACGCTGAAGTCCTGGCCGGTAGCGGAGCGCGCCAGCACGCGCAGCAGGCTCGTCGTGTCCTCCAGCGTCGGCACCACCTTCTCGATGCTGGCGAGCACGATGTGGACCTTGGGCAGCGTCTGGGTGAGGTCGCCGTTGCCCTCGTTCGTGACGATAACGGAACTTCCGGTCTCGGCGATGAGGAAATTGGCGCCCGTGATGCCGACATCGGCGACGAGAAATTTCTCCCGCAGCTCCTCGCGCGCCTCGACCATGATGTCGCGCCGCTCGGCGAAGCGCCGGTCAGACGGCCGGTCGGTATGCGCCTTGCGGAAAGCCCTCTCCCAATCCTCGCGGTTGAGATGGATCGCGGGTGCGATGATGTGGCTCGGCGCCTCGTGGCGAAGCTGGAGGATGTATTCGCCGAGGTCGGTCTCCACCGGCTGCACGCCGTTCGCCTCGAGGTAGTCGTTGAGCGCGATCTCCTCGGAGATCATGCTTTTGCCCTTGGTCACGGTGCGCGCGTCCACGCCGCGGCAGATCGCCAGCACCGCCTCGCGCGCCTCGTCCGCGGTCGAGCACCAGTGAACGTGCCCGCCGGCGCGCTCCACGTTGGCGGCGTATGTTTCGAGATAGAAATCGAGATGCGCGAGCGTGTGGTCCTTGATTGCCTTCGCGGCGTCGCGCAGCGCTTCGAACTCCGGCAGAGCCGCCACCGCCGCCGCGCGCCGCGCGGCGAAGGCGCCGCGCGTGGCGGTCAGCGCCGATTGCAGTGAGGCGTTGTCCAGTGCGCGCTTCGCGCGGCGCTTGAAGTCAGGTGAGTCGACGTTCACTTCCTGCCTTCCCCCGGCTTGGCCCCCGGCTTGGCCCCCGGCTTCGCGGCCCCGATCGGGGGAAGCTCTTCCGTCATTCCGGCAAGCACCTCCGCGACATGGCGCACCCGCAGTTCGCGCCCCTCGCGCGCGGCGCGGCCGGCGATATTGAGCAGGCAGCCGAGGTCGCCCGCGAGCAGCGTGTCCGCCCCGCTCGATGCGGCATCGCGCGTCTTGTCGCTCGCCATGTGCACCGAGATCTCCGGATATTTCACCGAGAACGTCCCGCCGAATCCGCAGCAGGTCTCAGACTCGCTCATCTCCGTGAGCGTGAGCCCTTCCACGCTCGCGAGCAGGGTGCGCGCCTGCGCCTTCACCCCCATCTCGCGCAGGCCTGAGCAGGAGTCGTGGTAGGTGACGTTGCCCTCGTAGCGCGCCTCGACATGCGTAACCCCGCGCACATCGACGAGGAAGGAGACGAGCTCGTGCACCCGGGAGGCGAAGGCATCGGCCTTCGCCCGCGTGTTGGGGTCGTCGTCGAACAGGTGCGGCAGGTGGTGGCGCAGCATGCCGGCGCAGGAGCCGGAGGGGGCGACCACGTAGTCATAGCCCGCGAAGGCATCGAGGATGCGCCGGGCGAGGTCCCGCGCCGTCGCGCGGTCGCCGCTGTTGTAGGCGGGCTGGCCGCAACACGTCTGCGCCCGCGGCACCTCCACACGGCATCCCGCCGCCTCCAGCAGGCGCAGGGCAGCAAAGCCCACGCTGGGCCGGTGCAGGTCCACCAGGCAGGTGACGAACAGCGCGACGCGCGGCGATTTCAACGGGGGGGATTTGGCTGCGAGCGAATCCGGCATGGGCGGAGGATAGACGTTGCCGGGTCCGGGGGAAATCGCCCGCCGACGGCTTACGCCGCCCTCTCGATCGCGGCGAACACCCGGGCGAGCGCCGCGTTCATCGCCGCGACCTCGGCGGCGGGGCCCTGGCCCGCGAGTGGCGCGGTCGCGGCGATGCTGCGCTGGAGACGGATGCGCGGCGCCGGGCCGTGCATGGCAAGCAGCCGCACGCCAAGCACCGCGTGCGCGGCGCCACCCTCGACATAGAGCGACCCCACGTCGCCCTCGAGCACCAGGTCCGGGGTAGCGAGGCTCGCCGGGCCGAGCACAGCGCTGAATTTTCCGCTCGCCAGCATCCAGGCGCGCAGCGCGTCGCCGATCCCCTCGGCCGGGGTCACCGCCCAGCGGTCGTAGAACGCCACCTCCACCTGCCCGTCCGGCAGCCGCGTCTGCAGGCCGCGCGCCTCCATGCCCGGTCCGGCCGAGAGGTCGCGCACCAGCAGCACCGGCCCGTGCGCGGGCGCCGGCAGGGCGGTCGGCCGATGGATATCGAACGCCCAGTCGCGCCGGGCCACATAGGGGCGCGTGGGCAGGCTGCAGCCCGCGAGCAACAGGGGCAGGGCGAGGAGGGCGCGGCGTCTCACTTGGTGCTGGGCTCCTGCTTGATGGGCGGCGGCCCCGCCAGGAGCGCGCCGGCGGGATAACGGGCGAGGGTGTCGCTGAGGTCGCGCAGGTTCGCCGCCGCCGCCTGGGCGTCGCGCAGCACCGGCGCGAGCGAGGCGGCGAGGTCGGCCTGCGAGCGGTCGAGATGGGCCACCAGGTTCTCGAGCGAGGCAACGAGCGCCGGCAGCTTGGCGGAGGCGGCGCCGAGCTTGCGCATCGCGTCCTGCGCCGCGGCGAGCGATTCCTTCGTCTGCGGCCCGCGCGCGAGCGCATCGACGCCCGAAGCCGCCTGGCGCAGGGAGCGCGCCACCCCCGGCAGATCCGCCTGCTTGACCGCCGTGTCGAGGTCCCCGAGCAGGGTCGCCGCGCTCGCCATGGCCCGGTGCGCGGGCCCGCTCTGCAGGGTCGCGTGCATCTCGTCGAGCAGCGCGAAGAGCCGGTTCTGCAACCCCGCGAGGTCGAAGGCGTTGAGCTTGGCCAGCAGGTTGGTGCCGGCGTCCTGGACCTGGGTAAAGGTGCTGGGGATCGAGGGGATGACGGGGTGGTGCGGCACCCAGTCATAGACAGGTGGGGGGCCGTAATAGGACGCCTTCACGAAATCGAGCTCGATATAGGCGAGCCCGGTGAGCCCGGCGCTGGCGATCCGGGTGCGCAGCCCCGCCGCGACCGCCTCCTTCGTGGATGGCAGCTTGCCGATGCGGCGCGGGTCGACGATGAACGTCACGACGACGTCGTGCAGCGCCGGGTTGTCGAAGCTCATCGTCGTCTCCGGCGTATAGACCGCCGAGGCGAGCCGGATCTTCTGCACCTGTCCCACCGTCACGCCGCGGAATTTCACCGCGGCACCGACATCGAGTCCCTGCACGGATTCGGGGAAGTAGGTCTCGTAGACCACACCCTGGTCAACCTGGCTGCCGCCGAGCCACAGCAGCAAGCCGACGATGGCGCCAACCGCCAGCACCAGCAGGAGCCCGACGCGCAGGTAGAGGCCGGATCTCACGCGGGATCCCTCATGCCGCCAGCGCCTCGCGGTGGAAGAAGGCGTGCACGGTGGGATCCGCGCTCTCCTCGCGCAGCCGGCGCGGGTCGCCGCGCGCGATGACGCCCTGCGCCGCACGGTCCAGCATGATGCAGCGGTCGGCGATGGCGAGGATGGAGGCGAGCTCGTGCGTCACGACCACGAAGGTCGTCCCCTGCGTGCGCCGCAGCTCCAGGATCAGGGCGTCGAGCCCCGCCGAGGTGGTGGGGTCGAGCCCGGCCGAGGGTTCGTCGAGGAAGAGCACCGGCGGGTCGAGCGCCATGGCCCGGGCGATGGCCGCGCGCTTGGCCATGCCGCCGGAGATCTCCGCCGGCATCAGCCCCGCCGCGTCGCCAAGCCCCACCTGCGCGAGCTTGGCGCGCGCGAGCGCCTCGCGGCCCTCGCGCGGCAGCGCCGTGTACATCTCGAGCGGCAGCATCACGTTCTCGAGCAGCGTCATCGAGCCGAACAGCGCGCCGGACTGGAACATCACGCCAATGCGGCGCAGCGCGGCACCGTGCGCCCCGGCGTCGCCCGCGTACATGTCCTGCCCCAGAACGCGCACGCGCCCGGCAGTCGGTTTGCGCAGCCCCACGATCAGGCTCAACAGGACCGACTTGCCGCAGCCACTGCCGCCGAGGATGACGAAGACCTCGCCGGTTTCGACCTCGAAGCTGACATCGCGGAAAATGGTGCGCGCGCCGAACACCTGCGCCACACCCTCCACCTCGACCGCGTGCGCGCTCACCAGCCGAGCCGGAAGAAAATGACGGCGAACAGCCCGTCGAGCAGGATCGTGGCGACGATGCCGCCGACCACGGCCGCCGTCGCCGACTGCCCCACCGCGCGCGGGCCGACGCCGGTGGAAAGGCCCGAGGCGCAGCCGATCCCGACGACGACGAGGCCGAACACCATCGCCTTGGCGAGCCCGCCGATGGCGTCGGCCGGCGCCACCCAGGCGGTCACCTGATGCGAGATGGCGGCAAGCGGAATCCCTGACGACATCAGCACCACCGCCATGCCCGCGAGCCCCGCCAGCTCCAGCACCACGGTCAGCGCCGGCATCACCAGGAGCGACGCGGCCATGCGCGGCAGCACCAGGAAGGTCATCGGGTCGAGATCGAGCGTGACCAGCGCGTCGATCTCCTGGTTGACCTTCATCGTGCCGATCTCCGCGGCGAAGGCGGAGCCGGTGCGCCCGGCCAGGATCACCGCGGCGAGCAGCGGCCCCAGTTCACGCACGAGCCCGATCGCCACCAGGTTCGCGACATAGATGTCGGCGCCGAAACGGCGCATCGGCACCAGGGACTGGAAGGCGAGGATCAGCCCGATGAGGAAGCCGAGCAGCACCGCCAGCGGCAGGCCGCGCACGCCCGCCTCGTCGGCGTGGCGCAGCATGTCCGCCACCCGGAACAGCCGGGCGCGGCGCGGCAGGCGCAGCACGGCGACCGCCGCCTCGCCGACGAAGGCGATGCCGCCGGGGATCGCGGCGAGGCCACGGTAGAGCCAGCCCAGCGCATCCCTGTGCGGCGCCGGCGGGGGCCGGGGTGCCTGGCGCAGCCGCGCCAGCGCTTCCGCGACGTCCGCCGACGCGCCTTCGAGCGCCACGCTTCCCCCATGCGCGCGCTCGGCGGCGAGCAGCAGCGCCGCGCCCGCTGCGTCCCAGGACGAGACGCCCGAGAGATCGAGGATCAGCGCCCGCCGCCGTGCCGCCGCGGCCGCGCGCACCACATCGGACCACAGGCCGCCGACGCCGGTCGCGTCGAGCCGGCCGCTGAGCACCAGCGCCCGCGCCGCCCCGCGCCGCTCGACCGTCAAGCCCAATCGGCCCCTCCGAAATGCCCCGCGTGACCGGCCCGCCTCAGCCCTTGACCCAGGCGGCGAAGCGCTGCGTCAACGCGGCCAGGTGAGTCTGCCAGAAAGCCTCGCTGATCCGCAGCAATCCCGTGAGATGGGCGGTCGGCGTCGTGGCCCATGCCGCCGCCGGCATCGCCTTCTGGGCACCCGCCACCACCGGGCCGTAGGGAATGCGCTCCGCCATCATCGCCTGGTTCGCCGGCGTGGAGGCATAGGCGAGGAATTTCCAGGCGGCGGCGCGCGCCGGAGTGCCGCGCTGCACCGCCCAGGACACGATGGAGGCGAGCCCGCCCTGCCACTGCACGCCGAAATGCCGTCCGTTGGCATCGGCCCGGGCGATCACGTCGTCGGGCGCGCTGGTCATCAGCACCTCGCCCGAGCCTAGAATCCGCGCGGCCTGGGCGTCGTTGTGCCACCAGACGAGATAGGGCCGCAGTTGGTCGAGCTTGCGAAACGCGCGATCGACGCCGGCCGGGGTGGCGAGCGTCTTGTAGATGTCGGCCGGCGCCACGCCGTCCGCGAGCAGCGCCAGTTCCAGCGTGCCGCGCGGCCCCCAGCGCAGGCCGCGCTTGCCCGGCACCTTGGCGACGTCCCAGAAATCCGCCCAGGTCAGCGTGTGCCCCACCTTGCTGGTGTCCCAGGCGAGCACCGTCGCGCGGGTGAAGGCGGGGATGCCGCAGCTGCTCGGCGGGATGAGAAACCGGCCGCGGTCGCCCAGCACGGCACCCCGTGCCTTGTCGAACAGCGGTGCCGTGGGGGCGAAAAGCCCTTCCTTGCAGCCGGTCGCCAGTTCGTCGCCCTTGACGGCGATCACGTCCCAGTTGAGCGTCGGCAGCGCCGCAGCGCCGCCCGGAAACAGCGTCGCGTAGACCCTGAGGCCGGTGGCGCGGGCAAACGGCGCCACCAGCGCGTCGTTCAGCGTCGCCGGCGCCACGCCCGCGTGCAGCGCCACGGTGAGGTCCGGCGGCGGCTCCTGCGCCAGCGCCGGCCCGCCCGTTCCCCACACGGCGAGCCCCATAACGGCCAGTCCGGCGACGGTCAGCCTCAACGCGGCCAGCACCGGCTTGGCCGGCGCAACGGACAGGCGGGAAAAATGCTTCATCGGCCGGTCGAATGGAGAAGCCTGACCTTAGCGCCGGCTTGTTCCCCGAGGCAAACCCGCGCCCCGAAGAAAGGCGGTTCATTCGGGCCGCAATACCAGGGCACGCGAGGCGGGCCAGGCGATGGCGCAGCCCTCGCCCACCGCCGGCAACGGCGCCGCGGCGGGACGATGCGCCAGGATCGTCCCGCCGGCGAGCGCCAGCGTCACGCCGTTCCAGCCGGCATGGCAGCGCACAGCCGTGACGCGCGCCGGCAACGCCCCCATACCCTCCGGCATGCCCTCGGGCACCGCGCCGGGAAGCACCGCCACGTCCTCCGGCCGCACCAGCACGAGGCAGGCGTTGCCAGGGGCGATACCGGAATCCGCCATCGCGCTCACGGTGCCGGCGGCGAGCGCCACCGCGGCCTCCTCGCCGTCCGACTCGCGCAGCGTGCCGGGCAGCAGGTTGGCGGGCCCGAGCGCGCGCGCCGTCGCCGCGTCGGGCGGCCGGGCGTAGAGGTCGCGCGGCGGGCCGACGGCGCGGATGCCCGTGGGGCCAAGCACCGCCACGCGGTCGGCGAAGGCCCAGGCGTCGTCCGCCGCGGTCGTGGCATGCAGCACGGCGAAGCGGCGAGCGGTCCGCAGGACAGCAACGCGGGCGAGGAAATCGCGCCGTTCCGCGGCGTCGAGCATCCCGAGATCGGGGTCGAGCAGCAGCAGCCCCGGCCGCGCGGCGAGCGCGCGGGCGAGCGCGGCGAGCAGCGCCTGCGCCGGGGTCACCACGTCGGGGCGGAAGCGCGCGACCGCCGAGAGATCCAGCGCGTTCAGCAGCGCCGCGCCGTCCTGCCCGCCAAGCGCCGCGTTTCCGGCCAGGTCGCGCTGCGGCAGCAGGGCGGCTGGCCCGATCAGCACGCCCATGCCCCGGCCCGGATGCGGCCGCGACCGCCCAGCCAGCGTCACGGAGCCGGATTGCGGGCGCATCAGTCCCGCCACCATCGCGACAACGCTACCCGAGTCCGGCCCGAGCAGTGAAACGATCTCGCCCTCCGCCACATCGAGCGAGATCGGAGCGCCACCCGGAGCGCGCAGGGCGGTGAGGCGAAGTACGGGCGTGGTGCTGGCATCGCGCGAAGGCGCGTTGCCGGAAGCGCGTGAAGATGCGTTGTCCGAAGCGTGCGGCATGGCAGCATTTGCCGACGGCGGCTAGAAGCGCGCAACCCCAACCAGCAACGGAATCCGCCGCGCATGACCAGCGAATTCGTGCGTATCACCACCGACGGCCGACTCGGCCGCATCCTGCTCGACCGGCCGGCGGCGCTGAACGCGCTCGATCTCGGCATGATCCGCGCCCTTCAAGTGGCGCTCGACGGGTTCGCGGCACGGCCGCGAGTGCACGCCGTCGCCATCGCCGGCGCGGGCGGGCGGGCCTTTTGCGCCGGCGGCGACATCCGCGCCATCCGCGCCCACGCGATGGCCGGCGAGATGAACGCCGTGCGCGATTTCTTCGCCGAGGAATACACGCTGAACGCCGCGATCGCTGCCTGCCCGGTGCCCTACATCGCCCTGATCGACGGCATCTGCATGGGCGGCGGCATCGGGGTTTCCGTGCACGGCGATATCCGGGTCGCGACCGAGGCCGCGACCTTCGCCATGCCCGAGACCGCCATCGGCTTCTTCCCCGATATCGGCGCGAGCTACTTCCTGCCGCGCCTGCCGGGGGCGCTTGGCTTCTATCTCGGCCTTACCGGCTCGCGCGTCGTGGGCGCGGACGCGGTGCATGCGGGGCTCGCGACGCATTTCGTGCCGCGCGAGGGCCTCGCGGCGCTGGAGGCCGACCTCGCGCGCGATGGCGCGACCGCGATCGCCACCCATGCCGCGCCGCTGCCGCCGTTCACGCTGGCGCCGCACCGCGACGCGATCGACCGCTGCTTCGGCGGCGGTTCCGTACCCGCGATCCTCGCGGCGCTGGAGGCGGAGGGCACGGAATGGGCGCGCGCGACGTTGACCACCCTGCGCGCGATGTCGCCCGCCTCGCTGCTGTGGTCGCACCGGCTGATTACCGAGGGCGCCGCGCGCAGCCTGCGCGCCTGCCTGGACGCGGAACTCGCGCTGTCGCTGCGCGTGACGCGCCACGCGGACTTCGCCGAGGGCGTGCGCGCCATGGTGGTGGACAAGGACCGCAAGCCTGCCTGGGTGCACCCCCGCGTGGAGGATGTGCCGGGCGAGGAGATAGACGGGCTTTTTGCGTAGGCGCGGGCTCTGCCCGCACCCGCCGGGGCCATCGGCCCCGGACCCCGGAACTTAGAGATACCTTGCCCGCAGGTGCGCCAGGAAGTCGGCGGGGTCGAGCGGCTTGCCGGTCGCCGCCTGCATCAGCGCGTCCATGCCGAAGAGGCTCGCGCGCGCGTGCACCTCGCGGCGCAGCCACGCGAGGAGGGGCGAGACGTCGCCCTCGGCGAGCGCCGCGTCGAGATCCGGCAGCGTGCGCCGCGCCGCGGCCATGAGCTGGGCGGCGCCCATGGCGCCGAGCGAGTAGCTCGGGAAATAGCCGAACGCGCCGGAATACCAGTGGATGTCCTGCAGGCAGCCGCGCCGGTCGTCCGGCGGCGCGTTGCCGAGGAGCGCGCGGGTCTGCTCGGCCCAGGCGCCCGGCAGGTCGGCGACCTGGAGATCACCGGAGAGCATCGCCTGCTCCAGCCGGAAGCGCAGGATGACATGGGCGGGATAGGTCACCTCGTCGGCATCGACGCGGATATGTCCGCGCTCTACGCGGCGCAGCAGCCGGGCGAGATTGGCCTTCTCATAGGGAGGTGCCTCGCCGCCGAACGCGGCGTGCATCTCGCGGCCGAGAAAGCCGAGGAACGCGTCCGACCGGCAGGCCTGCATCTCTATGATCAGTGACTGGCTCTCGTGCACGGCGTTGCCCGCGGCCTGGCCCACGGGCTGGCGCGCCCACGCCGCCGGAAGGCCGCGCTCGTAGAGCGCGTGCCCGGTCTCGTGCAGCACGCTCATCATCGCGGTCGCGGCTTCTTCCTCGTTGTAGCGCGAGGTGATGCGCACATCCGTGTGCGTGCCGCCGCAGAACGGATGCACCGAGCGGTCGAGGCGCGCGTGCTCCGGCTCCAGCCCCAGGCGCCGCGCCAACTTCCAGGCCAGCGCCTCCTGCGCCGGGATGGGGAACGGGCCGCCGGGGGCGACCGGCGCCGGCCGCCGTGCCTGCCTCGCCTCGATCTCCGCCAGGTTCTCGCGCAGGAATATCTCGTAGGTCGCGAAGATGCTGGCGGCCTGGGCCGCCGTGACGCCGCGCTGGTTGTCGTCCATCAGCGCGTCGTAGGGCGATAGGCCGAGTGCCGGTCCGAGTGCCGCGGCGCTCTCCCGCACCAGGCGCAGGAGCCCGGCCAGCGCGTCGCGCACCTGGGCGAAATCGCTCGCCGCACGCGCGCCGCGCCAGATCTTCTCGCAATCGGAACTGGCGCGGGCCAGCGCCTCGACGAGGTTCGCGGGCAGCGCCGTCGCGCGGGTATGGGCGTGGCGCATGAGACGCAGGTTCTCCGCCTCCCACACGCCGGCGGGTGGGGATGCCTCGGCCGACGCCAGGTCGTCGGCAACCTGGGGCTCGGTCAGCATCGCGTGCGCGATGCCGGCCAGCACCGCGAGCTGCTCGCCGCGCGCGGCACCGCCGCC
>JAJZUI010000112.1 GCA_021847175.1 Pseudomonadota bacterium
GTCGGCCGGGGCCGGGGAGGGTACCGCGGCCGGCATCGCGCGGGCCAGCGCCGCGCCGCCGGACGCGACGGGGCCCGCGGGCGCGGGCGCCGGCGTGGACGGGCCAGCAGCCGCGGTAGCGGGCGCCGCGCCGGAAAGCCGCCGCACCAGTTCGCCCGGCGGCGGCAGGTCGGCGGCATGGCACAGGCGGATCAGCACCATCTCGGCGGCCGCGTTGCGGTCCGGCGCCTGCTCCACCTCGCCGATGCCGCGCAGCAGAATCTGCCAGGCGCGCACCAGGTCCGGCACGCCGAGCCGCTCCGCGAGCGCGCCGCCGCGCACCCGCTCAAGCTCCGACAGCGACGGCTCGTCGCGCAGCGCCGGGACGCTGCGCAGCCGTGTCAGGAGATGCACGAGTTCCAGCAGGTCCGAGAGCGTCAGGCCGGGGTCTGCCCCCAGCTCGTGCAGCCGCGCGGTGATGGCGAGCGCCTCGGCCACGCGCCCGCCCAGCACCGCGTCCAGCAGGTCGAACACCACCGTCCGGTCGGCGAGGCCCAGCATGTCGGCGACCCGTGCCGCGGCAATCGGCTTGTCGGCGTCATGCTGCGCGATCGCCTGGTCGAGCAGCGAGAGCCCGTCGCGCGCCGAGCCATCGGCCGCGCGCGCGATCGCCAGCAGCGCCTCGTCCTCGATCGCCACACCCTCCGCCTTCGCCACACGGCCGAACAGCGCGGCAAGCTCGCCCGCGCCGATGCGGCGGAGGTCGAAGCGCTGGCAGCGCGACAGCACCGTCACCGGCACCTTGCGCAGTTCCGTCGTCGCGAAGACGAAGGTGACGTGTGGCGGCGGTTCCTCGAGCGTCTTGAGCAGCGCGTTGAACGCGTTGCGCGACAGCATGTGGACCTCGTCGACGACGAAGACCTTCATGCGCGCCTGCATCGGGCGGAAGCGCGTCGCCTCGATGATCTCGCGCACGTCATCGACGCCGGTGCGCGAGGCGGCGTCCATCTCCGTCACGTCCGGATGCCGGTCGGCGAGGATCGCCACGCAATTGGGGCAGACGCCGCACGGGTCCGCCGTCGGACCGCCCGTGCCGTCCGGCCCGGTGCAGTTGAGAGCGCGGGCGATGAGGCGGGCAGTCGTGGTCTTGCCGACCCCGCGCACGCCGGTGAGCATGAAGGCATGGGCCACGCGCCCCTGGGCGAAGGCGTTGCGCAGCGTGCGCACCATCGCCTCCTGCCCGATCAGGTCATCAAAGGTCTGCGGGCGGTATTTGCGCGCCAGCACCCGGTACGGCGTGGCGGATGCGGCCGGCGCGGGCGTCGGCGCGTCGCCGAACAGGCCCGGACCTTCAGGGGACGGCGGCGCTTCCGCCGGCGGTTCCTCACCGAACAGCGAGCCGGCCATCAGACGATCCGATGCATCGGATTTATGGCCATGCCGGGAGAGATCGCTCCATCGCCGTTGGGAATCACGCGGTTGCGTTGGGGGCCGCGGTGGAAGGCCGGACAGCGACCCGGGCGGAAACTCGTTGCGGCTGCTTCCTTCCGGACCTGACCGGGTTGGCGAGGCGCTCGTCCGCCGCCGACCTTCCAAGGGGTGTTTAGCACGCGGCGGCATCGACTCAAGCGTGCCCCATGGAGCGTTGCCCCATGGAGTGTTGCGGGGGTGGGGCGTGCGTGGCAGCCTGCCCGCGTGCTGCTGATCGAAGCCTCCCGCGCCAACGCCTATACCGGCAACCCGCTCGACCGCGCCGCGCCGCGGCGGGAGGACGAGGCCTGGGTGGCGGCGGCGCTGGCCGATCCCGGGACGCTGTTCGCCCCCATCTGGCGCGCGCGCAACCTCATGCGCGGCGTCGCGGAGGGTCGGCCGGAAGCCGTGCTCGTGGGGGCGGAGATCGCGGCGGAGATGCGGCTCGCCGCCGGCGGCTGGGCGTTGCTCGGCCTCGACGATTCGGGCCGCGCGGTCTTCGCCGTCGATGTCAGCGCCGTCGAGGATCCGGCCGCGCTGCTCCCCGCCGCCCTCGGCACGTTCACGGACCTGCGCGCGGTCGCGGGCATGCTCGCGCGACACGAGGCGGCGATGCTCGCGCATGCGCGCGCGCTGATGCACTGGCGCGGCCGGCACGGGTTCTGCGGCGTCTGCGGCGCCCGCTGCGAGCCGGTGAGCGCCGGGCACGTGATGCGCTGCACCGGTTGCGGTACCAGCCATTTCCCGCGCACCGACCCCGCGGTGATCATGCTGGTGACGGATGGCGACCGCACGCTGCTGGGCCATTCCAAGCGCTTTCCCAGCGCCACAATGTATTCGACGCTGGCCGGTTTCGTGGAGCCCGGCGAAAGCCTCGAGGAAGCGGTGGCGCGCGAGGTGCGCGAGGAGACCGGCGTGCTGGTCGGCCGCGTGCGCTACCATTCGAGCCAGCCCTGGCCCTTTCCCGCCTCCATCATGCTCGGCTTCTACGCCGAGGCCGTCTCGCGCGAGATCACCATCGACCCCGAGGAACTCAGCGACGCGCGCTGGTTCACCCGTGCGGAGCTGCGCGACCCCGCGCCGCTCGGCTTTTCCCTGCCGCGCGGGGACAGCATCGCGCGGCGCCTGATCGAGGACTGGATCGCCGCCGCATGAAAACCCTCGCGTTCCTCGCGGTGCTCGCGCTGCCGCTGGCGCTCGCGCGCTGCGCCCCGCCGCCCGACCTCTCCACGCCGCAGGGCCAGTGCCAGGCCCAGGCCGACAACAGCCCGGAGGTGGCGCGGTTGCTCGCGGAGACTTCGGGCGGGTCCATGGCCCAGCAATACATCGCGCGGCGGGAACTCCCGCTCGCCCGCCGCAGGGCCTATATCGCGTGCCTGCAGGCGCGCGGCCTGGCACCCAAGGGCGCCGGCGTCGAGCCGCTGAAGTAGCGGTCGCGTCGGCGCGCCGTCAGCCGTCTTCCAGCTCGTCGCTTTCGAGGTCGAAGGCTGCCGCCATCAGCGCGCGCGTGTAGGGGTGCCGGGGCGCGGTGACGATGGCCTCCGCGGGGCCGGCCTCGACGATCTGGCCCGCGCGCATCACCGCCACGCGATGCGCCATCGCGCGCACCACGCGCAGATCGTGGCTGATGAACAGATAGGCGAGCCCGTGGTCGCGCTGCAGCCGCTGCAGCAGGGCCACGATCTGCGCCTGCACCGACATGTCGAGCGCGCTGGTCGGCTCGTCGAGCACCACGAAGCTCGGGTTCAGCACCATGGCGCGCGCGATCGCGATGCGCTGGCGCTGGCCGCCGGAGAACTCGTGCGGGTAGCGATGCATCGCCTCCTCGCCGAGCCCCACTTCCTCGAGCGCGGCGGCGACGCGCCGCTCGCGCTCCGCCCTCGCCATCGCGGGCGCATGCACGCTCAGTCCCTCGGCGACGATGTCGCCCACCGAGAGCCGCGGCGAAAGGCTCCCGAACGGATCCTGGAAGACGATCTGCATGCGCGCGCGTAGCTGGCGCATCGCGGGCACCGGCATGGCAAGCACGTCCGCGCCGGCGAAGGCGACGTGCCCGGAAGCGGCCGTGAGGCGCAGCAGCGCATAGCCGGTGGTGGACTTGCCGGAGCCGCTCTCGCCCACCAGCGCCACCGTCTCGCCCTTGCGCACCTCGAAGGAAACACCGTCGACGGCGCGCACCGCACCCACCACGCGGCGCATCACGCCGCGACGGATGGGGAAATGCACCTTGAGGTCGCGCGCCTCGAGCAGCACGGGGGCATCCGCCGCCACCGGCGCCGGGCGCCCGCGCGGCTCCGCCTCGATCAGCGCGCGCGTGTAGGGGTGTTGCGGTCTCGCAAAGATCTCCGCGGCAGTCCCGGCCTCGACAATGCCACCCTCCTTCATCACGCAGACCCGGTCGGCGTGGCGGCGGACGATGGTGAGGTCGTGGGTGATGAGCAGCAGGGCGAGGCCGCGCGCGCGCTTCTCGGCGGCGAGCAGCGAGAGGATCTGCGCCTGTACCGAGACATCGAGCGCCGTGGTCGGCTCGTCGGCGATGAGCAGCGCGGGGTCGTTGGCGAGGGCCATCGCGATCATCACGCGCTGACGCTGACCGCCGGAAAGCTGGTGCGGATATGCATCGAGCCGCCCCTCGCCGTCGTGGAAACCGACCTCCTTGAGCAGCGCGGCCGCGCGTTCGCGCGCTGCTGCCATGGGGATCGGCCGGTGCAGCCGCATCGCCTCGGCGATCTGCTTGCCGATGCGCGTGAGCGGGTTGAGGCTGGTCATCGGCTCCTGGAAAATCATGCCCGCGACCCCGCCGCGCAGCGGGCGCAGCGCCCGCTCCGGCGCACCGATCGTCTCGATCCCGTCGAGGCGCACCTTGCCGCTCGGCGCCGCGCCATGCGGCAGCAACCCCAGCAGCGACAGCGCCGTCAGCGACTTGCCGGAACCGCTCTCGCCCACGATCGCGAGCGTCTCGCCGCGATCGAGCGTGAAGGAGACATCGCGCACCACCTGCCTCGGCCCGAACGCAACGCCGAGGCGCTCGACCGCGAGCAGCGTCACGACAGCGTCTTCCTGGGATCGAAGGCGTCGCGCACCGCCTCGCCGATGAAGATCAGCAGGGCAAGCGTGGTGCCGAGCACGACGAAGGCGGCGATGCCGAGCCAGGGCGCCTGCAGGTTGTTCTTGCCCTGCGCCACCAGCTCGCCGAGCGAGGGTGAGCCCGGCGGCATGCCGAAGCCGAGAAAGTCGAGGCTCGCCAGCAGCGTCACCGAGCCCGAGAGGTTGAACGGCAGGAAGGTCAGGGTCGCGACCATCGCGTTGGGCAGGATGTGGCGCCACATCACCGCGATATCGTTGACGCCGAGCGCCTTGGCCGCGCGCACATATTCCAGGTTGCGCCCGCGCAGGAACTCCGCGCGCACCACGCCGGTCAGGCTCATCCACTGGAACAGCATGAGGAAGACCAGCAGCGTCCAGAAGCCGGGCGTGATGATCGAGCCCAGGATGATCAGCAGGTAGAGCTGCGGCATGCCGGACCAGATCTCGATGAAGCGCTGGAACAGCAGGTCCGTGAGCCCGCCGCGATAACCCTGGATGGCGCCGGCGGCGATGCCGACGATCGAGGAAACGAAGGTCAGCGCGAAGCCGAACAGGACGGAGATGCGAAAGCCGTAGATCACGCGCGCCAGAACGTCGCGCGCCTGGTCGTCGGTGCCGAGCGGGTTGCGCCAGGTGGGCGGCGAGGGCGCGGGCGAGGGCAGGTTCTTGACGATCGTGTCGTAGCTGTAGGGGATCAGCGGCCAGATGATCCAGCCATGCGCCTTGATCGCCGCGACCACGGAGGGATCGGTGAAATCCGCCTCGGTGGGCAGGAACTGCGAGCCGAAACGGTCCTCGCTCACGCCATGCAGAATCGGGCAGATCAGCTGGCCGCGATAGTCGATGAGCAGCGGCCGGTCGTTGGCGATGAACTCGGCGAACAGGCTCGCGACGAACAGCGTGGAGAAAACGATCAGCGACCAGTACCCGCGGCGGTTGGCGCGGAACAGGGCGAGGCGGCGACGGGTGATGGGCGAGAGCGTCATGCCTGGCGCGGCGTGGCGGAACGCCTCATGAGCGCGCCTCGAAATCGATGCGCGGATCGACGACGGTGTAGAGCAGGTCGCCGACGATCTGCATCGCCAGGCTGACCAGCGTGTAGACCCAGAGCGTGCCGAACATCACCGGGTAGTCGCGCTGCAGAGCCGCCTCGTAGCCCAGCAGGCCGAGACCGTTGAGCGAGAAGACGATCTCGATCAGCAGCTGCGAGGTGAACAGGATGCTGATGAAGGCGGAGGGAAACCCCGCCACGATCAGCAACATCGCATTGCGGAAGACGTGGAAATAGAGCACCCGGCGCGGCGACGCCCCCTTGGCGCGCGCCGTCATCACGTACTGCTTGCGGATCTCCTCGAGGAAGCAGTTCTTGGTCAGCAGCGTGAGGGTCGCGAAGCCGCCGACCACGATCGCGGTGGTCGGCAGCACCATGTGCCAGAGATAGTCGAGCACGCGCGCGCCGAAGCTCCAGTGCGAGGCGCCTTCGCTCGCCAACCCCCGCAGCGGGAATATCTCGAGGAAGCTGCCGCCGGCGAACAGCACCACCAGCAGGATCGCGAACAGGAAGCCCGGAACGGCGTAGCCGACCAGGATGGCGGCGGACGAGACCACATCGAACCGGCTGCCGTCGCGCACCGCCTTGGCGATGCCGAGCGGAATCGAAACGGCATAGATGATCAGCGTCGACCACAGGCCGAGCGAGATCGAGACCGGCAGCCGTTCCTCGATAAGTTGCAGAACCGACTTGTCGCGAAAGAAGCTCTTGCCCAGATTGAAGGTGAGGTAGCCCTTCACCATCAGCACGAAGCGCTGCAGCGGCGGCTTGTCGAAGCCGAACATGCGCCGGATGCGCGCGACCAGGTGCGGATCGAGCCCGCGCGCGCCGCGGTAGATGCCGCTGCTGCCGACCTGCGCCTCCGAGCCGGAGGGCCCCAGCGTGCCCATCACGCTGGCATGGCCCTTGAGCTGGGCAAGCATCGTCTCGACCGGACCGCCCGGCGCGAACTGAACGATGGCGAAGTTGATGGCGATGATGCCGAACAGCGTCGGGATCATCAGCGCCAGGCGGCGGATGAGATAGGCGCCCATCGGCGCCTCAGTGCCGCCGTTTCGCGGCCAGGTCCGCGGCGCGGGCCGGGTCCTCCCACCAGGCGTTGAGCTCGACCCCGGTGCGCACCGGCTGCGCGGGATGGCCGAGCTTGTCCCACCATGCCGCCCAGACTTTGTCGAGGTACCAGTTGGGCACCATGTACCAGCCCCAGAGCAGCACGCGGTCGAGCGCCCTGGTCGCGGCGACGAGGCTGGCGCGATCCTGGGCGGTGATGATGTGGTGCACAAGCGCGTCCACCGCGGGATTGCACACGCCCATGAGATTGTCGCTGCCGATCTGCTTGGCGCTGCCGCAGCTCCAGTAGTCGACCTGCTCGTTGCCGGGGCTGTCGGATTCCGGGAACACCGTGATGGTCATGTCGTAGTCGAAATTATTGATCCGCTGCTGGTACTGCGCGGGATCGATGACGCGCACCTGTGCCGCGATGCCCAGGTGCGAGAGCTGCGTCGCGTAGGGCACCAGCACGCGCTGGAACACCGGCGCGTCGGCGAGAATCTCGAACTGCATCTGCTGGCCGGCGGCGTTCACCAGCTTGCGGTTCTTCACCCGCCAGCCCGCCGCCTCCAGCAGCTTCAGCGCGGCGCGCAGTTCCGGCAGGTCGTTGCCGCTGCCGTCGGTCACGGGAAGCGTGTAGGGCGTGGTGAACAGGGCGGGGGGCAGGATCGCCTTCCATGGGTCGAGCAGCTTGAGCTCGGCGGGCGAGGGCAGGCCGGAGGAGGCGAACTCGCTGCCCTCGAAATAGCTCGTGGTGCGCTTGTAGAGGCCATAGAACAGCGTCTTGTTGGTCCACTGGAAGTCGAACGCGAGCGTCATCGCCTCGCGCACGCGCGGGTCGGCGAAGACCGGCCGGCGGGTGTTCATCGCGAAGCCCTGCATGCCCACAGGCAGGTGGACGGGAAAGGCCTCCTTCTTCACCAGGCCCTGCCGCACCGCGGGAAAGTCGTAGCCGGTGGCCCAGGTCTTGGAGATGTTCTCGCGGCGGTAGGTGATCTGTCCGGCCTTGAACGCCTCGAAGGCAACGGTCGGGTCGCGGAAGAACTCGGTGCGCCGGCGGTCGAAGTTATAGAGCCCCTTGCCGGTCGGGCGGTCCTTTGCCCACCAGTCCGCGGCGCGCGAGAGGATAAGCGTGCGGCCGAAGTCCGCCTTCTCAACGCGGTAGGGGCCGGAGCCGAGCGGGGCCGCGGTGAGCGGGGCCGAGAAATCCCGCCCCTTCCACCAATGCTCGGGCAGCACCGGCATCTGGCCCAGGATGAACGGCAGCTCGCGGTCGCGGGCGGTGCGGAACAGGAAGGTCACCGTTTTCGGCCCGTCCACGCGCGCGGATGCGACTTCGGCATAATACTGGCTGTAGAACGGCTTGCCCTTCGCGCGCAGCGTGTCGAAGGTCCAGGCCACGTCCGCGGCCGCGACCGGCGAGCCGTCGTTGAAGCGCGCCGCGTCGCGCAGCACGAAGGTCACGGATTTGTGGTCCGGCGCCACCGTCATCGAACGCGCGAGATGCGCGTACGACGCATTCGGCTCGTCGGGGTTCGGCGCCAGCAGGCTGTCCCAGACAAGGGAGACGTCGTTGGGCGCCGTGCCGCGGACGATGAAGGGGTTGAGGCTGTCGAACGAGCCGATATCGGCGAGCACGATCTCCCCACCCTTGGGCGCGCTGGGGTTCACGTAGGGGAAATGGTCGAAATCGGGCGGCAGCGCCGGCTTGCCGAGCAGCGCATAGCCCGGCGTCGGCGACCTGTCCGCCGGCGGCGCGGGAGCAGCCACCGCCGACAGGGGCGCGAATGCCACCGCCGTCAGCGCCACGCATGCTTGTCTTCGCCTCACTCCAGCCCCCGTCCTGCCATTCCAGGCGATAGGGGCACTGCCCGACGCCCGGGGTCAAGACGTCGCGACGCTCTCAGCCGGCGAGACAGGCGATGGCGGCGTCAAGCAGCCTGGCGTCGCCGAGCGCCAGCACGTCGCCGGGGGAGTCGGCGGCGAGGGGACGGCCGGACCAGTCGCGCAGCATTCCGCCCGCACCCTCGATCACCGGGCCTAGCGCCGCCCAGTCCCATGGCTTGAGGTCGCATTCGGCGACGATGTCGATCTGCCCCAGCGCCAACAGGCCATACGCATAGCAATCGCCGCCCCAGGTCACACGCCGCGCGCGGGCCGCGAGGCGCTGGAAGCGCGGCAGCGCGCGGCCGAGCATCTCGGGCGAGGTGCTGGAGAGTTCCGCCACGTCGAGCGAAGCGCAGCACCGTGTGCCGGCGCGCCCCGCGGGGCCGCGGAAGCGCGTCCGCTCGCCCGCCACGCCGACCCAGCGCTCGCCGGTGATCGGCTGGTCGATCACACCCAGAACCGGCACGCCCTCCTCCAGCAGCGCGACCAACGTGCCGAACAGCGGCCGGCCGGTGATGAAGGCTCGGGTGCCGTCGATCGGGTCCAGCACCCAGCGCAGGCTCGCACCGGGGCGGTCGAGGCCGAATTCCTCGCCCATCACGCCCGCCTCCGGCGTGCGCTCCGCGAGCACCGCGCGCATCGCCTGCTCGGCGGCGCGGTCGGCGATGGTCACGGGGCTGGCGTCGCCCTTGAGCTCGGCGGCGAGGTCGGCACGGAACAGCGGGCGGATCACCGCCCCTGCGACGTCCGCCGCCGCCTCCGCCACCGCGGCCAGCGCGGCGAGCCGGCCGGAATCCATCGCCGTGCCGCTACTTCGGCAGCGGCGCCGGCTTGTCGGCCAGGGTGCGCAGGTAGGCGATGACGTCGGCGCGCTGCTGCGCGTTGCTGATGCCGGCGAAGGCCATGCGAGTGCCCGGCACTTCCTTCATCGGCCCCTCAAGCCACGTGTCGAGCGCCTGATACGTCCAGATGCCCTTCATCTTGGCCTTGAACGCGCTGCTGTAGTCGAAGCCCTTCACCGACCCCTGCTCGCGGCCCACGACATCCCAGAGGTTGGGTCCGACGCGCGTCACGCCGCCCTTGTTCAGCGTGTGGCAGGCGGAGCAGATGCCGTTCACCGTGCCCGCCCCCTGCTTGGGGTCGGCCTTGGCGAGCAGCGCCGCGAGCGCCGGAGATGTGCCGGCGGCGGCGCCCTCGTTCGCGGCGGAGCCGGCGGCGGGAGCGGCGGCAGGCGCGGCCGCCGCGGCAGGCTTGGCGGGAGCCGCGGCCGGGGCGGCCGGCGTCGCGGCAGCGGAGGAGGGTAGCGGCATCGGCTTGTCGGACAGGGTGCGCAGATAGGCGACGACCTCGGCGCGCTGCTGCTCGCTGCTGATGCCCGCGAAGGCCATGCGGGTGCCCGGCACCTCCTTCATCGGCCCCTCAAGCCAAGTGTTGAGCGCGTCGTAGGTCCACGTGCCCTTCATCTTGTCCTTGAAGGCGCTGCTGTAGCTGAAGCCGGGCTCCGAGCCCTGCTTGCGGCCGACCACGTCCCACAGGTTCGGCCCGACCAGCGTCTTGCCGCCCTTGTCGAGCGTGTGGCAGGCAGCGCAGATGCCCTTCACCGTGGCGGCGCCCTTGGCGGGGTCGGCCTTGGCGACCATCTCCGCGAAGCTCGGCGCGGCGGAGGCAGCGGCGGCGGCCGCGGCCGGCTTGGCGGCGGCCGGCTTCGGCGCCTCGGCGGCGATCTCGGCCGCAGTCGGCAGCGGCATCGGGCTCTTCGACAGCGTGCGCAGGAAGGCGATCACGTCGGCGCGCTGCTTGTCGTTCGAGATGCCGGCGAAGGCCATGCGGGTGCCCGGCACTTCCTTCATCGGCCCGGCGAGCCAGGTGTTGAGCGCCTGGTACGTCCAGGTGCCCTTCATCTTGGCCTTGAACGCGTCGCTGTACGAGAAACCGGGCTCGGCGCCCTGCTTGCGCCCGACCACGCCGTAAAGGTTGGGCCCGACCAGCGTCTTTCCGCCCTCGTTATAGGTGTGGCAGGCGGCGCAGATATGCGCGACCTCGGACTCGCCGGCCTTGACGTCCGCGGTCGCGAGCAGACCCAGGATCGGGCCCGGGCCCGTGGGCGCCGCGGCGGCCGGCGCGCTGCTCTGCGCGACCTCGATCTTGATCGGCGGCTTGGTCGGGTTGTGGCTCACCACGAGCCCGTCGGCGATGAACCCCGTCACCATAAAGGCGATTCCTGCCACCAGGACGGCGGCGACCGCCTTGTTGACGTCCATGCTGTTCATGCGCGCGACTCCGGCTCGACGGGCATGCGGCTACACCGCACACCCCGCGGTTTCAAGTTGCGGCGCACCATATGGATGCGACCGCGCGGCATCAAGCCGGCAACGCCCGCTTCTGAAAGGTTTTCGTATGCGAGCCGGCCGCCCCCTTCTGCGCACGGATGTCGCGCGCTACACGGCGGGCATGATGCACAGCGAGCCACGGCCGCGCCGCGGGAGTCCGGTCGCGTGAACCCCATCGTCGTCATTCCCGCGCGCATGGCCGCGACCAGGCTGCCGGGCAAGCCGCTGGCGGATATCCACGGCAAGCCGATGATCGTGCATTGCCTCGACCGCGCGCGCGAGGCGGGGATCGGCCCCGCAGCGGTGGCCGCGGGCGATGCCGAGATCGTCGCCGCCGTGACCGCTTCCGGCGGCACCGCGGTGCTCACGGACCCGAACCTGCCGCGCGGCACGGACCGGGTGGACGCCGCGCTCGCAACGCTCGACCCCGAGGGGCGGCACGACATTGTGGTCAACCTGCAGGGCGACCTGCCGAGCATCCCGCCCGCATATCTCAGGGCGGTGCTGGCGCCGCTCATGCAGCCCGGCTTCGACATCGCGACCCTGGTGGCACCGATCGAGGACGAGGCGGACGCCAAGGCCCCTTCCGTGGTGAAGGCGGTCTGCGGCTTTCCGCCCGGAGCGGAGGTCGCCCCGGCGCTTTATTTCTCCCGCGCGCAGGTGCCCTACGGCGAGGGGCCGCTGTGGCACCATATCGGCATCTACGCGTTCCGCCGCGCGGCCTTGTCGCGCTTCGTCTCGCTGCCGCAATCGCCGCTGGAACTGCGCGAGGCGCTGGAGCAGTTGCGCGCGCTGGAGGCCGGCATGCGCATCGGCTGCGCGCGCGTCGAGGTGGCGCCCTTCGGCGTCGATACCCCGGCCGATCTCGCCCGCGCCCGCGCCGCCCTCGCGCTGCGGCGGTGACCGGCGACCGAACCAAGATCTCGTCCCAAGATCTCGCCCAAGGACACGCCATGACCAACGTGATCGCCTTCCAGGGCCGCCCCGGCGCCTATTCCGACCTGGCCTGCCGGCGCGCCTATCCCAACTGGCGCACCCTGCCCTGCGAGACCTTCGAGGCCGCGATCGAGGCGGTGCGCGGCGGGCAGGCGCAGCTCGGCATGCTGCCGTGCGAGAACAGCCTCGCCGGGCGCGTGCCGGATATCCATTCGCTGCTGCCGGACAGCGGGCTCACCATCGTGGGCGAGGCGTTCCAGCGCGTCGAACACTGCCTGCTGGCGCCGAAGGGGGCGACGATCGCCGGGCTCAGGCGCGCGCATTCGCACGCGGTGGCCCTTGGCCAGGTGCGCCGCGTGATCAAGGAGCTCGGCCTCACGCCCGTGATCGAGGCGGACACCGCGGGTGCCGCCGAGCAGGTCGCCGCGTGGAACAACAAGGAGGACGCCGCGATCGCCTCGGAACTCGCGGCGGAGCTGTTCGGACTCGAGATCCTGCGCCGCAATGTCGAGGACGCGGCGCACAACACCACGCGCTTCTACGTCGTCTCGCGCGAGCGCCCGCCGCTGCTGCCGACGCAGCCGGGCATCATCACCACCTTCGTTTTCCGCGTGCGTAACGTTCCCGCGGCGCTGTACAAGGCGCTCGGCGGCTTCGCCACCAACGGCGTGAACATGACCAAGCTCGAGAGCTACATGCTCGACGGGCATTTCACCGCCACACAGTTCCTCTGCGACGTGGACGGACATCCGGACAGCCCGCCGCTGCGCCGCGCGCTGGAGGAGCTGTCGTTCTTCTCTCGCGAGGTGCGGATCCTCGGCGTGTACCCGGCCGCGGCGTTCCGCGCGGAGCAGCCGGAGGCAGATTGAGCCTGCGGCCTGAGGTCCCAAAACCCCTTTACCTCCAGACCCCTTTACCTAAAGCAGCGACAGCTGCGCCTCTTGTGCCCGCGCTTCCGCCGGAACGGCGAAGCGGGACGTGTCGAGCGACGTATGCTGATCGAGCCTCCATTGCCGCGCCGCGCGCTGGAAGCGCCGCGCGATGAGATCCGCATAGACGCCGACGCCGGTGAAGCGGCGGCCGAAGCGCGAATCGTTGAGCCCGCCGGCACGGGTCTGGCGGATCAGCGACAGCACCTTCGCCGCGCGGTCCGGCCGGTGCTCGGCGAGCCAGGCCTCGAACATCTCCTTCAGCTCATGCGGCAG
>JAJZUI010000113.1 GCA_021847175.1 Pseudomonadota bacterium
AAGGGTAGCAGGCAATGATCTGCTCGAGCACGCGCTCGCCACCGGCATAGCCCACCAGCCAGTCATGCACGATCGCGACTTTCATGTGCCTGTGGCTCTCACGTCACGGCGATTCCCATGCCGCCATCCTACGCGAGGCCATCGAGCGTGCCGAGCAATCTCTCGGCCGCCGACTGCCACGTAAAGCGTCGTGCCCGCGCGAACCCTGCCTCGCGCAGCGCCGCCGCCTGCGCCGGTTTGTCGAGCAGCACCGCCACTGCCTCAGCAAAGCCCCGCGCATCGTCTGGCGCGACGAACAGCGCCGCCTCCCCACACACCTCGCGCAGCGCCGAGATCGCGGCCGCCACCACTGGGCAGCCGCACGCCATGGCTTCAATTGCCGGCAGGCCGAACCCTTCGTAGCGCGAGGGAAACACCAGGCACGCTGCTCCGCGATAGAGGGCGGCCAGCGTTGCATCATCGACCCGCCCAAGCGGACGGATCCCGCCAGGCCACGACGCCTCACCGAACACGCCGCCCGCCACGCCGCCGGTCGCGACGAGATCGAGCCCCCGTGCGCGCAATGTCGCCGCCGTCGCCTCCAGCACTCTGAGATTCTTGTGCGCCGCCGGCGTGCCGACGGCGAGCGCGTAACTGCCGGGCGGGAGCGGCGGCGGCACCCTACGCCCGCGCAGGATGTGCTCGGCACCTTCGCCCAACACCGCCACGCGCTCGCGCGGCACGCCGAGATGGCGTTCGATCTCGTCGCGCGAGAACTCGGAGACGGTCGCGATCGGCGTGCCGCGCCACGCCAATCCCCGATGCAGGAGCCGGTACCACGCGCGGAACCGCCACGAATACGCCTCGGGTGTCGCGAACACGCCGGCATCGTGGATCACCAGGAGTTGGCGGCGGCAGAGCAGTGGTGCGGTGTTTGCGAGATTGACCAGCATCGCGCTGCCTGCCGCGCGCGGCAGCCTGAGTTGTTCCCACACCTGCCCCTTCGCGCGCGCATGCGTCTCGATCTGCCATCCTTCCGCCTTCCATTCATCTGGCAGAAGGGCGCCGGCCGGGCCCAGCAGCCTCGGCCTGGCGCCAAGACGCACGAGGGCGACCGTCATTTCGCGGGCAAAACGCTGCACGCCGGTCGTCGGCTGCGCGAGAAACCGCGCGTTGATTGCGATCGCGTCCGTCACGCCGGGACGGCGTAAGCCGCGGGCAGGCTCACGGCGCGGTCGAGTACCGCGACACGCACGCAAGCGGCGATCAGGGCCGCCAGAAGCACGTAGAAATCCAGATCGATGATCTCCGGGGCCGAAATCAGCGCCGCCAGCACCGTCCCGGTGCACGCGGCGCGCGCCGCCTCGATCGTCCAGACCTCGCGGGCGTTGACCGCGGCGGCACCGCTTTCGGCGACGCGGCGGGCGCGGCGCAACAGCCTGACCACGCGCAGCACGAACCAGAACACCAGCGCCGTACCCCAGACACCCAGCCCCGCGAGCGAGCCGGGAAGCAGGCTCGAGGAGCGGAAACTGCCCCAGCCGGTCCCGAACCCGAAGGTCGGAAACACCGTCGCCAGCGCATCGAGGTCCATGGTCGTGCGATCCGCGAAGCTCGACGACTGCTGCTTCGCCAGCGTCGAGAAATAGACGACCGACAGCGACCGCCCGACGCTGGGCTTGAGGGTGATGACCACGCCCACCGTGACCACCAGGCCGAGCACCAGCGGTACGCCGACGCTCAGGACACGGCGCGCGACGGTGGTCCGCTGACGCAGCAGCGGAATCATCGCGCTGAAGGCACCGCCCAGGGCCAGCATCGCGATGCCCGTGGTGGAGGTCGAGATCACCATCGCGATCGCGCCGCCAACCAGTGTGAAGCGCGCCAGCCGCGAGGGAAAGCCGCGCAATACCAGCCAGCCGCTCGCGAACACCAGGCCCGAGAGGTAGTGTGCGAGGTCCGACGGCTCGACGAACGAGCCGTTGATACGTGGCACGAAGCCGAGCGACTGGTTGTTGAGCAGGGCAAAGCCGGGATTGTTGGAGATGTAGGCATAGGGGAACCAGACGCCGGCGATCCTGTGCGAAAGCTGCCAGAAGGCGAAGACGATCGCGAGCGCGCCGCTCCAGAGATAGGCCTGGATCAGCTTCATGAGGTCGACCTCACGACGCGCGAGGTAGAGCGTGGCCGCGAGCAGCACCGAGCCATCCATCAACAGGTAGAAGCTCTGCGTCACGTTCCCGGGGCCCGGCACGAGCGGCACGGTGCCAAAGAATATGGTCTCCTTCTGCGGCCAGACCTGCACCGCGTGGGCGAAGACCCGCGGCATCACGTACGCCGACATCAGGCCATAGGCGACGGCCAGCAGATAGGGTTCCAGGGTACGCAACGCCGTGCGCGCGCCCTCGAACTGCACGCCGAAGCCGACCTGGAAAATGACGTAGAGAACGAACATCGCCGCCGGCGGCGCCATCGGCGGCAGTCCTAGCGACCCGATCACCATCGGCGTCGCGGCACCGAAGACACCCATGACGAAGATCAGCACCAGCAGCCGCTCCGGCCGCGGGAACCACAGCACGCACAGCGGCAGCAGAATGAAGCCGAACAGCGTCACATGCATCGGGGCCCGCCCTCAGTCCCGCGCCCAGCCGGTGGTATTGGGTGAATGGTTATTGGTAGTAGCTGCCGTAGTTCCGGTAGAGATAGGCGTGGCTGCCCTCGTTGGCGGTCAGCGCGCGCAGGTCCGCCTGGGTCAGCACCGTGCCCGCAACCCTGGTGCCGTAGCCGCGCAGCATCTTGAGCGCGCCCGAGACCATGGTGCGCGGCGTGTCGCGCCACTTCACCACCATGACCGTCGCGTCCGCTACCGTCGCCAGCACCCGCGCGTCGACGAAGGCGAGCACCGGCGGCGCGTCGATCACGACGAGGTCATATCGGGTGCGCGCCGCATCCACCAGGCCGCGCAGCGCGTCCGAGGTCACCAGATCCTGGACATTGTTGCCGTTGCCCTCGGCGGGGATGATGTCGAGCTGCGTCACGTCGTCGCGCTGGATCAGCCGGTCGAGCATCGCGTCATGGTCGCCGCCGGTGCCGACCAGTGCGTTGAGGCTGGACTGCACGGTAATGCCCGCGGTGCGCGCCACCGACGGGCGGCGCAGGTCGGCGTCGATCAGCAGGCTGCGCCCGCCGGCGAGCGCCACCGAGCGCGCGAGCGAGACGGCGAAGAAGGTTTTGCCCTCGCGCGGCAAGGCAGAGGTGATGAGCACGACGCGCGGGTGCCCGGCAGCATCGGACATCAACAGCGAGCCGCGCACCGCGTTGATCGCCTCGACATAGGGGGAGCGCTGCTCCTCCATCGCCAGCGCCGCCTCCGGCTTGCGCGCCACCGGCAGGAACCCGATCGTGGGCAGGCCGGTCTCCTCCTCGAGCTGCTCGGCACTGCGAAAGCCGCGCTCCAGCCGCTCGCGCAGGAAGGCGGCGACGATACCGAGCACGATGGCCGCGAGGGCCGCGATCATCCCGTATTCCATGCGTGTCGGCGGCGCCGGCGAGAGCGGCACGGCGGCGAGCGAGATCAGCTCCGCGTCCGGCTGCTGTATGTTGCGCTCGTTGCTGGTCTGCTCGGCCTTGTTCAGCGTGTCTATGTACACGCGCCGCGCCGCGGTTGCCTCGCTCTCCAGTGCGCGCAGCTCGATCTCCGCCTTGTTCTGCTGCGCGACGCGCGCCTCGGCCGCCGCCAGGCGCCTCCTGAGCGAGGCCTCGCGCGCCGCCGCGGCCTCGGCCTCGGCGCGGATCGAGCCGACGATCTTGCCGATCTCGGTGTTGATGCGCGCGCCGATCGCCGCCTCCTGCGCGCGCAGCGCCACGAGTTGCGGGCTGGCCGCGAGCTGGGTGGTGCGCAGATCGGCGATGCGAGCGGCGATCTCCGCTTGCTGCGCCAGCAGGCGCTGGATCAGGGGCGAGGCGACCACCTCGGGCACGCTGTTGAGGTCGCCGTGCCCTTTCTGCGCGGCCTCGATCTGGGCGAGGCTGGTCTCCTTCTGCACCCGCTCGCTCGTCGCCCTGACCAACAGCGCGTTAATCTGTGCCAGCTGCTGGCCCGCCACCGTCACGCGCCCCTGATTGTTCCCGGTGGTGGAGCGATCCGCGATCAGCCCGTGCGCCTCGCGGAAATTGGCGATCGCCGCCTCGGCCGTTTTCAGCTTGTCTTGCAGCGGCGCGACGCGCTCGGCTAGCCAAGCATCCGCACGGGTTATGGCGCGTTCCTTAAGAGCGCGGTTGAAGTTCAAATAGACGTGCGCATAGGTGTTCGCGATGCGCGCGGCGAGGACGGGGTCCAGGGCCCGGACCTGGATACCGATGACATAGGAGCGGCCGTCGTTGATGACGGAGAGTTTGTTGTTGAGCAGGATGCTGGCAGCCAACTGGGTCCGCTGGGCCCTCGTCAGCACCGGATGCGCCCGCGGCTTGTATCCCAGCAGGCTGGCCACGCGCTGGGTCAGGCGCTGCAGCAGGCCCGGCGGACCGTCGATCGCGTTCTTGAACTCAGGCGTTTGGGCTAAGTCGAGCTGGCTAGCTACCTGCTCGGCGAGCGCCGGCGAACGGATGATGTCGACCTGCGTGAGCACCTGCACGGCATCGGACTGCAGCGCGCCGGCCGAAATCGCTTGCAGGTCGGAGAGCGTGTTCTTGCGGGTATCGACCAGCACCAGCGCGCGCGTCTCGTACTGCGGAACGATGCGTGTGATGAACATGATGCCCGCCGCCAGCACCAGTGAGGCGACGACGGCGAAGGTGATCTTCCGCCGCCGCAGCACGTCGAACACCATCCACGGCGAAACGGAATCGATCGCGCGCAGCGGCCTGGTGCTTTCGGGGACCGGCAGTTCGCCGGGATGGGTAACCGACATCAGCCGAACCGGGCTCCGCCGCGACGCTCAGGCAACCCGTGCCGCAGCCATACCGAAGCCCCACACGGACCGGCTTCCGGATGGCCGTGCAAGGGGCACGACGGCGGACGCAACGCTGGCAACTTCTTCACCCCCTCGCTACCGCCGGTCACCGCGTCTCCCCCATGGGCGGCGCTCGGGGACAGGCCTTATCTCCTTCGTCGGCACCCGGCGTTCCATGGCGCGCAGCAACCGGCGTTCCACTAAACAGCGATTCGCCGATTCGGGGAATCATCACATTTTCCCTTGGGTTCGCGTTGGGTGTGGAGGCGGCGCGTGAGGCGACGGCGGATTTTCCGAAATTATCGTCGCAACTCGCGACGCAGAATACGAGTCGCCCTCCTCGGCTCTGCCGGGATCACAGCCCTCGGTTTCCTCCTCACCGGCGCCCGCGCCCAGTACATCAGCGAGCTTTTCCCCCAAGGCCTGTTCGGTCCCGGCGACAACATCGGCGTCACCGTGCTCACCCGTGCCCGGCCGGAAACCGACTACCAGGGCGTGCACGCCGGCGGCTTCCTGATCCAGCCGCGCCTCGGCGAGGGTATCGGCTACGACAACAACACCACGGGCGCCGCCCCCGGCAAGGGTTCCGCCCTCTTCAACACCACTGCCTCCGTTGCCCTGAACTCGCTGTGGTCGCGCAACGCGCTGGGCGCCTACTTCTCGGTGAACGATTACCGCTATCCGGCCCAGACGCGACAGGACTACACGGACTGGACCGCGGCGATCGGCGGAGCCCTCGATATCGGGCGCGACCGCATCACCGCGGGCTACTCGCACCTCTCCCTCAACCAGACCGCCCGCACGCTCGACTCGCCGCAGCTCGACGCACCCGGCGCCTTCACCGTGGACACGGTGCGCACCGACGCCACCCTCCATTCCGGCCGCTTTACGTTCATCCCAGCCTTCACCATCAGCGACTACCGTTTCCAGAACGTGAGCATCGCCGGCCTGCCCGCGTCCCAGGCACTGCGTGATCGTGTCGAGTTCCAGTCCTCACTCACCCTGCGCTACGAGGTGGCCCCCCTGCGCAGCCTGGTGCTCGCCCTGCGCGAGACGGAGATCCGCCATACCGAGGCTCCCGCCGGCGTCCCCAGCACCGACAGCCACGGCGTGACGGTGCTCGCCGGCTTCAACCTGGCCACCTCCGCGGTCTGGAACATCAGCGCGCTCGCCGGCGTTCAGGCCCGCAGTTACGCGAGCTCCGCCTATGGCAGCGACGTCGCGCCCGTCGCCGAGGTAAGGATTGTCTGGCAGCCCACGGGCCTGACCACCTTCACCGGCACACTCGACCGCCGCATCGAGGACGCCGCGGAGGAAGGCTTCGTCAGCTACACCCTGACCAGCGCCCGCCTTTCCGTCGACCACGAACTGCGGCGCGACGTGCTGCTCGGCGCCAACGCCACCTACGACAATCTCGTCTACAACCACGGCGGCGGCACCACCGTCCTCGCCGGCGGCGGCGCGTCGGTGACCTGGCTGACCAACCGTCGCCTCCACATCGTCGGTAGTTTCGACCACGTTTCGAAAACCGCGCGTGGCGGCAACTACGACGACAACATCCTGATGGTAAGATTCAACTTCGGGCTTTAGCCGCCACTTCTCCAGGCGACCCGCTCGCGGCGAAGCCTGCCGCGCACTCAGGGCTGGCGACGCTGGTCCCGGCAGGTGCTCGCCGCTCAGAAGACCTTGCCGGGATTGAGAATGCCCTTGGGATCGAACGCCACCTTGAGCCGGCGCATCGCCTCCATCTCCGCGGGCGAGCGCGTGTATCCGAGATAGGGCTTCTTCAGGATGCCGATCCCGTGCTCGGCCGAGACCGAGCCGCCCACCGCCTTGACGCAGCCATAGACCATGGCATCGATCGCCTTCTTGCCCGGCCCGTCCTTCTGCAGCCGCACGCAGATATGCAGGTTGCTGTCCGCGAGATGCCCGAACCACAGGATCGGCAGCCCCTGGTGCAGCCCATCGATCGCGCGGCGCGTATCCGCCATGAAGCGCTCTACCGTTACGATCGGCACCGAGACATCGAAGCCGACATGCGGAAAGGTACGCGGAAATTCGGCGACGGAATCGCGCAGGCTCCACATCTCCCGCCCCTCGCGCAGGTTCTGCGCGATCACCGCATCACTCGCCGTTCCGTCCTCGAGCGCGCGCTCGATCAGGCTCGCGAAGGCCGCGTCGTCGCGCTCCTGGTCGGTGCCCATCGCCTCCATCAGCACATAGCAGGCCGCCCCCTCGGGCAGCGGGGCGCGGCAGCCATGTTCATGAGTCGCAAGGTGGTAGAAATCCGGCCACAGCGCCTCGAACGCCGCGAGCGTCGAGGCCAACTCGCGTCGCGCGCGGCCGAGGAATTCCAGCAGCGCCGCGTGCGACGGCAGTGCCACGAAGGCGGTAGCAAGGCTCGACGGCTTTGGATGCAGACGCACCACCACCTTGGTGATGACGCCGAGCGTGCCCTCCGAGCCGATGAAGAGCTGCTTGAGGTCATATCCCGCGTTGTTCTTCAGCATCGTGTTGAGGCTCGAGAGGATCGTGCCGTCCGCCAGCACCGCCTCGAGCCCCAGGATCATCTCCCGCGCCATACCGTAGCGCAGCACGCGGTTGCCGCCGGCATTGGTCGAGGCGTTGCCGCCGATCGTGCAGGTGCCGCGCGAGCCGATATCGAGGCCGAACAGCATTCCCGCCGCGTCGGCTGCTTCCTGGATCGCCTGCAGCGGCACGCCGGCCTCCGCGGTCAGCGTGGCACCCGCCACATCCACCGCCTCAATCCGGCGCATCCGCGCCAACGACAGCGCCACCGAACCCTCGACCGGCGTCGCGCCCCCGAGCAGGCCGGTGAGCCCGCCCTGCGGCACCACCGGGATGCCGTGCTCGTTGCAGTAACGCAACACCGCCGCCACCTCGGCGGTGCTGGTGGGATAGACGACGGCGGCCGGCAGCTCGCCCTGGCGCATCGGCACGTGCCAGTCGCCGAAATGCTTGGGCTCGGCCTCGCCGCCGGCCACGACGCCGTTGGCGCCGATGGCGCCACGCAGATCCTCGATCAGGGACATCTTCTTCTCGCTACGGCGGCCGCCGTCACATATGCCCCAAGTCACATATGAGACGGCAGCCAGGTGGACAGGATCGGAAAGGATATCAGGATGATCAGACGCAGGATATCCGTGATCACGAACGGGATGACGCCGATGAACACTGTGCCGATCTTCACGTCCCGCACCACGGACTTGATGACGAACACGTTCATCCCCACCGGCGGGTGGATCAGCCCCAGCTCCACCGTCATGACAATGATGATGCCGAACCAGATCGGGTCAAAGCCGAGCGAGGTGATCACCGGAAAGACGATGGGGATAGTGAGGATGATCATCGCCATCGCGTCCATCACGCAGCCCAGCACCAGGTACATCAGCATGATGAGCGCGAGCACGCCGTAGCGGCCGAGCCCGAGGCTCGTCAGGAACCGCGTCACCTCCTGCGGCGTCTGGGTGATGGTGAGGAAATAGCCGAACAGCAGCGCCCCGATCAGGATCGCGAAGATCGCCGCCGAGGTACGCACCGCGCGGAGCAGGCAGTCGAGCGTCTGCGCAAACGAGAGCCGCCGCCGCGCCACCGCAATGAGCCAGGCACCGCCCGCGCCCATCGCCGCCGCCTCGGTCGGCGTGAACGCGCCGCCATACATGCCGCCGATGACAAAGAGGAACAGCAGCGAGATCGCCCACACGCCGCGCACCGCCGAGAGCCGCTCCGCCCAGCTCGACCGCTCGCCGCGCGGCAGGAAGCCGGGGCGCACGCCTCCGATCACCGTGATGGTCGCGAGATACATCGCGATCGCGAGTAGGCCGGGGATGATGCCCGCGATGTAAAGCTTGCCGACATCCTGTTCGGTGATCAGCGAATAGACCGCGAGCACGATCGAGGGCGGCAGGATGGAGCCCAGCGTGCCGCCCGCCGCGATCACGCCGGTGGAGAAGGATTGCGGGTAGTTGTAGCGCCGCATCTCCGGGTAGGCGACGGCGGAGAACGTCGCTGCGGTGGCAACGGAACTGCCGGAGATCGCGGCAAAGCCGGCGCAGGCGGCGATCGTCGCCATGCCGAGCCCGCCGCGCCGGTGCCCAAGAAACGCATTCGCCGCGTGGAACAGCTCGGCACTCATGCCCGAGGCGGAGGCGATCGTACCCATCAGCAGGAACAGGGGGATCACCGCGAAGCCGGCGTCCGTCGCCGTGCGGATCGGCGACTCCGCGAGCACGTGCAGCGCCGGCCCGAACCCCGACATCAGGCCGAAGCCGACAACGCCCACGGTGCCCATGGCGAGCCCCACGGGCATGCGCAGCAGCATCAGCGTGAACAGCAGGACGAACCCGCCGATGGCGACGACCGAGGCGTCCATCAATGCGTCGCGACCGGCGTCTCGTCGCGCCCGGCGCCGCGCAACTGCCGCGCCAGGCGGATCAGCAGCAGCAACACCGAGCCCGCGATGCCGGCCCAGGCGACGAGATAGAAGGGCCAGATCGGTGTGTGCGTGTCGAAGGTCGCCTCCCCGCTCGCCCGCACGTCCAGCACCTTGAGCCCCATGGCGCGCGCGAAGGCCGTCATGCAGCCGAGCGTGAACAGCGTGCCCAGCAGGTCGAGCCCGCGTCGCACCCGCGCCGGCAGCGCGTTGTAGAGCAGCTCGACCGTGATGTGCTCGCCGCGGAACCCGGTCACCGCGATCCCCCAGAAAATCAGGATGCCGAGCAACAGGCGCGAATAGTCATAGGAATCCGGGATCGCCCAGTGGAACACGTAGCGCAGCGCGACGGAGACGAAGGTCAGCACCGTCACCAGCGCCAGCAGGCCCGCGGCGAACCGCTCCGCCGCGGTGATGGCGAGATCGGCGGCCGACTTCACGCCGCGCGCTCCGCGGCGCGGTCAGTTCGCATAGCCCGCGTGGTACTTGGCGATCGCCTCCTGGAGATTGGCCCACACCTTGCTGGGATCGAGCCCCTTCCGGCGCACCGCCGCCGCCCAGGCCTTGTGCAGCGGCAGCGCGGATTGCTGCCACAGCTTGAGCTGCGCCGGCGTCAGCTCCGTCATCACGTGGCCAGGCTCGGCCGCCATCTTGGCTCGGCCCGCGTGCTCGAAATCCGCCCATGGCCCGGCGAAGCGCTCCGCCCATGCGGTGGTGCAATGATTGTCGATGACCTTCCTCTGATCCGGCGCGAGCGAGTCATAGCGTGCCTTGTTCATCACCCAGACAAAGGTGGAAACGTACATCGGCGCGTCGATCGAGTACTTCACTACCTTGTCGATGCCGAACAGCACCGTCGAGCCCCACGGGAAAAAGATGCCGTCGGCGACACCGCGCGCCAAAACGTCGCGCGCCGCCGGCGCCGAGGCCTGGATGTTGGTGCCGCCGAGGTCTGTCACCCAGGTTCCGAGCGTGCCGTCGGCCGGGCGCAGCTTAAGCCCCCTGATGTCGCTCGGCACGGTAATCTTCACGCGCGAGTGCAGCGTGCCCGGGTCGTGCACGAAGGCGAGGCAGAAATGCACGTCCGGCATCTCGCGTGCGGCGTACTGGCGGTACCAGGCATCCAGCGCCTCGCTGCCGGTGTGCCCGTCCTTGAACAGGAACGGCAACTCGCCCGCGGCGATGATGGGGAAGCGCCCCGGCTGATAGCCGGGATTGACGAAGGCGACATCGGCGATCCCGTCGCGTGCCATGTCGTAATGGTCGAACGCCTTGCCAAGCTGCTCGGCCGGAAAGATGACGGAGCCGATGGTGCCGCCGGAGTCCTTCTTGATCGAGTTGGCCCAGTCCTGGATCGCCGCCTGCAACGGATGCGACGGCGGTACCCAGTGCGACAGTTTGAGCTGAACGTGTTTGTCGGCAGCGTGGGTGGCAGCGAAGAAACCGGAGGCCGCCAGCGCGCAGGCGGCAAGAAGCGTCTTGCGCATCATCGTTTCCCCCTTGGATTGACCGGAGGCTGGCGGATTCGCGACCGCGGTGCAAGATGGCCGCCCATACCGGGAGGAGACGGGACGATGGCCGACACTGTGCTGCCGAAAACGAGCCTCAAGGACGCGGGCCTGCGCGAGGAACCGATCGCCGCCCTGGAACGGCTGATCGAGCGCCACATCGGCGAAGGCATGTACCCGGGCGCCAGCTTCGCCATCGCCCGGCACGGCAAGCTGGCGCGGGTCGCGGTGTTCGGAGATGCCGCCCGCGGCCGCAAGGCCACGCCCGAGACGCTGTGGCTCCTCTATTCCAACACCAAGGTGGTGACCGCCGCCGCGCTCTGGGCGCTCGCCGAGGAGGGCCTTTTCCGCTTCACCGATCCGGTGGCGAAGCATGTCCCGGAGTTCGCCCGCAACGGCAAGGGCGGGGTCACCGTACTCCAACTGCTCACCCATCGCGGCGGTTTCCCCTCGGCAGAGGTGCCGCAGGCCGCCTGGCAGGATCACACCCTGCTGCGCGAGGCGGTGTGCGACTTCACCCTGGAATGGACGCCCGGCTCGCGTGTCCACTACCATGGGGCCTCCGCCCACTGGACCGCCGCGGTGCTGATGGAGGCGCTGACCGGCCAGGATTTCCGCGACGTGATCCGTGATCGCGTGCTGCGCCGACTCGGCCTCGAGACCGCAATCCATGTCGGCCTCGCGCCGAAGCTGCACGCCCGCGCCGCGGACATGCACGAGCCTGGCGAGGGCGGTCCCCACCCGCTCGCGGAGGCGAACACCGCCGCGCGGCGCAGCGCCGGGATTCCTGGCGGCGGTGGCTACGCGACAGCCGCCGGCATGGCCGCGTTCTACCAGGCGCTGCTCGCCGGTGGCGCGCTCGGCAGGAAACGTTTCGCCGGACCGCGCACCCTCGCCTACGCGATCCGCGACTGGACCGGCGACATGGTGGACGGTTCCGTGGGCATGGCGATGCATCGCGGCATCGGCCCGCATCTGCGCGGAACGGCGCCCGCCATCCGCGGCCTCGGCAGCTTCGCCTCGCCGGGCACGTTCGGCCACGGCGGCGTGGGCAGTTCCTATTGCTGGGGCGATCCCGAGTCCGGCGTGTCCTTCGCCTATCTCACCAACTGCCGCGTGCCGGACCCCTGGCACGGCGAGCGCCTCGACGTGGTCAGCAACTTCGTCCACGCCGCAATCCTCTAGGGACGCCGCCGGCGCCCGCGGAACGCAACGCGACCCTTGAGTGGCTTCGCGGCGCCGCCGCTGTCATCGTCTTTACCTATCATCTCACGTCCGTGCCGGACTTCAGGAGCCTGCCCTTCCGCGTCTACATCGCGGTCGACTTCTTCTTCCTGCTCAGTGGCTACGTCATCGCCCACTCCTGCACTGCGCGATTCGACGCCGGCATGAGCGCGACGACGTTCTTTTCCCGACGCCTGCGCCGCCTTTACCCGCTGATCGTCCTGAGGCTGCTGCTGGGCGCGGCCTCACGCCTGCTCGCGATCCTGGTGGTGCATTCGCATTACGATGGCATGGGCCGCGCGATCGACATCCTGCCGGTGCTGGGCTGGGGCCTGCTGCTGCTTCCCTTCGCGGGCCTGGCCCCGGGCGACGGGATCATCTCCCCGCTCGACGGCCCCTCTGGTCGCTGATGTTCGAACTCCGGGCCAATCTCGCCTACGCGCTGGGGTTGCGCCGGCTCGGCACCGCGGCCCTGGCATGGCTCGTCGCCATCGCGGCTGCTCGCATGGTCGCGGTCTCGCTCGCTCATGGTACGCTCGATGGCGGCACCACGTGGGCTTCGCTCGGCGCCGGCCTCATCGGCGTCTTCTTCGGCTCCTCGACCGGCATGCTGGTTCAGCGCCTGGCTGACACGCCGTTGCGGCCCTGCTGCCGCGCGTGCCCGCCCCGGTGCCAACCCTGTTGCTGCTGCTGGCCTCACGCTCGCCTGGCTTGCGAAGCGATTCTACGATGCCCCGCTGCGCGGATGGGCCGCGTCCCGCGGCACCG
>JAJZUI010000114.1 GCA_021847175.1 Pseudomonadota bacterium
GCGCGACGTTGGGCAGCGCGCCGGCGGTGTGAAACAGCCGGGCGACGGCCTCGGGAGGCAAGAAGCTGGCGTAGCGCCCACACATCGGTGGCCGATCACTACACCGCCTGCCGGCTCGCTGGCAGTCCTGACCCGGGGCGGGAGCCGTAGGTGCTGGCGGTGGCTAGAAACGGGGCCAATCCTGCCACTGGCCGTCGGGGCCGCGGTTTCAGTGCCGTCCACCAAGTGGTCGCCCGTTGCGCGACGGGCGAGGCCAGCACGGTGCTGTCTGCCGTCCAGAGGCGCTTCGACTCCGGATTGGAACCGCCGAACCTGCGATTCCGCCGCCGCCGACTTTCTGCATGGTGCTTCCACTCCGCTTCCGAATTGCCGCCGAAGGGGCCTTGGAAGCAAAAACGGCCCTGGAGGGCCGCCTGCAAGTCTTTGGTTTTTCTGAGAAAATCTGGAGCGGGCGAAGGGATTCGAACCCTCGACCCCAACCTTGGCAAAACTTGGGAGAGGCCATGGAGCCGTGCTTGCGGTGCTCTGGCCCATAGTTCCCAGACTCTGCCACGAGCGCCATTCGTCGCAGGCCGGCTGGCTCGTAGCTTCTCGACCGTGATTCCTAGGTGATTCCTAGCGCGGAGGCCGCTCGTCCCAGAATTCCACCAAGTTATTGATTTGATTGGTGGGCGCACAAGGACTCGAACCTTGGACCCGCTGATTAAGAGTCAGCTGCTCTACCAACTGAGCTATGCGCCCGGCCCGTTCGCCGGCGGCGCACTCGTTAGCAGAGCCGATTGCGGGTGTGAAGGGGGCCATGCGCAGCGCAGGGCATGCCGCGCCGCGGCCGGTCCGGGCCGCCGCGCGGCGCAAATCCCTTTCCCTTCGCCCCGCACTGGACTAATTCCGTCGCCGCGCGCCGCACCCAGGCGGGCGCCAGAGGGGCCTGCCCATGACCGTCGGAGCCTTCCCCGCCACCCGCATGCGCCGCAATCGCCGCGACGGCTGGACGCGGCGACTCGTCGCTGAAAACCGGCTCGCCGTCGATGACCTGATCTGGCCCGTCTTCGTCATCGAGGGCAGCAACCGTGTCACCGAGGTCGCCTCCATGCCCGGCGTCGTGCGGGTGACGCTGGACCGGCTCGCCGCCCATATCGCGCCGGCGGCCGAGCTCGGCATTCCCGCCATCGCCCTGTTCCCGGCGACGCCGGCGGAGAAGAAAGACGCCGAGGGCAGCGAGGCGAAGAATCCGGAAAACCTGATGTGCCGCGCCGCCCGGCTGCTCAAGCGCGAATTCCCCGCCTTGGGCCTGGTCGGCGACGTTGCGCTCGATCCCTACACCGATCACGGCCATGACGGCGTGATCCGCGACGGCTACGTCGCCAACGACGCGACGCTGGCCGTGCTCACCACGCAGGCGCTGGTGCAGGCCGAGGCCGGCATCGACGTCATCGCGCCCTCGGACATGATGGACGGGCGCGTCGGCGCCATCCGCGCCGCGCTCGATGCCAAGGGACTGATCGATACGCGGATCATGAGCTACGCGGCGAAATACGCCTCCGCGTTCTACGGCCCGTTCCGCGACGCCGTCGGCTCGGCCAGCGCGCTGGTCGGCGACAAGAAAACCTACCAGATGGACCCGGCCAATACCGACGAGGCGCTGCGCGAGGTGGAACTCGACCTCGCCGAGGGCGCGGACATGGTGATGGTCAAGCCCGGCATGCCGTATCTGGACATCATCCGCCGGGTGAAGGACCGGTTCGGCGTGCCGACCTTCGCCTATCAGGTCTCCGGCGAATACGCGATGATCATGGCCGCCGTCGGCCATGGCTGGCTGGAGCATGAGCGGGCGATGATGGAAAGCCTGCTCGGCTTCAAGCGCGCCGGGGCGAACGGCGTGCTCACCTATTTCGCCGTCGAGGCGGCGCGGCGGCTCAGGGCGGGAGGATAGGCCGCGCGGCTCCGGTGCCGGCGGGGGCGAGCCTCGGCATCCTCACCGGCTTGGCCGCGGAGGCACGACTCGCCCGCCCGCTCGGCCGCGTCCTGGCCGGCGGCGGCGACGCGGCGGGCGCAATGGCGGCGGCGGAGCGGCTGGTGGCGGAGGGCGCGACGGCGCTGCTCAGTTTCGGGCTCGCCGGCGGGCTCGACCCCGCCCTGGCGCCCGGCACCATCCTCGTGCCGCGCGCGGTGCTCGCCGGCGAGCGGCGCTATGCGTGCGCCCCCGCGCTGCTCGCCGCCCTGGGCGGAGCGAACGCGGACCTGCTCCTCGGCGGCGCGGCGGTGGTGGCGACGGTGGCGGAGAAGACGCGGCTGCGCACGGCGAGCGGGGCGGCGGCGATCGATCTCGAAAGCGGCGCGCTGGCCGAGGTCGCGGATCGCCACGGCCTGCCATTCGCCGCCCTGCGCGCGGTCTGCGACCCGGCCGACCGCGACCTGCCCGCCCTCGCGCTCGCGGCACTGGATGCGCAGGGGCGGATCGGCCTGTGGCGAAGCTTCGCCTCGCTCCTGGCGCGGCCGGGCCAGGTGCCGGCGCTGCTCGCCCTGGCGCGCGATGCCGCGGCGGCGCGGCGCGCGTTAGTCCGCCGCGTCCGAGAGCTCGGCGGCGGGCTTGTCGTGGGCTAGCTTCGCCATCGCCTGTTCGACATGGCGGCTGAACACGTATTCCGCCGGTCGCTGGCGATCGAGCGGGATTTCCGGCGCCATCGGCCCGCTCGTGCGCACGCCCTTGCGCTCCACTTTCAGAAGTTCCCACGGCTTGCGCACCGCTTCGGCCACCGCCGTCGCCTCGTAGCCGGAATGCACCATGCAGTCGGCGCATTTCTCGTAGTTGCCGGTGCCGTAGGCGTCCCAGTCCGTGGTCTCCATCAGCTCCTTGAAGCTTTTGGCGTAGCCTTCGCCGAGCAGATAGCAGGGCCGCTGCCAGCCGAAATAGGTTCGTGTCGGGTTGCCCCACGGCGTGCAGTGATAGGCGCGGTTGCCGGCGAGAAAATCGAGGAACAGCGCCGACTGGTTGAACGCCCAGCGCCGCTTGCTGCGGTCCTCGCGCGCGAAAATGCCGCGGAACAGGTCCTTGGTGCGCTTGCGGTTGAGGAAATGCGCCTGGTCCGGCGCGCGCTCGTAGGCATAGCCGGGCGAGACGCTGATGCCGTCGATGCCCATGTCGGTCACGGTATCGAAGAACTGCGCCACGCGCGCGGGATCGGCGTCGGAGAACAGCGTGGCGTTGATGATGGTGCGGAAACCCGCCTCCTTCACCGTGCGGATCGCCGCCACGGCGCGGTCGTAGACGCCGTCCTGGCAGACCGATTTGTCGTGTTCCTCGCGCAGTCCGTCGAGATGCACCGACCAGGTGAAATAGCGGTTCGGCTTGAACAGATGCAGCTTTTTCTCGAGCAGCAGCGCGTTGGTGCAGACGATGACGAATTTCCGGCGCGCGATGATGCCGCGCACGACCTCGTCGATCTCCTTGTGCAGCAGCGGCTCTCCGCCGGCGATGACGACCACCGGCGCGCCGCACTCGTCGACCGCTTCCAGGCACTCGGCGACGGAAAGGCGCTGGTTCAGGATCGGCGCCGGATAATCGATCTTGCCGCACCCGGCGCAGGCCAGGTTGCAGCGGAACAGCGGCTCCAGCATCAGCACCAGCGGGTAGCGCTTGCGCCCGAGCAGATGCTGCTTGACGACATAGGCGCCGACTTTCAGCGCCTGATGGATGGGAACGGCCATTCCGCGACTCTCCTCAGGCGACCAGCGACTCGTCGGCAAGCGAATCGTCGGCGAGCTCCGGCGGCAGGCGGAAGCTGACATCCTCAGCCACGCCCTGCATGGTGGTGATCTCGACCGGGCCGATGCGGCGCAAACCCGCGAGCACGTCATGGACCAGCGCATCGGGCGCCGAGGCCCCGGCGGTGAGGCCGACGCAGCCGATGCCCGCGAACCATTCCGGTCGCAGATCTCCGGCGTCTTCGATCAGGTAGCTCGGCCGGCCGAGTTCGGCGCCGATCTCGCGCAGCCGGTTGGAATTGGAACTGTTGCGGCTGCCGACGACCAGGATCAGGTCCGCCTGCTGCGCCAGCTCGCGCACCGCGGTCTGGCGGTTCTGCGTCGCGTAGCAGATGTCGCGCACGTCCGGGCCTTTGATTTCGGGAAACCGGGCCTTCAGCGCGGCGATGATCTGGCGCGTATCGTCCACCGACAGCGTCGTCTGCGTCACATAGGCGAGCTTGGTGGGATCGGTCACCATGAGGCCGGCGACGTCGGCGACGGTCTGGACCAGATAGACCTTGCCCGGAATGCGCCCGATCGTGCCCTCGACCTCGGCATGGCCGGCATGTCCCACGAGCACGACTTCACGCCCGGCCGCGGCATAGCGCCGCCCTTCGGCATGGACCTTGGCCACCAGCGGGCAGGTCGCGTCGATCACCGGCAGACTGCGCTCGGCCGCCAGTTCCTCGACCCGCTGCGCGACTCCGTGGGCGCTGAACACGGTGATCGCGCCGGGTGGAATCTCGTCCAGCTCGTCCACGAACACCGCCCCGCGAGTGCGCAGATCCTCGACGACATGGCGGTTATGCACGATCTCGTGGCGGACGTAGATCGGCGGACCGTATTTCTTCAACGCCCGCTCGACGATCTCGATCGCCCGTTCGACACCGGCGCAGAAGCCGCGCGGCTGAGCCAAGACGACGCGCAACATGCCCTTGCTCCAGCAGAGGTTTCACTCGGTGATCACGGGACCGTGCGCAGACCCCACCCCGCGCCGGCGTGGGGGATATGGCACGCGCCATCCCCCTCGGCAACCGCAATCGAGGCCATGGGCCGCCCAATGGCGGCACGATCGGGGCGACACCTGTGGCAGGGGCGCAACAGTTGGGTCATCCCGAATGGCTCCCCCCTGCCCGGCCCGGTTGCATGAAGCCTAAGAATCTTTACAGACTGCCGTAATGACGTGAGCCGACGTTGTCGCGAAAGCTGGGGCGCGAAAGCTGGGGCGCGAAAGCTGGTCTGTCGGGGCGATGGTTGCGCCGGCGCGGGCTCGGTGCCATCCGCCACGGCCAACCGGGGCTTCAATCGCCGGGTCTTCAACCGAATATCCAAGCTGCGTCCCCCACCGCGCGGGGAGCGGCATGATGCCGAAGCGCGAGGACACGCGAAGGCCGGCGATGGGCCGGCGAACGCAGGGGTTTTGGACGATGTCTCGATCGCGAGTTGTGACGCCGCTGTTGGACCGGGTGCGCACCCCGGCGGATCTGCGGAATTTCTCCCCCGAGCAGCTGCGCCAGCTCGCCGACGAGCTGCGCGCCGAGACCATCGACGCGGTCTCCGTCACCGGCGGCCATCTCGGCGCCTCGCTCGGTGTGGTCGAGCTCACCGTCGCCCTGCACGCGGTGTTCGACACGCCGGCGGACCGGCTGATCTGGGATGTCGGCCACCAGGCCTACCCGCACAAAATCCTCACCGGGCGGCGCGACCGCATTCGCACCCTGCGCCAGGGCGGCGGGCTCTCCGGCTTCACCCGCCGCGCGGAGAGCGAATACGATCCGTTCGGCGCGGCGCATTCCTCGACCTCGATTTCGGCCGGGCTCGGCATGGCGGTGGCGCGCGACCTGACGGGGCGCGACAACCATGTCATCGCCGTGATCGGCGACGGCGCGATGAGCGCCGGCATGGCCTACGAGGCGATGAACAATGCCGGCGCGCGGCATTCCCAGCTCATCGTCATCCTCAACGACAACGACATGTCGATCGCGCCCCCGGTCGGCGCGATGAGCGCCTATCTGTCGCGGCTGATGTCCTCGCGCAGCTTCCTCTCCCTGCGCGAACTCGCCGGGCGGATGGCGCGGATGTTCCCCAAGGGTATCGAGCGCACGGCGCGGCGGGCGGAGGAGTTTGCCCGCGGCATCCTCACCGGCGGCACGCTGTTCGAGGAGCTTGGGTTTTACTATGTCGGGCCGGTGGACGGGCATAATCTCGACCACCTGCTGCCGGTCCTGCGCAATGTCCGCGAGGCCGAGGAGCGCGGGCCGATCCTGCTCCATGTCATCACCAAGAAGGGCAAGGGCTACGCCCCGGCCGAGGCGGCGGCGGACAAGTATCACGGCGTCGCCAAGTTCAACGTCGTCACCGGCGAGCAGGCCAAGGCGCCGCCCGGCCCGCCCTCCTACACCAAGGTGTTCGCCGAATCGCTGATCGCCGAGGCGGAGGCGGACAAGCGCATCGTCGCCATCAACGCGGCGATGCCCTCGGGCACCGGGCTCGACAAGTTCGCCGCGCGCTTCCCCGATCGCTGCTTCGATGTCGGCATCGCCGAGCAGCACGCCGTCACCTTCGCCGCCGGCATGGCGACCGAGGGGCTGAAGCCGTTCTGCGCCATTTATTCCACCTTCCTGCAGCGCGCCTACGACCAGGTGGTGCACGACGTCGCCATCCAGTCGCTCCCGGTGCGTTTCGCCATCGACCGCGCCGGGCTGGTCGGCGCCGACGGCGCGACCCATGCCGGCAGCTTCGATCTCGCCTATCTCGGCTGTCTGCCCGGGTTCGTGCTGATGGCCCCGGCCGACGAGGCGGAGCTGAAGCACATGGTCGCCACCGCCGCCGCGATCGACGACCGGCCCTCGGCCTTCCGCTATCCGCGTGGCGAGGGTACCGGCGTGGCGCTGCCAGCGAAGGGCGAGATCCTGCCGATCGGGCGCGGGCGCGTGCTGCGCGAGGGCGCGGCGGTGGCGATTCTCTCGCTCGGCACCCGCCTCGCCGACGCGCTGCGCGCCGCCGAAGATCTCGCCGCCCGCGGCCTGCCGGCGACGGTTGCCGATGCCCGCTTCGCCAAGCCGCTGGACACCGACTTGATCGAGCAGCTCGCCCGCCACCACGAGGTGCTGGTCATCGTCGAGGAAGGCTCGGTCGGCGGCTTCGCCAGCCATGTCACCCAGCATCTCGCCCGGCGCGGCCTGCTCGACCACGGGCTCAAGCTGCGGCCGATGACGCTGCCGGACCGCTTCATCGACCACGACACCCATCCCCGCCAGATCGCCGAGGCCGGGCTTTCGGCCAAGGATATCGTGGCCACCGTGCTCGATGCGCTGGGGCGGACCCTGGCGCAGGTGGTGCCGGCATGAGGCTTGGTCCGGGCCGGCGCGGGGTTCTGGCGCTGCTGCTGCTGCTGCCCGCGCTGGCCACGGCACGGGCGGACGAACCGGCCGCGGCAGCGCCGATCCGGGTGCTCAACGACGCGCTGCTGGCGGCGATGAAGGCGGGCAAGACCGAGTCCTTCGCCAAGCGCGTCAATCTGCTCGGCCCGGCCGTCGAGGGCGCGTTCGACCTGCCCGGCATCCTGCGCACCTCGGTCGGGCCGCGCTGGAGCGAGTTCTCCGCCGACGACCAGAAGGCCCTGCTGACCGCCTTCACCGCTTTCACCCTGGCCAGCTACGCCGCCAATTTCGACGGCTATGACGGCCAGCGCTTCGAGGTGCTGCCCGACCAGCGAGCGGTCGGGCCGGATCTCGTGGTGGCCACGCGAATCGTGCCGAAGGACGGGGATCCGGCCCGGATCGACTACGTCATGCGCCAGGTGGCGGGGGCGTGGAAGGCGGTGGACGTGCTGCTGGACGGGTCGATCAGCCGCGTCGCCCTGCAGCGCTCCGATTTCCGCACCACGCTCGCCAACGGCGGCGCCCCGGCGCTGATCCGCATCCTGAACAAGAAAACCGCCGATCTCGCGGGCGGCACGCCGGCCTGACGGCGATGGCGACGCTCGCCATCCTCGCCGCCGCGCTCGGCCTGGCCGGCATCGGCAATGCGCTGGCGGGCTGGCTCGCCACACGCCGCTTCGCCCGTGCGCTCGCCGCGCCGCCGCTCGCCGCGCTGCTGCCTCCGGTCAGCGTGCTCAAGCCGCTCTACGGCGAGGAACCGCTGCTGGAGGAGGCGCTGGCCTCGTTCTGCGCCCAGGACTACCCGGCGATGCAGATCGTCTGCGGCGTGCAGGACGCCGCCGATCCGGCCGCCGCCGTGGTCGAACGGCTCCAGCGTCGCTTCCCCGACCGCGACATCGTCCTCGTCGTCAACCCGGCGCGGCACGGCAGCAACGGCAAGATCGGCAACCTCATCAACATGCTGCCCGCCGCGCGCCACGATATTCTGGTGATCGCGGATGCCGACATGCATGCCGCGGCGGACCATCTGCGCCGCGTCGTCGCCGCTCTGCGCGCGCCGGGCACCGGGCTCGCGACGACGCTCTACACCGCCCGGCCGGCGCATCCCGGTCTCGCCGCGCGGCTCGGCGCCACGCAGATCACCCACGGCTTCCTCCCCGGCGCGCTGCTCGCCCGCGCCCTCGGCCGGCGCGACTGTTTCGGCGCCACCATGGCGCTGCGGCGGGAGACGCTCACCGCCATCGGCGGGCTCGCCGCGCTCGCCGACCGGCTGGCCGACGACGCGGCCCTCGGCCAGCTCGTCGCCGCCCGCGGTCTCGCCGTCGCGCTGGCGCCGAGCCTGCCGGCAACGACGGTGCCGGAGGCCAGCCTGCGCGCGCTGCTGCGCCACGAGCTGCGCTGGGCGCGCACCGTGCGCTCGCTGGCGCCGCTCGGCTTCGCCGCCTCCGCCGTGCAATATCCGCTGGCCTGGGCCGCGCTGGCGGTGATCGCCTCGGCCGGGGCCGCCTGGGCGCTGGTGCTGGCGGCGCTGACCTGGGCGGTGCGCGCCGCCACCGTGCGCGGCATCGACCGCGCCCTGGGCCTGACGCCGACCGTGCCGCTCTGGCTGCTGGCGCCGCGGGACCTGGTTTCCGTCGGGCTGATCGTGGCGAGCTTTCTCGGCGATACCGTGCAATGGCGCGGCCAGCTCATGGCGGTCGACCGCCCGGGGCCCTTGCGCAAGGGGATGCCGGTGGGCAAAGAAGCGGCATAGGGGGACCACCGCGATGATGAAGACCTTGTTCCTGCAGCCGCCCTCGTTCGACGGGTTCGATGGCGGCGCCGGTTCACGCTACCAGGCGCGGCGCGAGATCCGCTCCTTCTGGTACCCGACCTGGCTCGCCCAGCCGGCGGCGCTGGTGCCCGGCAGCAAGCTGATCGACGCCCCGCCGGCGGACGTCTCGCTCGAAACCGTGCTGGCCACGGCGAAGCAGCACGACCTGGTGGTCATCCACACCTCCACGCCCTCGTTCGCCAACGACGTCCGCGTCGCCCAGGCGATCAAGGATGCGCGGCCGGGCATCTCGGTCGGGTTCGTCGGCGCCAAGGTCGCGGTGCAGCCGGCCGAAAGCCTGCGCGACGGCACGCCGATCGACTGGGTGGCGCGCAACGAGTTCGACTTCACCGTGCTCGACGTCGCCGAGGGCAAGGACCTCGCCGCCATCCCGGGCCTGTCCTGGCGCGGGCGCGACGGCGCCATCACCCACAACGAGGATCGCGAGATTCTCGAGAACATGGATGCGCTGCCCTTCGTCACCGAGGTCTACAAGCGCGACCTGCGGATCGAGGATTATTTCATCGGCTATCTCAAGCACCCCTACCTCTCGCTCTACACCGGGCGCGGCTGCAAATCGCGCTGCACCTTCTGCCTCTGGCCGCAGACCGTCGGCGGGCATCGCTACCGGGTCCGCAGCGTCTCCCACGTGATCGAGGAAATCCGTCTCGCGCGCTCGTATTTTCCCGAGGTGCGCGAATTCTTCTTCGACGACGACACCTTCACCGACAATCTGCCGCGCGCCGAGGCGATCGCGCGCGAGCTGGGCAAGCTCGGCATCACCTGGTCGTGCAACGCCAAGGCCAACGTGCCGCGCGAAACGCTGAAGGTGCTGAAGGACAACGGCCTGCGCCTGCTCCTCGTCGGCTACGAGAGCGGCAACCAGCAGATCCTTTACAACATCAAGAAGGGCATGCGCATCGAGGTCGCCAAGAAGTTCAGCAAGGATTGCCGCGAGCTCGGCATCAAGATCCACGGCACCTTCATCCTCGGCCTGCCCGGCGAGACGCGCGAAACGATCGAGGAGACCATCCGCTTCGCCATGGAGGTGAATCCGCACACGCTGCAGGTTTCGCTCGCCGCGCCCTATCCCGGCACCTTCCTCTACCGCCAGGCGATGGAAAACGGCTGGCTCGATGCGCGCCACGCCGAACTCGTGGACGAGCACGGCGTGCAGATCGCGCCGCTGCACTATCCGCATCTCTCCCACACCGAGATGTTCGACGGCGTCGAGGAATTCTATCGCCGGTTCTATCTGCGCGCGCCGAAGATCGCCTCCATCGTCGGCGAGATGCTGACCAGCCCGCAGATGCTCGTCCGCCGCCTGCGCGAGGGGCGCGAGTTCTTCCAGTTCCTGCGCGAGCGCCAGACCAGCAAGCGCGCCGCCTGACGCGCGCGTTGCGGCGGGTCATTTTCTCGGCCGACGATTTCGGCCTCTCGCCCGCCGTCAACGAGGCGGTGGAGCAGGCCCACCGCGAGGGGCTGCTCGGCGCCGCCAGCCTGATGGTCGCCGGCCCGGCGGCGGCGGACGCGGTGCGCCGCGCGCGCGCCCTGCCTGGCCTGCATGTCGGGCTGCATCTCGTCCTCGTCGAGGGCAACGCGGCGCTGCCGCCGGCCGCGATCCCCGATCTCGTCGATGCCTCGGGCTGGTTCGGCTCCGACCAGGTACGCCGCGGCTTCGCCTATGCGCTCGGCGCCCGCCGCCAGCTCGAAGCCGAAATCGAGGCCCAGTTCGCCGCCTTCGCCGCCACCGGCCTCGCGCTCGATCACGCCAACGCGCACAAGCACATGCATCTCCACCCCGTGGTGGCGGCGCTGATGATCCGCATCGGCCGCCGCTACGGGCTGCGGGCGCTGCGCATCCCCGCCGAGCCGGCGGCGCCGCTGGCCGCCTGCGGCACCCGCGTGGGCCTCGGCGCGCGGGCGCTCGCCGCCTGGAGCCGCGTGCTGCGCGCCCAGGCCCGCCGCGCCGGGCTCGTGGTGAACGATCACGCCTTCGGCATCGCCTGGTCCGGCCACATGACGGCGCCGCGCCTCGCCGCCTTGGCGCGGCATCTGCCCGAGGGGCTCAGCGAGCTCTACTTCCATCCCGCCAGCCGGCGCGACGCGGACCTGGCGCGGCTGATGCCGGACTACGAGCCCGAGGCGGAACTCGCCGCCCTGCTCGACCCCGCCGTCACCGCCGCCTTCGCCGCCATTCCGCGCACCTCCTATGGCGCCGAGGCCGACGCCCTTTCGCCCGCCACGATCACGCCCACCTCCGCATCATGTCCGCCGACACCCTGACGCTGACCCTGCACGCGGCCATCGCGGAGATTCCCGCGGCCGAGTGGGATGAATGCGCCGGGAGCGACAACCCGTTCGTCTCGCACGCGTTCCTCGCCGCGGTGGAGGCATCCGGTTCCACCGGCAAGCGCACCGGCTGGCTGCCGCAGCACGCCGCCCTGCGCGGCCAGGACGGCACGCTGCTCGCCGTCGCGCCGATGTATGCCAAGGCGCACTCCTACGGCGAATATGTCTTCGACCATGGCTGGGCGCACGCCTTCGAGCGCGCCGGCGGGGAGTATTACCCGAAACTGCAGGTCGCCGTGCCGTTCAGCCCGGTGCCCGGCCCGCGCCTGCTGTGCCGCCCGAACGGCGCGGCCACCCCGGCGATGCTCGGCGCGGCGCTGCGCCAGGCCTGCGAGGGAATGGGGCTCTCCTCCATCCACGTCACCTTCTGCACCGAGGCCGAGCAGGCCGCCCTCGCCGCCCAAGGCTTCCTGCCGCGCATCGGCATGCAGTTCCACTGGGAAAACGCGGGGTATGCCCGCTTCGAGGACTTCCTCGCCGCGCTCGCCTCACGCAAACGCAAGCAGCTCCGCCGCGAACGCCGCGACGCGCAATCCGCCGGGCTCGATTTCCTCACCCTGCGCGGCGCCGAAATCCGCCCGCACCACTGGCGCGCCTTCTACCGGTTCTACACCTCCACCGTGGACCGCAAATGGGGCAGCGCCTACCTCACCGAGCGCTTCTTCCCCCTGCTCGGCGAGCGGCTCGGCGACGGCGTGGTGCTCATGCTCGCCGAACAGAACGGCGAACCCGTCGCCGGCGCGCTGAACCTGCTCGGCGCCGACACGCTGTATGGCCGCAACTGGGGCGCCTCACGCGAGTTTCCGTTCCTGCACTTCGAACTCTGCTACTACCGCGCCATCGACTTCGCCATCGAACACGGCATCAAACGCGTCGAAGCCGGCGCCCAGGGCGCGCACAAACTCCAGCGCGGCTACCTGCCGCAGCCAACCTTCTCCGCCCACTGGATCGCCCACCCCGGCCTGCGCCGCGCCGTGGAAGGGTTCCTCAACGAGGAACGCGAGTCCGTCCGCGCCGAAATCGCCGAACTCGCGGCTTCCTCGCCGTTCCGGGAGGATGAGGGGTAGGAAAGGGAAGCAAGCGCGGGCTCTGCCCGCACCCGCCGGGGCCGGGGGCCCCGGACCCCGTTCGGGGAGGGGTTCTACGGACATTCCGCGGCGCCCACGTCCGGCCGCGTCGCGCCGACTGTCGTCATCCAACCGCCCTGGCCAACACCTCCGACGCGGACACCCCGCGGCCCCATTATAGCCGGCGTCGGCGGAGGCCAGTGTCTCGAACGGCCAGCGCGGGCGTGACGCGCGCGGCAGCGGCCCCGCATTTTCACGGTTCTAGATATGGCTGCATGCACGCGCGGCTTGAGCGCACGGCCATCGGTATCGACCATCGCGTTGCGCTTACGGCCCATGATCTTCTTGCGGGCCTCGTAGCCGCGAATGCCGTCACGGCCGTCGTCTCGATGCTTAGAGCAATTTCAGTCTGACTGGAAATATCCGGCATGACGGAAGTAGTTGCTGCATTCGGCGGGGCTGAAGGTGTCGGCGGCCGGGCCGAGCGCCTTCCACAACTCGTCCATCGTTCGCAGCGCC
>JAJZUI010000115.1 GCA_021847175.1 Pseudomonadota bacterium
TCGGCACCGCCACCACTGTCGGCGCGCGCGTGAACGGGCAAAAGCGCTTCGTGCCTCTCGCTTGCGGCGCGGATGCGTTTCTCGTCGCCGGCAGCGGCGGGTTTGCGCTGGTGGAGGCGGCTGCGCCGGGCGTGCGGATCGAGCGCCACCCGACACAGGATGGCGGTCATGTCGCAACCGTGACGTTCGAATCGGCGCCGGCAGAGCGGCTGCCCGGTTCGCTCGATGCTTCGTTCGATGACGCCATCGGGGAAGCCACGCTGGCCACCGCCGCGACGCTGCTCGGCATGATGGAGCGCGCCTTCGCGCTCACGCTCGACTATCTGCGCACGCGCGAGCAGTTCGGCCGCAAGATCGGCGGGTTCCAGGCGCTGCAACACCGCGCCGCCGACCTCGCGATGCAGATCGCGTTGACCCGCGCGAGCGTGGAGGCCGCCGCCGCGACGCTCGACGCCGGCTCGCCGCAGGCACGCGCGGCAATCTCGCGTGCCAAGGCTCGCGCATCGGAAGCCGGGATGCTCGTCACGCGCCAGGCGATCCAGCTGCATGGCGGCATCGGCTACACCGACGAGTACGACGTGGGGCTTTACCTGCGCCGCGCCATGGTGCTGGCGAACAGCTTCGGTGGCGCCGCCGTGCACCGCGCGCGCTTCGCCGCCATTGCGCCGGAGGATGATGCATGACCGACAACCCGAGCATGCTGCGCGAGGCGCGCGAGGGCGCGGTCGCCATCCTCACGCTCGACCAGCCGGCACGGCGCAACGCCCTCGCCGTTACCATGCGCGAATCGCTGGTCACGGCGATGGAGCGCATCGAGACCGACGAGACGATCCGTGCCATCGTGCTCACGGGCGCGGAAGGCAATTTCTCCGCGGGCGGCGACATCTCAGGCATGCACGCGGCGGATCTGGCCGCCGGGCGGCTGCGCTTTCGCGTGACGCAACGCGTGGTGCGCGGTTTCATCGGGAGTGCGAAACCGATCGTCGCCGCGGTCGAGGGCTGGTGTGTTGGCGCCGGGCTCGGCATGGCGCTGTGCTGCGACACCATCGTTGCAGCGCACGGCGCGCGGTTCATGGCAGGCTTCGGCAAGATCGGGCTGGTCCCGGATTTCGGCCTGCTCCACACGCTGCCGCGGCGCGTGGGCGAGGGGCGCGCGAAGCAGCTGTTCCTCCATGCCGAGCCGATGGATGCCGCGACGGCGCACGGCATCGGGCTCATCGACCGCGTCGTCGCGGACGGCGCGGCGCTCGAGACCGCGCAAACCCTTGCCGAATCCCTTGCCGGGTCGGCCCCGTTGTCGATTGCTCTGACAAAATCCTGGTTCGGGCAGGGGCTCGACGACGCTTTGGAATGGGAGCGCAACATCCAGTCCGCGCTGTTCGCCACTGCGGATCACGCCGAGGGCAAGGCGGCCTTCCTCGCCAAGCGCGGACCAAGGTTTTCGGGGCGATGAACGATTGGGAACGATGAACACCGAACCCGATCTCGACCAGCTGGAGGCGATGGACGACGAGGCGTTCCGCCTCGCGTTGCGCCGATGGATCGAGGCCAACTATCCGCCGGAGCTGCGCAACCCGCCGAAGCGGCTGCACTGGCGAGAAAGCCGCGTCTGGTACCTCCGGCTTGCCGCGCGCGGCTGGCTCGCGCCCGGCTGGCCGCGCGAGCATGGCGGCATGGGCCTCTCCGCCGCCCGGCAGCTCATCATGATCGAGGAGCTGGAGCGGCATGGCTGCGCACGCACCAACGACCACGGCATCATCCTGGTCGGCCCGTTGCTGATCCGTTACGGGAGCCCGGAGCAGAAAGCCTTCTTCCTGCCGCGCATCCTTTCCGGCGAGCACATCTGGTGCCAGGGCTACAGCGAACCGAACGCCGGCTCCGACCTCGCCTCGCTGCGCACGGAGGCGGTCGCCGACGGCGAGGACTGGGTCGTCAACGGCCAGAAGACCTGGACCACGCTCGCCAATGACGCCAACTGGATCTTCCTCCTCGTGCGCACCGACAGGGCGGCGAAGAAGCAGGAGGGCATCTCCTTCCTCCTGGTGCCGATGGCGAGCCCCGGCATCACCGTGCGCCCGATCACGAACCTCGACCTGCACGACGAGTTCTGCGAGGTCTTCTTCGACAACGTCCGCGTGCCCCGCGCCAACACCGTGGGCGAGGTCAACAGGGGCTGGACCATGGCGAAGGCCCTGCTCGGTTTCGAGCGCATCTTCCTGGGCTCGCCCAAGCAGTCCGCCTATGCGCTGGGCCGGCTAAGGCTGCTCGCCGAGCGCATGGGCGTGTGGGACGACAAGCTGTTCCGTGACCGCTATACCGCGCTGCGCCTCGACCTCGAGGACCTCAAATGCCTGCACGCGCGCTACGTAGAGGTCGTGCGCCGCGGCGGGACATTGGGCCCCGACGTCTCGATGCTGAAAGTGATCCAGACCGAATTGTTCCAGAAGATTACCGACACGATGCTGGAAATCGCGGGCGAGAACGCGGGTTTGCTGGAGCCGATGGAAGGCAACCGGGAACTCGCGCCAGGCGCGCTGTTCATCCAGGCGCGGCCGTCGTCCATCTATGGCGGCTCCAACGAGATCCAGCGCAACATTCTCGCCAAGGCCGTCCTGGACCTCCCGTAATCCCGTGCAGAAACCCATCGATCCCCTGGCGGTCGCCATCATTGTCCTGTGCTGCGCGCTGTGGGGGATCCAGCAAGTAGCGGTGAAGGTCGCGGTGGTTCAGGGCCTGCCACCGCTGTTCCAGGCGGCCGCCCGTTCGCTCGTCGCCGCCGCGCTGCTCGCCGTCTGGACCGGGCTGCGCAGCGGCCGCCGCGGCCTCGCCGCGATGCTCGCGGTCGACCGCGCGACGCCCACCTGCCTGCTGATCGGCGCGATGTTCGCGGGCGAGTTCCTCACCCTGTTCCCGGGGCTGAAGCTCACCACCGCCTCGCGCGGCGTGATCTTCCTCTACACCGCGCCGTTCTTCACCGCCCTGGGCGCGCATCTGCTGCTGCCGGCGGAGCGGCTGCGCTTGCGCCAGGCGCTCGGCCTGCTGATCGCGTTCGCAGGCGTTGCCGCGGCCTTCGCGGAGGGGCTTGGCGCGCCTGGCGGCAGCATCGCGGGTGACGCGCTCTGCCTTGCCGCAGGGGCGCTGTGGGGGGCCACAACGGTGGCGATCAAGGCCGCGCCCTCGCTCGCGCGCCTCACCGCGTCGCGGGTGCTGTTCGTGCAGCTCGCCTATTCCGCGCCGATCCTGATCGCGGTCGCCGTGCTGTCCGGGCAATGGCATACCGGCCACGCCACGCCGCTCGCCTGGGCCGCCTGGTTCTACCAGACGGTCGTCGTCGCCTTCGCGAGCTACTTGGCCTGGGTCTGGCTGATCCAGCGCCACGCCGCGAGCCGGGTGGCGGGCTTCACCTTCCTCACCCCGCTGTTCGGCATCCTGGCCGGCGTGCTGCTGCTCGGCGAGCGCTTCTCACCCTGGGTCCTGGTCGGCCTCGCCGCGATCGCCGTCGGGCTGCGCCTGCTCACCGCGCCCGCGGCGGCCCGCCGCGCGGCACCCGCCGCCTGATCCCCGGTCAGTCCTTCGCCAGCACGGCGACGCCGGACACGCTCTGAGTTACGCTCTGCTCCTCGCTTGCGGCGACCGGCGGCGGCGCGCCGGGCGCGCGCGCGGCCATCGACATCGTCACCCGCGGCACCGGCACCGCGGGCGGCGGACCGAGCCTCACTTCCTGGAAATGCGTGAAATGCAGCCCGAGCACGGTTGCCGCCTGCCGCGCCCGCGCCTTCAGCGCCGCGAGTGCCTCCATCTGCGCCTTCTGCTCGGCCGCCTGCATTGCCGCCGGCGACAGGCGCCAGCCAAGCTGCTGCACCGTCACCCCCTGGGCCTGCGCCGCGCCCGCGAGCTTGAGCAGGGCGGCCGCATCCGGCCCATGCACGGCGATGGTCTGGTTGGCGTGCCACACCTCGGGCTTGCCCTGCTGCCACACGCCATAGGCGCCGGTGTCGACCTTGGCGCCCTTCACCTTCGCGGCCTCGGCCAGCACCTCAGCCGCGAGCCTGTTCACCCGCGCCTGCGCCGTCGCCGGCCCCACCGCATCCGCCTGCACCGCGAAGCCGACCACAAAATCATCGGGCTGCACCAGCACCGTCGCACTCTGCGTGAGGTGCAGCATGGTCGTCTGGTCGGCCCACGCCACGGCCGGCACGAGCGTGATGAGCAGGGCGAGGACGTAACGACGCATGGTGGATCCTCCGGCGGCCCGCGAGCCGGGCCGGGAGGTCCGGCCGGGGATAGGGGGCAGGATTGCGGCCAGAATAACGGGCCGCGTCAGTTGCGCAGCACCGCCAGCGAAAACAGGCCGAACGGCGGTACGTCGCGCCAGCGCGCGGCCGCGCGCTCGTCGGCGTCGAACAGCGCCGTGGGCGAGAAATCCGGGTGCCAGCCCAGCGCTCGGGAAGCCGGGGCCAACGCCCGTTCCACCCACCAGCGTGGCCCGCGCTCGGCCGCGAAATGGTTGACGAAGAGGATGTACCCGCCGGGCCGCACGATGCGCCGCAGCTCGCCCAGCAGCCGGCGCGGATGCGGCACCACGGAGGCGACGAACATGCCCACCGCGATGTCGAACGTGCCGGCGGCGAAGGTCGTCGCCTCCGCGTCCATCTCCAGCAGCGCCTCGACATTCGAAAGCTTCGCCGCCCGCACCCGGGCATGCTCGAGCATGTCGGCGGAGAGATCGATGCCGGTGATGCGCTTTTCCGGCCGGTAGAGCGGCAGCGCGAGCCCGGTGCCGACGCCGATCTCGAGCACATTGGTGCCGGGCAGCTGGTTCGCCTCCCGCACGGCGGCCTTGCGGCCCCACATGGAGACACCACCGAAGGTCACGTCATAGACGCCAGCCCAGCGGCGATACGCGGCGCGCACATCATCCGCGTCGAGCGCCGTATGCGGCACACCGGGCGTGCGGGCACGGGAAAACTCGCTCATCTCACATCCGTCCAAGCTCTCGGAGGGCGCACCAGCCGCAACGGACGAACCGCGACCGCACCGACTCCATCCCGGAACAGACTAGCACGCCCCCCGCGCGCATGCGAGGGGCGCCCTCCACGCCGCTCAGTCGCCGGCGGAGAGGTTGACCGCGGCCGCGCGTCCGTTCTGCTGCTGCTCGATATCGAACGTGACCTTCTGGCCTTCGTTGAGCGTGCGCATGCCGGCTTTCTGCACGGCGCTGATGTGCACGAACACGTCCTTACCCCCGCTATCCGGGGCAATGAAGCCGTAACCCTTGGTCGGGTTGAACCATTTCACGACGCCGTGGGACATTGACGTTCCGCCTCTCCTTGCCTGCAGGCATCCTGGAGATCGGGAAGTCTCATCGAACACGCCGCGCGGGCGGGTGCGATGCCCCAGGCAGCCCTCGTGAATCCAGACACGCGGCCCGTCTCCCGGACGGACACGCGCCCCGCCTCACGACACCGCTGCCCGTCTTTGGCGCGAGCGCCACGGCATCGCGTCTGGAACCATAAAGATCTTGGACGGCGACCGCAACGGATCGCTGACGCGCCTCAGGCCGCGGCTTCGTCGCGCCGGTCCCGCACTTTCACGTAGGCGATCGCAGCATGCCGCTCGCAGTAGGGTTTCCCCGGCACCGCGTCATCGTCGCAGAAGCGGAAGCTCGCCGTGCCAGGCTCGCCCAGCGGCCAGGAGCAGGTCAGCGGGCGCGTGGACCGCCAGGCTGGGCGCGGCGTGTTGCGCACCGCGGGTTCGCGCAGCATCGCCTCCACCGGCGTCGGCGCGGCGGCCTCCGCCGCGGCGGGCGCGGCCGCGGTGGCCAGCGGCGGCAGCGTGGGGCCGGTGACACGCCGCGGCTGCGGCGGGCGCGAGGCGCGGCCACCCGGCTCGCGGCGGATCGGCGACGGGCGCGAGGGCAGGTTGAGCCGGTGCGCCTTGCCTACCACCGCGTTCTTGGAGATGCCCATGCGGCGGCCAATCTCTGCCGTCGAGTAGCCCTCGGCCCAGAGGCCGCGCAGCCGCTCGATCGTCTCCGTGTTCCACTCCATATCGTGGTCTCCCCGCACCTCAGCCGCTAGATACGGTAGCGAACTGGCAGAGGAAATCAACGAACTTCGTGATGTCGACCGCAAAAACTTGTGGAAAACCTCGGCGTGAACCCCAATCCGTTGGGGATTGTCGCCTGTAATGAGATGAATCCGTTGCTTTTCCCTGAAATCAAAAGATTGAGTCCGGGCCTGGGACCTGCGCCACGGCGGGAGCCGCCGTCTCCCGCATCGTCAAGCCGCCCAGCCGCGAAGCGCGTGACCAGACGCGAAGCGCGTGACCCGACGCGAAGCGCGTGAAATGCGAAGCGCGCCGCTAGAAGAGCAGACCCTTGCGCAGCATGCCGTGCACGCCCTTCTCGCCGTTCACCGTCTGCGTCACGCGGAAATCCACCGCCAGCGAGCAGAACTGATAGGCTTGCTCGCGCGACAGATTCGAGCGCGCAACGATGAGCGCGATCATCTCCCTCAGCGCCTGCTTCATCGCGAGGTCGAGATCCTCGTTCATGCCCATCGTGATCCAGTGCGTGCCGGTCTCGGCGCGCGGATAGGCGAGCACGGGCGCCGGGCCCTGCTTCTTGTGCAGCACGAAGGTGAAGGTGCCGGTGAGGCACATCTCGAGCGCGTTGATGCAGACCTCGCCGTCGCCCTGCACGCCATGCCCGTCGCCCACGGAAAACAGTCCTCCCGGGGCGTGCACCGGCAGGAACAGCGTGGTGCCGGCGACGAGTTCCTTGTTGTCGATGTTGCCGCCATGGGCGCGCGGCTGGACCGTCGAGATCGTGCCCCACGCGGTGGGCGGCGCCAGGCCCATCACGCCGAAGAACGGTGCGAGTTGCAGTTCCACCCCGTAGGGCAGGCGGCAGGTGCGCCGCGCCCGGTCCACCGGAATATGGCTCATGAAGCGCTCGGGGAAATCCTCGGGCAGCGTCCCGGCGAGCGGGCGGAAGCCGCAGTAACCCCAGTCGGCGCCAAGCTCGATCGCCTCGATGCGGATCTCCAGCGCATCGCCCGGCTCCGCCCCCGCGACCGCGATCGGCCCGGTGACGATATGCCCGCCCATGCGCGGCAGGTTGGCGGCGTGGATCGCGGCCAGTGCCGGCGGGACCGCCATGCCGGAGCCGGGCGGCGGCATCACCTCGGGCGAGCCGGAGACGCATTCCACCGTGACGGTATCGCCCGGGGCAACGGTGAGCACCGGCTTGTAGGCGGCGTCGAAGCTGCCCCAGCGGACGGTCTCGGGTGAGGCGGCAAGCGTATGCTTCATGCTGGCTCCGGCAGGTGCAAGACGTGGTCGCGTTTAGGACATGGTCGCGCGCCAAGCCCCCGCGCGAAACGTGCGGCCCGAGCCCAGGCGCAATCGTTGCCTCTTAGCCGTGGTGGGCCGGGGTTGTCGCCTGCGTTTCGGCCGTCTGGGTTCCAGCCGTCTGGGTTCCCGGCGCCTGCGTCCCCGGCGCCTGCGTCCCAGGCGCTTGCGCGCCGGGCGGCTCCTTGGCATCGGCGATGGGCGCCGCCGGCTTGTTCGCCGAGGCTTCCATCGAGGCGTCGTCGTCCGCCGCCATGGTCTTCTTGAACGCCTTGATGCCCTTGGCGAAGTCGCCCATCAGGCCGCTGACCTTGCCGCCGCCGAACAGCAGCACCACGACCAGCAGCACCACCAACCAATGCCAGATGCTGAATGCATCCATGGCTTCCTCCTAGCAGGGGAGCCGTGCGGGTTTACCGAACGCTGTCCAGGCCGCCCACCGGGCGGTCGCGCGTTCGATAGCCAGACCCCGCTCCCCCGACCTTAGCCCTGGTGAGCGGAGGTGGGGGCCTGTGTGTTGGCCTGCGCGCCGGGCTGGCTGGCATTGGTGATGGAACCGGTCGGCTTGTTCGCCGAGGCCTCCATCGAGGCGTCGTCTTCCTCCGCCATGTTCTTCTTGAACGCCTTGATGCCCTTGGCGAAGTCACCCATCAGGTTGCTGACCTTGCCGCCGCCGAACAGCAGCATCACGACCAGCAGCACCACCATCCAGTGCCAGATGCTGAACGAACCCATCCTATCCTCCTAGCAGGGGAGCAGTCCCCTTGGGCGCGTCACATGGACTGGCCCCGCGCCCGATGCAAGCCATGTTTCGCCTCCGCTACGATCGCGGCCGGCCGGGCCCGGTTCCGCGCCGGGTTTCAGTCGCCGGCGACCAGGCGCGCGCGCGGTGGCGGCCGGCCCACGGTCTCCATGCCGAGCCGTGCCGCGGGCCCCATCGCGCGGACCAGTTCCGCATGCGTCGCGGGGCTCGGGGGCAGGATGAAGCCATAGGCGCGGTAGGTGGTGATGCCCATGCTGCGCGCGGGCGGCCACCATACCCGCACCCGCGTCCAGTCATTGTCCGCCGAGACATCGACGACGAGCTGGTCCCGGTCCACCACTCCCGGCTCCCAGTTCGCCTGCATCACGTCGATGTGGCGCGCGTCGATCAGGCGGGAGACGACGGCGACATGCCCGTCCGGCAGCCGGGCCTGCCTGCCCATCACCAGGACCGCGCCGACTTCGGGCACATCGCTGCGGCGATAGCGGCCCGCGGCCTTCCGCCACCAGGTTCCCGCGTCGCCGTAGAGCGCGATCCCGGAAAGCTGGTTGGCGAAGGGCGCGCATTGCAGCCCGGGGTGGTAGCTCTCGCCGGCGACGAAGGGACCGGTCGAAAGGCCGGGGCCGGAGGCGCAGGCCGCCAGCAACGCGGGCAGGGCCAGCAAGGCAAGTTGTAACAATAACCTACGGAGCATGGCTGCCCGTTCATATCAGAACCGATCGGCAACACTCCAGAAAAACAATCCCGAGGAGCCAACGGCAAGCCCTTGTCATTTGCCGCATCGATCGCAGGTCATGGCGCGGCCCAAGGTGGGGTCATGCGTGATGAGCGTAGCGGCTTCGCGTCGGCATGCGTGACGAAGCCGTCGAAATTCACGCTGTAATCACGCTGGGCGCCTACATAGGGCACGAGGCCGCTGGACGGCTTCAGGACTCCCTCCCAATCCGCGGCACCCCGCCCCCCGGGGTTGTTGGCCGCGGCACCTAGGGGGCGGCGCCATCCATTCATTCGGCGCCGCCCCTCTTTTGTGGCACCAGCAGGGTGGCGAGCAGCCCGGCGGCGGCGCCCAGCGCGAACAGCGGCCGGTGCGACCCGGTGGCGGCGAGCAGCGCCGCGAGCGCGAAACCCGTCGCCGTCTGCGCCGCTCCCCAGGCAGCCGTGCCGAGGCGCCAGATCGCCGGCGCCTGATCCCCGGCCAGTTCCCGGCCCGCGGGGATCATCAGCGTCGTGGCACCCAGTGCGCTGCTGCCGGCGAGCAGTGTCGAGAGCGCCAGCACCGGCACGGCGGGCAGCAGGACCGGCAGCAGCGCCGCGAGCCCCTGGACCGCGACACTCAGGCGATAGGCGGCGACGGTGCCGAAGCGGATCGCCAGCGCCGAGAACAGGCCCGGTCCCAGGATCGCGGCCAGCCCGAAGCCGAGCCAGGCGAGCGAGCCCGCGCGCACGCCCCAGCCGAGGCCGCGGGCGATGAAATCCGGCCAGAACAGCATGTGCGGCGTGATCGCGACGGCGGAGACGGCGTAGGAGAGGATCAGCCGCCACGCGGCGCGCGGCAGCCGCGGCAGGCCGGGGTCGGCCGGCGCCGCCACGTCCGGCACGTGCCGCCACGCCAGCAGGGCGAGCGCCGAGGCGGTCGCCGCCAGCACCATCCAGGTGGCCGCGACGCCCCACGGCAGCAGCAGCGGCACGATGGCGGCCCCGATCGCGATGCCGCTGCCCACCCCCGCGAACATCACGCCGCCGGCCCGCGGCCGCTGCGCCGCCGGCACCGAGACCTGCACCGCCGGGCCCGCCAGCACCATCAGCGTGCCGCCCGCGATGCCCGCGAGCGTGCGCCACGGCAGCAGCCAGAGCAGCCCGCCGTCATGGGCGCAGAGCAGGAAGCAGAACGCGGCAACCGCCATCGCCCCGCGCAGCGCCCGCCGCACGCCGAGCAGCCGTCCCGTCCAGCCGGCCGCGAGCGCGCCCGCCAGGTAGCCCGCGAAATTGGCGCCGCCGAGCGCGCCGGCGGCTCCCGGCGTGAGCCAGTGCGCCGCCACCATCACCGGCAGCAGCGGCGAATAGGCGAAGCGCTGCAACCCGACGCCGAGCAGCGTCGCGCACAGCCCCGCCAGGACGGGACCCGCCAGGATGCATCCAGCGGGCCTGCGCCTCACCACAGCCCCCAGACCGCCCAGGTCGCGGCGGTGCCGAGGAAGATGCCGACGGCGAGGTTGCGCGTGGCGGCCATGGCGCCGACCGTCACCGCGGCGCCGACCCAGGACGGCAGTCCGCCATGCACCAGCGCCGGCGTGACGTAGCTCATGAAGATCCCGCCCGGGATGTAGGTGAGCACGGCGCGCAGGAACGGCGTCGGGCGGATGCGCGTGAACACCAGGTAGCCGCCGGCGCGGCAGCCATAGGTCGCGAGCGCCATGGCGACGATCGCGGCAACCGTCGCGGGCGAAAGGCTCATGCGCCCATCCGGTCGCGGACCGCGCCGGCCAGGCTGCCGGCGATCGCGCCCGCCACGATGTACCAGCTCGTGTGCGGCAGCAGCCGCGAGACTGCCAGCGCCACGCCGCCGGCAACCGCCCAGGGCAGCACGTCCCGCCTGCCGCGCCAGAGCGTGACCAGCATGCAGATGAACACCGCCAGCGCCGCGAAGAAGATCGGGTGGCCGGGCGCCGGCCGCAGCCCCGCGCCGAGGACGCGGCCGAGCATGGAGGTCACGATCCAGCCCGCCAGCATCGGCAAGCCCATGCCCGCGAGCAGCGCCGCGTCGCGCTCGCCCTCGTTCATCGCGCGCACCGAGAGCGCCCAGTTCTGGTCGACCATCACGAACAGGCTGCCCCACAGCCTCCAGCCGCGCAGCCTGTCGAGCCAGGGCGCGAGCACCGGGCCCATCAGCGCGAGGCGCAGGTTGACCACCATCGCCGCGAACCCGGCGGCGAGCGGCGAGGCGGGGTGCGTCCAGGTGGCCATCGCCACGAGCTCCGCCGAGCCGGCGTAGACGAACGCGCTCATCAGGAAGGTTTCGAGATAGGACAGCCCCACGCCCTGCGCCACGATGCCGCAGACGACGCCGAACGGGGCGGTGCCGATGAGCAGCGGCAGGGACAGGCGCATGCCGCGGCGGAACCCTGCCCAGGTGAACGTGACCTTCTGGCTCACGCGCGCTGGCTCACGCGTGTCTGGCAGCCAGCAGGATGGCTTCGGCGGTCTCGGGATCGGTCGCGAGCGCGCGCTCGGCCACCGCGCGCGAAAACCCGGCGCGGGCGAGCTTCGCCAGTTCCTTCAGCCGGTCGCCGCCAGCCCCGAAGGGCCCGATGCGGCGGCGGCGCGCATAGGCGAGCGCCGCGGTGAAATCGCGGTCCTCGCCGTCGGGGTCGGCGGCCTGTGCAATCTCGGCGCTGACGCCGCGGGCGGCGAGGTGGGCGGCGACGGCGCGGCGGGAGGCACCGGCGCGCGCCAGCCGCCGGGCGCGGGATGCGGCGAACGCGGCGTCGTTCACCGCGCCGGCGGCAACGAGGTCGCGCACGATGCCGGGGATCGCCGCGCGCGCGGCGCGGGAGGCCGCCGGGTCGCCGCCCGCGCGCTCCCACCGCTCGACGCGGCGGGCGAGCACGCGCGCGAGGCTCGCCTCGGTCGCGGCGAAGCGCGCGAGATGGGCAAGCGCCGCCTCGCGCAGGGAGGCGGCATCGGGCGCGGGTCTGGCCGCCGTGCGATCAGGCATCGGCGGGATGGTGACACGGGTCTCGCGCGTCGCGAAGGGTGCGGCCAGCCACGGGCAGTCTTTCATCTATGCATGCGCACCGGTCGTCACCAGATAGAAAGCCGCGAGCCCGGTTCGACGTCGCGGCACGGCGTATTCCGGCTTGCCAGCAACGGAGAGACACGAAAATGCCCACCGCGAACAAGCTCAAGGACAACGCCAAGAAGGTATCGATCGAAGCCCTCAACGCGCGCATCGCCGACGCGATCGACCTGGCGCTCGCCACCAAGCAGGCGCATTGGAACCTCAAGGGGCCGCAATTCATCGCCGTGCACGAGATGCTCGACGGTTTCCGCGCCCAGCTCGACGCGCATGTGGACACGATGGCTGAACGCGTGGTCCAACTCGGCGGCACCGCGCTGGGCACGACCCAGAACGTCGCGGGCACCACGAAGCTCAGCCCCTACCCCACCAACATCGCAAGTGTCCCCGACCATCTCGCGGCGCTGACCGAGCGCTACGCGGCGCTGGCTAACGCCGTGCGTGCCGATGTCGATCGCATGGCGGAAGCCGGCGACGCTTTGACGGCGGACATTTTCACCGCCGCGGGCCGCGACTTCGACAAGGCGCTGTGGTTCATCGAATCCCATAAGGGATAAATCCGCGGCGACATCGCGCGGGGCTTCGCGGCCGCCCCACGTCGCCACCGCTAGGCGGGGATGCGCAAGGTCTTCGGGGAAAAGTTTGACGGGCTGGCGGTTTGCCCCGCATTCTAGTTTTTTGGCCTTCCGTCGGGGAGGGCCTCGGGCAAGGAAACAGGAACCCGCACGATGATCGCCGCCTTGATGCCGAACTACAACCGCGCCGACCTCGCCTTCGAGCGGGGCGAGGGCGCCTGGCTGT
>JAJZUI010000116.1 GCA_021847175.1 Pseudomonadota bacterium
GGATGTCGCCGAGGGCGTCGAGAACCCGGATTCGTTCCTCTCCTTCATCAATTCCGTCCCCTTCGCGAAGCCGCTCTCGCCCGGGGGCCGCGCCCTCTCGGCACCGGAAGTCCTCGTCCCAGCCGCACTTCCGGCCCCCCGCTTCTCCGGCCGCAAGCTCAGCACCCAGGCCGCGTTCGGCGAAATCCTCGCCGAAATCGGCCGCGGGCAGGGCGATGCGAAGGACCTTGCCGCCCACATCCTCACGACCAGCCCGGACGTCACCGTCTCCACCAATCTCGGCCCCTGGGTGAACCGCCGCGGCGTCTTCGACCGCCACACCCGCAACGACGTCTTCCGCGACGCCAAGCTCGCCTCCGCCCAGCGCTGGGGCATGACGCCGCAGGGCCAGCACGTCGAACTCGGCATCGCGGAGCAGAACCTCTTCCTGGTCCTCGCCGCCGCCGGGCTCTCGACATCGCTGCACGGCGCCCGCCTGCTCCCCGTCGGTACCGTCTACGATCCCTTCGTCAACCGCGGCCTCGATGCGCTGCTCTACGCCTGTTACCAGGACGCGCGCTTCCTCCTCGTCTCCACCCCCTCGGGCATCACGCTCGCGCCCGAGGGCGGCCAGCACCAGTCGGTCAACACGCCGCTCATCGGCATGAGCACCGACCGCCTCGCCAGCTACGAGCCCGCCCACGCCGACGAACTGGCCATCCTCCTGCGCCACGCCTTCGTCCACATGCAGCGGCCCGAGGGCAGCGCGGTCTGGTTGCGCCTGTCCACCCGCCAGCTCGACCAGGCCCAGCGAACCCTGAACCCGGACCACGTCATCGCCGGCGCCCACTGGATCGTCCCGCCCGCGCCAGGCTCGCGCATCGCCATCGCCTACCAGGGCCCCGTCGCCCCCGAGGCAAACGCCGCCTTCGCGCAACTCGCGGCGGAGGTCCCCGGCGCCGGCCTGCTCGCGGTCACCAGCCCGGACCGCCTGCACGCCGGCTGGCTCCAGGCAGGCCGCGCCCGCCGCGCGGGGGAGCCGGCGCGTTCGCATATCGAAACGATCCTCGCCCCCCTCGCGCCCGACGCGGCGCTGGTCACGGTGCTCGACGGCCACCCCGGCGCCCATGCCTGGATGGGCGCCGTGCGCGGCCAGCGCGTCGTCCCCCTCGGCCCGGACCATTTCGGCCAGGGCGGCGACATCCCCGACCTCTACCGCGAGTACGGCATCGACACGGACGCGATCCTGGACGCCTGCGCCGCCGCCCTGCTGGGCTGACGCGCGCCCCTGATGCGCGCCATCGCCCGCCTGCGCCGCATCTGCCTCGCCCTGCCGGAAGCGGTGGAACAGGAAACCTGGGAGATCCCCACCTTCCGCGTCCGCGACCGCATCTTCGCGCTGGCCAGCACGCACCGGGACCGCGCGGCCGTCTGGTGCAAGGCGCCCCCGGGTGCGGCCGCCATGCTCATCGAGGCGGCGCCAGAGCGTTTCTTCCGCCCGCCCTATCTCGGCCACAAGGGCTGGGTCGGCACTTATCTCGAACCCGCACCGGCTGGGGCGGGCCCCGAGCCGGACGAACCGGATTGGGACGAGGTCGCCTTCATCGTCCGCCGCAGCCACGCCCTCGTCGCGCCCCGCCGCCTGACCTCCGGCCTGCCCCAAACTGGCTCGCTCGCAACGAAGAACAAACGAAACCGATAGGCGTTTCCCCGACGCGCGCGCCTGTGCCATGGTCGCGCCCGATGGCACGCCGGCCAACCTTCGAAGGCGCGATCGAGCAACCGCGGCGCGGCAGTTCGCGCCGGCGCAAGGTGCGGCTGCGCCAGTTCTTCATCACCGGCACCGTCGCAGTGATCGTCACGCTTCTCGGCGTCTTCATCGTCCTGCGCGACGCCGGCACCGGCCGCGCCATCCGCGATTCCGAGACGCTCGCTTCCACCGTCGCGCGCACCACCGCCGCCCAGGCTGGCCGCGGCCTCACCGCCGTGCGCGCGCTCCTCGCCGAGGTCGCCGCTTGGCCGCCGCCCTCCGCCACGCCGGGGACGGAAGACACCACGCTCGGCACCCGCCTCGAACGCCATGTCGGCGTGCTGCCCTCGGTCCGCGGCCTGCTCTTCGCCGACGCCACGGGCCGCGTCATCGCCGCCCGACCGCGCGACCTCGCCGGCCTCGATCTCGGCAAGCAAGCCTGGTTCAAGGCAGCGCTCGCTGCCTCCGAGGCCGCGCCGGTGATGAGCGGCCCCCTGACCTTCCTGCCCGGGCAGGGCAGGGGCGCCTGGATCGCCTATGCCGAGGCGCGGCATGACGCCTCAGGCAGCGCGCCCGGCGTCGCCGTGGTCCTGTTCGACCCCAACCGCCTCCTCGCCGGCGCGGCGCCGCTGGTCCAGGGCTTTGGCGTCGGCATCCGCCTGCAATCGCGCGACGCCGCCGTCATCGCCGGCACCGACGTCACCCAGGCGATGATTGGCAAGCCCGATCCCGGCCGCGTGCGGGCGATCTCCGCCTCCGCCGCCTCGCCCTCCGACCGCGGCACCACCCATTTCGCCGACGCCGCGGGCCACGGCTCCGTGGTCGCCTTCGCTTCCGTCCCCGGCACCGGCCTCGTCATCGCCGCGAGCCAGCGCAACAGCGTCGCCCTTGCCCCCGCGCGACGCGACGCGGACATCCTCGGCGCCTGGCTCGGCGCGCTGGGCTTCGTCATCCTCGTCTCCCTCTGGCTGCTCTACGGCCAGGCTCAGGCGCTGCGCCGCCAGGGCGACCGTCTCGCCCGCAGCGAGCGCGCCGCCCAGGCTGCCGGCCGCGCCAAGCAGGAATTCCTCGCCGCCATGAGCCACGAGATCCGCACGCCCATGAACGGGGTGATCGGCATGGCCGGCCTGCTGATGGACACCAGCCTCGACGCCGAGCAGCAGCGCTACGTCGCGACGATGCAGAACTCCGCCGAACATCTGTTGACGGTGCTCAACGACATTCTCGACTTCTCGAAGATCGAGGCCGGCGCCGTCGCGCTGGAACACGTCCCCTTCCGCCTCGAGGCCGAGGTCGCCACCATCATGTCGCTGATGGTGCCGGCGGCGGCGGGCAAGGGGGTCGAGCTGATCTACCGCGCCGGCCGCACCGTGCCGGACCGTCTCGTGGGCGACCCCGGCCGCCTGCGCCAGATCCTGCTCAACCTCGTCGGCAACGCGGTGAAGTTCACCCACACCGGCTGGATCGAGCTCGCCTTCGAGGCCCGTCCCCGCGACGAGGTCTCGGTCCTCCTCACCGGCATCGTCACCGACACCGGCATCGGCGTCGATCCCAAGCGCATCCCCGCCCTGTTCGAGCGCTTCAGCCAGGCCGACGCCTCCATCGCGCGGCAATACGGTGGCACCGGCCTCGGGCTGGCCATCTGCCGGCGCCTCTGCGAACTCATGGGCGGCTCGATCGGCGCGGCCACCCGCGCGGGCGGCCGCGGCAGCGAGTTCCGCTTCTCCGTCGCCATGGCCCGCGACCCGTCGCCCGCGCCGCCGCAGCCGACGCTGGACGGCAAGCGCTACCTCGTCGTCGACGACGTCGAGCCGGCCGGCGCCGGCGCCGTGCGGATGCTCGAACACTTGGGCGCGCAGGCCGAGGCGCTGCGCGATGGCGTCACCGCTCTCGCCCGCCTGCGCAGCGCCGCCGCTGCGAAAAATCCATACGACGCGCTGCTGCTCGATCGCACGCTGCCGGTGATGGATGCGACCGCCATCGCCCGCGCCGTCCGCACCGATGCCTCATGCGCCGCCGGGGTGCGCCTCCTCGTCCTGCTCGCGCCGATGCACGCCGGCCAGTCCCGCGACGGGCTCGACCTGTTCGACGCGGTGCTGTCCAAGCCCCTGCTGCCCGGCGCCCTGCGCGGGCTCGCCGCCGTCACCGAGCGCCGCCCCGCCGTGGCCGCGCCGCGGGCCGTCCCGGCACAGGCCGCCACGCCCCTGCGCGGCCTTTCGGTGCTGCTCGCCGAGGACAACCCCACCAACCAGCTGGTCACCAAGTCGATCCTCACGCGCGCCGGCGCCCGCGTCGACGTGGTGGCGGACGGCGCCGCCGCCGTCGCCGCCACCAAGTCCGGCACCTACGACGTGGTGCTGATGGACGTGCAGATGCCAGGCATGGACGGCCTCGACGCTACCCGCGCGCTGCGCGCCGCCGGCTCGCGCCTGCACATCATCGGCCTCACCGCCGCCGTCGGCCCCGAGTTCGAACAGGCCTGCCTCGCCGCCGGCATGAACGCCTATCTCGGCAAGCCCGTCGCCCGAGAGGTTCTCCTCCGCTCCCTCGAAGTCCTCGTCCCGCAGACCACCTGACCGTCTTCCGCGCCCCGCCCGGCCGGGAACCATACACCATACTGGGGGAATGATGGCGCAAGACCACCACGACCAAGGGCAAGACCCCGACCACGCCCACGCGCACGACCACCATCACGCGCCCGCCTCGTTCGGCGCCGCCTTCGCCATCGGCACGGCACTGAACGTCGCCTTCGTCGCGGCGCAGATCTTCTATGGCCTCCTCGCGCACTCCATGGCGCTGCTCGCCGACGCCGTGCACAATTTCGGCGACGTGCTCGGCCTCCTGATCGCCTGGGGCGCCGCGACCCTCGCCAACCGCGGCCCGACCAGCGCGCGCACCTATGGCTGGGGACGGACCACCATCCTTGCCTCCCTCGTCAACGCTGTCGTGCTGCTGGTCAGCTGCGGCGCGATCGCGCTCGAGGCCATCCGCCGCTTCGGCGAACCGGCGCCGGTGGCCGGCGCAACGGTGATGGGCGTCGCCGCACTCGGCATCGTCATCAACGGCGCGACGGCGCTGATGTTCATGCGCGGCCGCAACGACGACCTGAACGTCAGGGGCGCCTTCCTGCACATGGCCGCCGACGCCGCCGTCTCCGCCGGGGTCGTCGTAACCGGACTGCTCATCACTCTCACCGGCAGGAATTGGCTCGACCCGGTCTCAAGCCTCGCCATCGTCGCCGTGATCGTGGCCGGCACCTGGGGCCTTCTGCGCGCTTCCGCGAACCTCGCGATGGACGCCGTGCCCGAGGGCATCGACCTCGCCGACGTCGAGGCGGTGCTGCGTGCCCTGCCAGGCGTCGAGGATGTCCACGACCTGCATGTCTGGGGCCTCTCCACCACCAACACCGCGCTGACCGCGCACCTGGTCCAGGCCAGCGGCGACGCCACGGCACTGCTCCGCGAGGCGGAGCACGAGGTTCGCACCCGGTTCCGCATCGGCCACGCCACGTTCCAGGTCGAAACCCCGGAACTCGCGCAGACCTGTGCGCTGGCCCCGGCGCACGTCATCTGAAGCGCCACGCCCCGTCAAAACCCGCGAACCGCCCGCGCAGACTCTCTCCGCCCGCTCGAAGCCCAGGTGCCGCCGACAACCCTGGCGCGCTTTTTTCCCGTTGGGGTTGCGCTTGCAATTTGCAATCTCAGACTCACCACCTCGCGAAATGCCTTGCAAAACGCGGGAGACGCCGGCTAAAACCCCTGAAATCCCACGGAGAAACGTGGCATGCCGCTTGCGGAGTATGTCCCGGATCATCTCGGGACCCAGAACGATGTTCGACGGAATCATGTGCGAAACCAATGCGGTGCGGCTGGTTCTTCGCGGCTGCGTCGACGGCCGTTCCGCTCCCGCCATGCTGGACGGCATGGAGGCGGTGATCCTGCTCAACACCTGCGACGTGGTCCTCGACATCACCGGCGTTACCCATCTCGACGGCTCGGCGATCGGCGCCTTCTCCTTCCTCTTCCGCCGCCTCGCCGCGGAGGGTCGGAAGCTGCGGGTGGAGGGCGCCTCCGGCCAGCCGCTCCGCCTGCTGCGCGACCTCGGCATCGCCCCGGTCCTCGGCATCGCGCCGCCGGCCGCGCAGCGCCGCATCGCCGCCGCGCATCTCGGCTGGGCGCTGGCCCGCTGACCGCCCGGTTGCGCCCAACCCGCCCCTCCAACCCCGGTATCCGCCCATGAGCGGGCTCGCCGCCGACCTCCTCGCCGACCTGCCGGAAGCGGACGTCCGCTCGATCCTGGTCCTGTTCGGCACCGACCTCGACCGCCTCCTGCCGGAGGTCGCCCGCGCCGCCGACGCGGCGGAGGCGGAGCCATTCCGCCGCGCCTGCCACGCCATCGCCGGCGCCGCCGGCGCGGTCGGCGCCGCGGCCCTGGAAGCCGCCTCGCGCCACGGCATGGCCATCGCCAAGGCGGAGGCCACGCGCGGAGCCCTCGCCACCGCGGCGCTGGCCGTCGCCGAGGCCGCCTCCACCATCCGCGGCGAAGTCGCCAGCCTTCTCGCACGCCTGCCGCAGACCTGATCCCGGGAGCCCCCATGGCCCCCGCGCCCGTGCCAGCGCCAAACGCGCCCACCCCGTCCGCGCCCGCCTCCCGCGCCCGCGTCCTGATCGTCGAGGACAGTGCCACCCAGGCGGAAATCGCCCGCGTGCACGTCCTCCAACTCGGCCATGCGCCGGAGGTCGTCGGCAGCGTCGCCGCCGCCCGCGACTGGCTGCGCGACGCCCGCCCGGACGCGGTGCTGCTCGACATCGAGCTCCCGGACGGCTCCGGCCTCGACGTTCTGCGCGCGCTGCGCGCCGAGGGCGACGACGCGGCCGTCATCGTCGTCACCGCGAATGCCTCGATCAACGCCGCGGTGGAGGCGATGCGCGCCGGCGCCACGGATTTCCTGGTCAAGCCCTACGCCCGCGCCCGCCTGGCCGTCACGCTCGCCAACGCGCTGGAAAAGCGTGCGCTGCTTGCCCAGCTCTCCCGCGCCCAGGCCCAGCTCGGCCGCGACCGCTTCTACGGCTTCATCGGTGCATCGGAGCGCATGCAGGCGGTCTACCGCACCATCGAGAACGTCGCGCAGAGCCGCGCCTCGGTCTTCATCACCGGCGAGTCCGGCACCGGCAAGGAACTCGCCGCCGAGGCGATCCACCGCGCCTCGGCCCGCTCCTCCCGCCGCTTCGTCGCCCTCAACTGCGGCGCGATCCCCCGCGACCTGCTGGAATCGGAGGTCTTCGGCCACGTGAAGGGCGCCTTCACCGGCGCCGTCGCGGACCGCGAGGGTGCCGCCAAGCTCGCCGACGGCGGCACGCTCTTCCTCGACGAGATCGGCGAAATGCCGTTCGCCATGCAGGTCAAGCTGCTGCGCTTCGTCCAGACCGGTACCTTCAACCCGGTCGGCACCGCGCGCGAGGAGCGCGTGGACGTCCGTTTCGTCTGCGCCACCAACCGCGACCCGATGCTGGAGGTGAAGGCCGGTCGCTTCCGCGAGGACCTCTACTACCGCCTCTACGTCGTCCCCCTGGAACTGCCGCCGTTGCGCGATCGCGGCGAGGACGTGCTGCTCGTCGCGCGCCACTTCCTCGCCCAGTTCTCCCGCGAGGAGAAGCGCAATTTCCGCGACTTCGACGCCGAGGCCGAGGCCGTGCTGCGCGCCTATGCCTGGCCCGGCAACGTGCGCCAGCTGCAGAACGTGATCCGCAACGTCGTCGTGCTCAACGACGCCACGACCGTCACGGCCGCCATGCTTCCCCCGCCGCTGTGCAGCCCGCCCTCCGCGGCGCCGCAATCCGCTCCCGCGTCCGCCGCCGGGACTGGAATCGAATCGCGCGATGCGTCTCAACTCCCCGCCGAGGCGGCGGCGGGCGCGGCTGGGGCTGCCGCCGCGCCGGACCTGGAGGAAATCTTGCCGCTCGCGCTGATGGAGAAACGACTGATCCTCGCCGCCCTTTCCCGCACCGGCCAGGACGTGCAGAGGGCGGCCGTGCTGCTCGACATCAGCCCGTCCACGATCTATCGCAAGCTCGCGCAATGGAAGGCGTAACTGCGCCCTCGCCCGAGGAATCGGGCCTTTTCGCCTCCGCCCCCCGCGTCGCCCAGCCCCGCTATGTCGGCATGATGAGCCTGGACTACATGCCCGCCCGCGTCGCCGCCGCCAAGCGCGCGCTTGACATCCTGGTGGCCACCATCGGCCTCGTCGTTACGGCGCCGCTCTGGCCGATCATCGCGCTCGCCATCAAGCTCGACTCCCCGGGCGAGATCTTCTACCGCCAGATCCGCGTGGGCCGCATGCTCAGCAGCCACACGGAACTGTTCCAGATCCTGAAGTTCCGCTCCATGCGCGCGGACGCGGAAACGCGCACCGGCGCCGTCTGGGCGCAGCGCGGCGACCCGCGCGTGACGCGCGTCGGCCGCTTCCTGCGCAAGACCCGGCTCGACGAGCTGCCGCAGATGCTCAACGTCATCTACGGCGACATGTCCGTCGTCGGCCCGCGTCCGGAACGGCCGGCCCTCTATGGCAGGCTGGAGCGCGAGGTGCCCTTCTTCGTCGACCGCACCGCCGGCCTGCGCCCCGGCGTTACCGGCATCACCCAGGTGCGCCAGGGCTACGACAACTCGATCGACGACGTCCGCCGCAAGGTCGCCTTCGACGCGGCGTACGCGATGCAGCTCTCCACCCTGCGCGGCTGGCTGGTCGCCGACCTCTCGATCATGTTCGCCACCGTCCGCATCATGATCACCGGCCGCGGCGCGCAGTAGCCGCCCCGCCGCCTCACGGCTGAGGGATCGGCACCGCCTCGCCGTTCGTCCGCGCCGCGCCCTGCCCGGTTCGGTCATTCGTTCGGCCGCGCATGGCTTTGACCCAGGTCAAGGGCGCCGCGCCGCCCCGGGGTTATTGGGAACTCCGAAACGAGAAGCCGTGGACCCAATCCGAAGGGTTTCCGAATGTCCGTCCGCCCGCCGGTCCTCGCCGTCCTGCTGGCATTGCTCGGCGCCGGCTGCGCGGCGATGGCAAACACCGCTGCCAGCACAGAGGCAAGCACGCCCCCGCGGCCGGGTGAGGCAGTCGTGCTCCGCCTGCACCCCTGCACCGACCGGACCGGCACCCAGGGCCGCGACCTCGGCGCCGAGGCAACGAAGGCGCTGCAGACCCGCCTCGCCGCCGCCGGCCTGCGCACCGACGAATCCGGTCCTTACGAGATTGCCTGCGATGTCACCGGCTTCAGCGAGGGAAGCGCCCTGAAGCGCTGGCTGGTGCCGGGCTGGGGCGCCACCGCCGGCCAGGTCGCGGTCATGGTCACCGACCGCCGCACCGGCCAGATCGCCATCATCATTCGCAGCAATGCTTCCATCGCCGCCGGCGGCCTCTACACCATCGGAGCCGACACCTACATCCTCGACGCCGCCGTCAACGACGTCGTCAAGCAGCTCCAGGACTGGGCCAACGGCAAGCCGCCCGCGACCTCGGCCCTGCCGCCACGGAGCCAGCCCACATGACCCGCAACCACCCGCGCCTCGCCGCCGCCGTTCTCCTCGCGCTTCTTACGGCCGCGTGTGCGCCCAGCCTGACCACAGGTGCGTTTCCCAACGCCACGCGAATCCAAGACCTCAAGCGCGGCGTCGCCACCCGCGCCGACGTTCAGCAACTGCTCGGCGTCCCCAACGGCGACGGTGGTGCCCTGCTGCCCGGCCTCGCCACCTCCCGCCGCGACATCTGATACTATAACGATATCGAAACGGCTGGCAGCACCACGGTAAAGGGCGTCATGCACCTGCGCCTGCGGATGCAGATGCTCGCTGTCTTCTTCATCGGGGACCGCTTCGATGGCTATCTCTGGACCGCACATGTGCCCGCCGCGCCGTAGCCCCTTGCGGCACGCAGCCATCGTCCTGCTCGCCGCGCTCTCGGCCTGCAGCGTCACGATGCACCTCGGTACCCCGCCGCCGATCGACAAGCTCGGCGCGCTGCGGCCCGGCGTCTCGACCACCGCCGACATCGCCGCCGCACTCGGCGCTCCGCAGGGCCAGGGCGGCGTCCTCATGCCGGGCAACCCGGCGGAGACCCTCTGGGTATACGAATCGCAGGAGATCGAGGGCACCTCGGTGCATGTCCGCATGCTCCTCGTCATCGTCGACCCCGCCACCGGCCGCTACCTGGGTCACCTCTGGCTCCGCTCCGGCCAGTTGCTGACGCAGAAGCAGTGAAAGGAACGGACGGCATGTTCCCTTCGACCGTATTCCGGCGCGCCCGCGCCCTCGCCGTCGCCCTCCTCGTCGCCGCCTGCGGCCCCATCGCCTACGAGAGCGGCCGCGCTTTTGACCCCGCCGTCGTCGCCACGTCCCTGCACGCCGGCAGCTCGACCAAGGCCGACGTGCAGCGCGTGCTCGGCCCCGCGTTCGGCCAGGGCGTCTCGATGATGCCTTACCAGGCCACCCCACACGACACCTGGACCTATTTCTTCGACCACGGCGTCGTCGATCCTGGCACGATGAAGGGTGAGGACGAAATGTCCTACCTGTTCGTCTTCTTCGACGGCGACCGCATGGACAGCTACCTCTGGTTCACCGCGAAGCTGCACTGAGCGCCATCGTGGATCGCCGTCCGGTCGCGACCCCGCGCGGCGCTGGCGGGAACGTCCTCACCTGGGCCAAGATCGGCCGCGAAAACCGCCACGCCGAGAGGAACCCGGGAACATGAAGATCACCCGCCTGCGCACGGAAGTCGTGCACATCCCCGTCGAGCCGCCGATCCTCACCGCCATCCTCGGCTCCATCCGCTCCGCCGACTGCGTCCTCACCTTTCTCGAAACGGACCAGGGCCTGGTCGGCGAGGGCCTGGTCTTTTCCATCAACAACCGCCGCCTGAAGGCGATCCACACCATGGTCGAGCAGCTCGCGGACCTCGTGATCGGCCTCGACCCGCGCGAGGGCGGCGCGCTCAACGCGCGCGCCTGGAAGGACCTCAACTTCCTCGGCTACGAGGGCGTGTCCATCGTCGGCCTCGCCGCCATCGACAACGCGCTATGGGACCTGCGCGGCAAGGCGGCGGGGCTGAACGTCGCCCACCTCATCGGCGCCTGCCGCCCCTCGGTTCCCACCTACGCCAGCGGCGGCCTCTGGCTCGGCTCCTCCGTCGACGAGCTGCAGAGGGAAGCCGCGGGCTTCGTGGCCAAGGGCTTCCGTGCCGTGAAGACCCGCGTGGGCCCCACCGAGCCAGAGCGCATGGTCGCGCGCGTCGCCGCGGTGCGCGAGGCGGTCGGCCCCGACATCGGCGTCATGGTCGACGCCAATCAGCAGATGTCCGTGAAGCAGGCGATCCGCATCGGCCGCATGATGGAGGACCTCAACCTCACCTGGTTCGAGGAGCCCGTCATCTGCAACAACCACGAAGGCGAGGCCCAGGTTGCCGCCGCCCTCGACACCCCTATCGCCTCGGGCGAGACCGTCTACACCCACCGCGGCGTGCTCGCGATGCTCGATGCCCGTTGCGCGGACGTCATCATGCCGGATCTGCAACGCATGGGCGGCCCTACCGAGTTCCTCAAGGCCGGCCATCTCTGCGAGGCGCACCACATCCCCTGCGCCTCCCATCTCTTCCCCGAAATGAGCCTGGCGCTCCTCGCGGCCCTGCCCGGCGGCCACTACCTCGAGCACATGCCCTGGTTCGAGCCCATCTACCGCGAACGCATCGAACTCGATGCCGAGGGCAACGCCATCGTTCCCGACCGCCCCGGCTGGGGCTTCAGCTTCGACCCCGTGGCCATCGCCCGCTACCGGCCCACATAGCGCGCCGCCGCCTCACGCCGGCGGCAGCGGCCGCCAGGTTTCCAGCGCCGCCACCGCGTCGCGCAGCGCCGCCAGGATCGCCGCCGGCTCGCCGCCCTCCAGCGCCTGCCCGAGCGCACCGAGCCCCAGCGTCGCCGCACCCCGCTCCAGCACCCGCAGCATCGCCGCGTCCGGCTCGGCTCCGCTCGCCGCCTGCGTCGAGGCCTCCTCGACGAACTGCCGCACCACCTCCGCCGCCGCGGCCCCCCCGATATTCTCCGCCAGCGCATCGACCACGCCGCGATCGAACACCGGTGGCGCCCCGGCCGCCGGCGCCGCCGCCCGCGGCATCACCATCGCGATCGCCGCCTCCAGCCGCGCCGCGGTGATCGGCTTGCTCTCGAAATGATTCATCCCCGCGGCCAGCCCCGCCGCCACATCCGCTGGGCTCGCATGCGCGGAAAGACCGATCACCGGCGTCGTCCCAGCCGGCGGCGCCAGCGCGCGGATCATCCGCGTCGCCTCGATCCCGTCGAGGTTGGGCATCATCACGTCCATGATCACGAGGTCGATGCCGCCGCGCCGCACCGCCTCCACCGCCGCCGTTCCGTCCGGCACGGAGGTCACGCGGTGTCCCAGCCGCTCCAGCAGCCGGCACGCCACCAGCCGGTTGGTGTCGTTGTCCTCCGCGAGCAGCACGTGCAGCGTCGCGGGCCTGGCCTCCGCCGGCGCCTCCGCGACGGCACGCAGCCGCACTTCGAAGCGGAACGTGCTGCCCAGCCCCGGCACGCTCTCCACCTCGATATCGCCCCCCATCTCGCGGATCAGCCGCCGGCTGATCGCAAGCCCCAGCCCACTGCCCCCGAACCGCCGCGAGATCGAGCTGTCCACCTGGCTGAACTCGCGGAACAGCCGCCCCATCGCGTCCGCCGGAATGCCGATCCCGGTATCGGCGACCGCGACCGAGAGCACCACGCTCTCCCCGTCGCGCCGCCCCGTCGCCGAAAGCCGGACGGAGCCCGTCTCGGTGAACTTCACGCCGTTGCCGAGCAGGTTGAGCAGGATCTGGCGCAGTCGCGGCGCATCGCCCGCCACCATGCGCGGCAGGTCCGG
>JAJZUI010000117.1 GCA_021847175.1 Pseudomonadota bacterium
GCGCCACCGGCTGGCTCGTGGGCGCGCCCAACAAGGGCCTCGCCGCCATGTTCACCATGATGAACCAGGCGCGGCTCTCGGTCGGCATCCAGGGCCTGGGCCTCGCCGAAATCAGCTACCAGAATGCCGTCGCCTATGCGCGCGAGCGCCTGCAAGGTCGCCGCCCCGGCGGTGCCGCGGCGCCCGATCAGCCCGCCGACCCGATCATCGCGCACCCCGACGTGCGGCGCATGCTGCTGACCATGCGTGCCTGGATAGAGGGAAGCCGCATGCTCGCCGCCCGCACGGCGCTCGCGATCGACATCGCCGCCCACGACCCCGACCCTGCGCGGGCGCAGGCGGCGGAGGACGAGGTGGCGCTGATGACGCCGATCGTGAAGGCGCTGTTCTCCGACATGGGCTGGGAGATGACTGCGCTCGGCATGCAGGTCCTGGGCGGGCACGGCTATATCCGCGAATGGGGCATGGAGCAGTTCGTTCGCGACGCGCGCATCGCACAGATCTACGAAGGCACCAATGGGGTTCAGGCGCTCGACCTTGTCGGGCGCAAAATGCCGGCGCATGGCGGGCGCGCCCTGCGCCGCTTCTTCCATCCGGTCGCGGAATGGATTGCCGCGCGCGAGGGCCGGGCGGAGATGGCGGAGTTCGTCGAGCCGCTTGCCAGGGCGTTCGGCCGGCTGCAAGGCATTACTGCGGAACTAGCCCGCCGCGGCCTCGCCGATCCGTTCGAGGCTGGGGCAGGGGCCAGCGAATACCTGCGCCTGTTCGGCCTGGTCGCGCTCGCGCAGGAATGGGCACGTGCCGCGGAGATCGCGCTCGGGCGCCAGGAAGATGCCTTCTATCGCGCGAAACTCGGCACCGCGCGCTTTTTCATCCGCCACATCCTGCCGCAGCACGTAGGGCTCGCCGCTTCCGTCCGGGCCGGCGGCGCGGCGCTCAGGGCCTTCGCCGACACGGATTTCTGAGGGCGCGCCGCCTTCGGGCGGCCGGCCATCGTCTTGACGTTTCGCTCATGGCTGGTATACCAAAAGGTGTGCCAAGCTCCACACTCGCTTCGCCGCAAGCCGACAAGCCGCTCAGCCAGATCGCCTATGAGTCCCTGCGCTCGATGATCCTGTCGGGCGAGGTGCGGCCAGGCGAACACCTGAGCGAGCGCGAGCTTGCGCGGCGCATCCAGGTGAGCCGCACGCCACTTCGCGAGGCGCTCGGCCTCCTGGAACGCGACGGCCTCGCGGTAAGCAAGCCCGGCATGGGCTATTATGCCCCCGAGTTCGACCCCAAGGTGGTCGCGGAACTCTACGAGTTTCGCGAACTGCTGGAGGTTCATGCGGTGCGCGCCGCCGTCCGGCGCATCGGGGAGGCCGGAATCCGCGAGCTGCGCGAGATCATGCGCCAGCTCGCCGTCTACGAGCGCGATCCGAAACCGGGCATGGAGGCGCTGCACGAGGAGGTGGCGCTGGGCCTGCGCATCCACGAAGTGATCGCGCGCGAGAACGGCAACAGCTTCATCCACGAGACGCTTCTGCAGATCTACAATCGCCTTCGCCTGCTTACTTGGATCGACGTACTCTGGTTCGACAAGCGACCGCTCACGCAGAAGGAGCATCGCGATCTGGTCGAAGCCGTCACCGCCCGCGACGAGAAACGGGCGGCAAGAATAGCCGGGCGCCACGTCAAGCGCTCGCGCGAAGACTCGCTATGGGTCATCACCGCACAACATAGGGAAGCAAAACATGACACCGAAAGAAGCCGCAAGGGACGCTAGCCGCTGGTCTCTCCTCGCGCTTGCCGCACCCGCGGCGGCGCTCCTCATCGCCGCGGCGGCGCTGCCGTCCACGGCGGCGGCTGCCACGGTCACGCCCCCCAAGCGCATCGCCGCCGCGGGCAAGATCAATTTCTGCTCCGACATGACGAGCCCGCCGATCGAGTTCCTCACCCCGGCCACCAAGCCGGAGGGGTCGGACATCGATATCGGCAACGCCATAGCGGAGCGCTTCGGCGTGAAGGCGGTGTGGCACAACATCCCTTTCAAGGGGCTGATCCCGGCGCTTCTGGCCAAGCAGTGCGACGCGGTGATCTCGCAGCTGTTCGACAAGCCGGCGCGGCGCAAGGTCATCGACATGGTCGACTACATGGACTCCAGCGAGGCGCTGCTGGTGCGTGCCGGCAACCCGAAGAAGATCCACTCGCTGGCTGACCTCTCGGGCATGAAGGTCGCGGTGGAGAACGGCACCACGATCCAGTCGCTGATCCAGGCGCAGAACAAGACGTTCGACGCCGCCGGAAAGAAGCCGGCGGAACTCATCGTGTTCCCGGCGGACACCAACGCGCTGCAGGCGCTGGAGATCGGCCAGGTGGACGCCTACGGCACGACGCTGGAAACCGGCGCCTACTACATGAGTAAGGCGCCGAAGACCTTCGACGTCGGCGGCCCGCCCTTCCATCGCATCCTGACGGGCATCGGCATGCGCAAGAACGACCCCGGCATGAAGGCGGCGATGCAGGCGGCTGTGGACAGCATGAAGAAGGACGGCACGCTGGTCGCCATCCTCAAGAAGTGGGGCATCGGGGGCGACGCGCTGAAATAGGCAAGGGCGGATGAGCTTCGACTGGCCCTTCTTCTGGCACTATCTCTTCCGCCCGAGCGGCGCGTATCTGCACGGGCTGATGCTGACGGTGGTGCTGAGCGTTGTCGCACAGACGCTCGGCACCATCCTCGGGCTGTTCGCGGCGCTGGGGCGCATGTCGCGCCTCACGCCGCTGCGGCTGGTGGTACGCGGCTATATCTGGATCATGCGCGGCACCCCCCTGCTGGTGCAGATCGTCTTCATCTACACGGGCCTCGCCGCAGGCGGGATATTCCGCTTCCAGGACATTTCCCTGGGCTTCATGACCATTCCGGGGAATGTCCAGGCGGGGCTGCTGGCGCTGAGCCTGAACGAGGCCGCCTACATGGCCGAGATCATCCGCGCCGGCATCGCATCGGTCGACCACGGCCAGACCGAGGCCGCGAAATCGCTCGGCATGACCTATGGGCAGCTGATGCGGCGCATCGTCCTGCCGCAGGCGGCGCGCTTCGTCATCCCGCCGCTCGGCAACGAGTTCAACGCCATGCTGAAGAACACCACGCTCGTCAGCGTCATCGGCGTGCCGGAACTGCTGCTGACGACGGAGACGCTGACCTCGGCCACGTTCCGCGTCTTCGAGCTTTATTCCGTGGTGGCACTCTACTACCTCACGCTCACCACCATCTGGGGATGGGTGCAGGCGCGCATCGAGGCGAAGTTCGGCCAGTCGACCGCGCAGGCGGAGGCCGTGGCCGGCTTCGGCGAGCGCCTCTTCGGCCGAGCCCTTTTCGGCGCGGCGCGGAGCAAGGCATGATGGCGCAGGCGGAGAACATCCTCGGCTCGATCGGCGGCCTGCCGGAGCCCACGGGCGACGAAGTCGTGCAGGCCATCGACGTGTACAAGAACTTTGGCAGGCTCGAAGTCCTCAAAGGCGTGTCGCTCACGGTGCGCCGCGGCGAGGTGGTGGTCGTCATCGGGCCCTCGGGCTCCGGCAAGACCACGTTCGTCCGCTGCATCAATCACCTCGAGAAGATCCAGGGCGGACGCATCTTTGTGAACGGCCACATGATCGGCTACCGCGAGGCGCGCGGCCGGCTGGTCGAGGACCGTGGCCGCAACATCGCTCGCCAGCGCCGCGAGATCGGCATGGTGTTCCAGCGCTTCAACCTGTTCCACCACAAGACCGCGCTCGGCAATGTCATCGAGGCGCCGATCCAGGTGCTCGGCATGAAGCGGGACGAGGCCGTCGCCCTCGGCCGCGACCTCCTCGCGCGCGTGGGGCTTGCGAGCAAGGCGGAGGCCTATCCCGCGCAGCTTTCGGGCGGGCAGCAGCAGCGTGTGGCGATCGCGCGGGCGCTGGCAATGAAGCCGAAGCTGATGCTGTTCGACGAGCCGACCTCCGCGCTCGACCCCGAAATGATCGGCGAGGTATTGGAGGTGATGCGCGAGCTGGCGCGCGAGGGCATGACCATGATCGTGGTCTCCCACGAGATGGGCTTCGCGCGCGAGGTGGCGGACCGTGTCGTCATGATGGACGACGGCCAGATCCTCGAGGAAGGCCCGCCGGCGCGGTTGTTCGGCCAGCCCGCGCACAAGCGCACTCAGGCGTTCCTGTCGAAGATCCTGTAGCCGTGAGCTCGCGCGCGCTCGACGACATGCTCGCCTGGGCGAGCTAGCAGAACCTGCCGCCCCCCTGAGCCATCGAGGGAGACCACCATGATCAGCGACGATAAGCTCAACGCGCTGCGCGCCAAGTACGCCGAGGCCAAGGGCAGCGACGTGTTCGACCCCGAGTTCAAGAAGGTCGTCTCGCTCGTCTTCAAGAGCAATGGCGGGCGCAACCTGCCCTATGCCGATGCCGCGACCTTCCTCGGCGCCGCCTACCGGCCGGAGGTCCAGGCGCGCGATGATTTCGGCGGCCTCGACGTCGCGCTCGTGGGCGTGCCGATGGATCTTGGCGTCACCAACCGGTCCGGCGCGCGCCTCGGCCCGCGTGCCGTCCGCGCGATCGAGCGCATCGGTCCCTACAACCACGGGCTCAAGGTGGTGCCGCGCGCCGCATGCGACGTCGCCGACATCGGCGACGTGCCGTTGCGCTCTCGTTACAGCCTCGAGAGCTGCATCGAGGACATCGCTGGCTTCTACACGCGCCTGCAAAAGGCTGGTGTGCGCCCGCTCTCGGTCGGGGGCGACCACTCGATCTCCTATCCGATCCTCAAGGGGCTCGGGTGCGAGCGTCCGGTCGGCCTCATCCATATCGACGCGCATTGCGATACCGGCGGCGAGTATGACGGCTCCAAGTTCAACCATGGCGGCCCGTTCCGCCTCGCCGTGCTCGACGGCGTGCTCGACCCTACCCGCACGATCCAGGTCGGCATCCGCGGGCCCGCCGAGTTCCTGTGGGAGTTCTCACAAGAGTCCGGCATGACGGTGCTGCATATCGAAGACGTGATGCGCCTCGGCGTCGAGGGCGTGATCCGCAAGGCACGCGAGGTGGTTGGCGACGGCCCGACCTACATCTCCTTCGACGTTGACAGTCTCGATCCCGCCTACGCGCCCGGCACCGGCACGCCCGAGGCCGGCGGCCTAACGCCTCGCGAGGCGCAAGCCATCCTGCGTGGCTTCGCCGGCATCGACGTGGTCGGCGGCGACGTGGTGGAGGTGGCGCCGCAATACGATCCCACCACCAACACCGCGCTCTTCGGCGCGCAGATGCTGTTCGAGATCTTCTCCGTCATGGTGCTGGGCCCAAGCTTCAAGCGACGCGGCTGAACTGCCGTTCCGGTGCCGCAACCTAAAGCGGCGGCACCACCCCGTCCTCGCCGACGCGCACGCGCAGTGCCGTGAGGCCGCCGACCACCCGCCTCGCGTCGATGCTCACCGCGGCACCGGGCTTCAGCAGCGCCTTTGTGCCAGGGGCGAGGCGCACGATCGGCGTGCCGGGCGGCACGTCCAGCACCTGCTCCCCGCCCTTGTAGGTCACGGTGAGGCTGGTCCCGCTGGCGTGGGAGACCATGCCGACCGTGCCGTTGGTCATGCTCTGGTGCGGCCTGGTGCCGCGCATCGGGCGGTGGCCCTCGCCGATGCCGCGCAGCTTCGGCGGAAAAATGTGCACCTCAAGCGCCCGCAGATGCCCGTCCGCTTCCGGCAGCGCCGCGGCACCGACATAGGTGCCCGGGCCGATATCGGCGAGCCTGGCCGGCGCCATGCCGACGATCCGCACGCCGGCCGGCACCGCGACGCGCGTGGTGGTGCCGCCCTGGTTCAGCGTCAGCACGCCGGCGGCGAAGCGCACCACCGTGCCGTGCAGGTGCGCGACGGCGGCAAGGGCAGGGGACGGGGCGAACAGCAGGCAGACGAGGAGCAGGCGGGCGAGCGGGCGGGGCATGCCGTTTTCTCCTTCAGCACTGGCGACATGGTGTGCCCGCCGACGAATCCCAGGTCTGGCGGGTTCGCAGGCGCGCGGCGCTTGGCTAGTCTTCCGCCATGTCGCAGGCCGCCCTCATCCAACCCCCGCCTATGCCGCCGGCCGCGCCGGTGCCCAACGTACTGCCGCCGGGCAGCGTTCCGGTGCCCGCGGGCGAGGTGTTCGCCATCGCCTCGGAGTATTTCGAGGCCGGGCGCCTCGACGCGGCGGAGCGCATGCTACGCCACGTTCTGGCCGGCCAGCCGGACCAGCCGGAGGCGGTGCACCTGCTCGGCCTCGTCGAGCACAAGCGCGGCCACGGCGAGGCGGCCGCGGCGCTGGTGGAGCGCGCGATTGCCGCAGGCGGCAGGCGGCCGGTGCATTACCGCAACCTCTCCGAGATTTACCGGCTTCTGGCGAAACTCGATCCCGCCATCGCCGCGGCCCGCCGTGCCGTCTCGCTGGACCCCGCGGACGCGCTCGGGCTCTTCAACCTGGCCATGGTCCTTTACGACCGGCTGGAGGTGAAGGCGGCGATCTCGGCCGCCCGCGCCGCGCTGGAGATCAAGCCCAACCTGCCGCAGGCGCACATGAAGCTGGGCCAGTCCCTCCTGCTGCTCGGCCAGCTTGCCGAGGGCTGGGAGGAATACGAGTGGCGCTACCAGATCCCCGGCGCCGCGGCGCTGATGCCGAAGACGGACCGCCCGCAATGGGACGGGCGGGCCCTCGGTCCGGGCGAGCGGCTGCTGCTGATCGCCGACCAGGGCTACGGCGACGTCATCCAGTTCTCTCGATACATCCCCTGGGCGCAGGCGCGGGCACAGGAGGTCGTGCTGGCCTGCTCGAAGGAGCTGCTCTCCACGATCGACCGCATCGTGCCAGGCTTGCCGACGTTCAACCGCTGGGAGGCCTGCCCGCCCTTCGTCGCCTACTGCCCGCTCTCCGGCCTGCCGCGGCTCGCGGGCACGAGGGTGGAGAACATTCCCGCGCCGATCCCCTATCTCAAGACGGACCCGGCGCTGGTGGCGGCGTGGCGGGAGAAGCTGGCTGCGCGCGTCGCGCCCGGCTCGAAGCGCGTGGGCATCGCGTGGGCGGGGCGGCCCACGCACAACAACAACATCAACCGCACGATCCGACTGGAGACGCTCGCGCCGATCTTCGATGTCCCTGGCATCACGCTGATCTCGCTGCAAAAAGGCCCTGCGGTCGCGGAGCTCGAACCCTACCGGGGCGCGGCGCCGCTGCTCAACCTCGACCCCGAGATCAACAGCTTCGACGACACCGCCGCCGTTCTGGAGAGCCTCGACCTCGTTCTGTGCGTGGACACCTCGCTCGGGCATCTCGCCGGCGCGCTGGGCCGGCCCGTGTGGGTGATGCTGCCGCACGCGCCGGATTGGCGCTGGCTGCTCGGGCGGCCGGACACACCCTGGTACCCCACGATGCGCCTCTTTCGCTGCCCGGGGCCGAGGCGCTGGGACCTCTTGCTGCCGGAGGTTGCCGCGGCGCTGCGGGACTGGGCGACGCCGTAGGAGGGCTTCTTGCCGCCTGCCTCGCGGCCCGAACTCAGACCGCGACCTGCTCCGCGACGGGCAGGCGCGCCCCGTCCGACGCCAGCACCACCGAGACCACGCCGAGGTCGTCGCAGCCGGAAGGAAGCACGAAGCGGAATCCGGCGCGCCCGACGCCGATGCCCGTGCGGTGCAGGTCCGTCCGATAGCGGTTTGCGATGCTGCGCCCGACCGGCTTGCCCGCCACGAGCACCTCGATTTCGACCGGCACCAGGGGGTTGGCCGCGTCCATGATCCAGCCTTCCAGCACGCCATCCACCAGGCGCTCGACATGACCGCGGATGGCGCCGGCGGGCATCTCGTCCATGCCGCCGGCGAGGCGGTGGCGGATCGCTTCGAGCTGATACCCCTCGTCGATCTGCGGTGCTGCGGGCGGCGGCGGGCTTCTCGCCGTGCCGTGCCACAACGTGTATTCCGCGGCGTTGTCGAACAGCACGCGGCTGCCCTCGTCGCGGAAGGATTCGGCCGCCGCCCCCTCTGCGAACAGGATGCCGTGCTCGTTCTCCAGCTCCACGTGATAGAAGGTCGCGTCCCCTGTGACCGGCGCATGGAAGATGGTGCGGCCGTTGACGAGTGCGGCGGCGCGCACCAGGACGCCGTCGATCAGCATCGCGTGCTCCGGCGAGACGCGCAGGTCGCGCCGCGGCAGGCCGGGGCCCAGCGCGCCGCGGCGGATCTCCACCGGCCGCAGCCAGGGCTCCGCGCGGAGCATGTCCGCCTCATAGGTGCGGTGGCCGATCCACGCCACGCGGCGCTCGCCATTCCGCGTGCTGACCATGTCGCCGACCGCGAGCTTCTCGACCGCGCGGTCGCCTTCCGGCGTCGCGATATGCGTACCGGCGATGAAGCAGGCCATCTTATACAGCTCGGTGAAGGTCGCGGTGGTGCCGCCTTCCGTCGCGGAGAGCTGGATCGTGAACTGGTCGCGACCGGTGCTGTCCACGATGTACGCGGAGTCGAGAAATGAGGTCGCGGACGCGGCGCTGCCGACGAAGCTGATCGCGCTGGCGCCGGTGCCGAAGACTGCCGACGTGCCATTCGCGAACAGCGTTTCGTGGTTTATGGACGTGCCGGCACCCGAGCCCGTCAGCAGGGTCAGGACGATGGTGACGCTCGAACTCGCCGCTCCCGCCGCCGTCGCGCTCACCGAGGCAAAGCTGATCGAGGTCGCGCCGAAGGCATAGATGTGGCCCTGGGCGCCAACGCCGAGCCGGGTGAGGGTGTAGCTCGTGATGCCGTGGAACTTGTGGGCTCGGCCGTACGGCAGGTTCGTGATCTCGTCCCCGCCGAAGGTCAGGGTCGTCGTTGCCATCGAAAATGCTCCTTAGTCGTTTCTATATCTCGTGGAAGCCCGCAGACCCGCCAAAATGGCCTGGTTGCTTCGGCACGGCGCCCGGCTGCACAAAAATGCGCGCAGTCCCAGGCAGATAGACAGAGGGTTTATTTCATCCGGCGACCGCGGCGGTCAACGTTATTCAGGGTCCAACCGCCGGGCCGCCAGCACGCGCGGGTCGTCACGCCTTGCGGGCGCGCTTGTGTACCAGGAAGCCGGCGATCGCATCGCGCATCGCCTCGGGCTCGTCGGCGCGGATGGAGTGGCTGCTCTCCTCGAAAATCCGCAGATCGGAACCGGGAATGAGGCGCGCGATCTCCTCGGAGAATTCCGGCGGGCAGATCCAGTCGTGCCGTCCGGCCAGGATCAGTGTCGGCGCCGTGATCCGTTTGAGCTCCGGCCGCAGGTCGAAGCCACGCAGGAACCCGCCCGGCCCGAATGCGAGGTTGAGCGGTACCGGCGAGACCGTGCCGCGCCCGCGCGTCGCCGCGGCGGCTGTGGGATCGAACTTGCGAGAATAGGCCGGGCCCATCGCGTCGTAATACTCGCGCAGCTGCGCCTCGTTCTCGAACTCACCCGCCCAGAGGCGCTTGCACACCCTCTTCTGCGCCGCGTTGCCATGCTTCGCGACCCAGGCCTGCGCCTTCGCGATGAATCCGCCATGCGACGCGGTCACGATCAGGACCAGGTGCGAAACCGAATCCGGGTAGCGCGCCGCATGCGCCATCGCCACCATGCCGCCGTAAGAGGTGCCGATGGAGACAATCGGGCCGAGCCCCAGATGCTCGCGCAGCGCCTCCATGTCCTCGACGTTCTCGTCGAGATTGTATAGCTCGGGGTCGCCCTGGCCGGAGCGCCCCTGGCCGCGATGGTCGAAATAAACCAGCTGCATGCGGTTCGAGAGCGGCGTGAAGGCCGGCTTGAACCCGGTGTGGTCGCCGCCAGGCCCGCCGTGGATCAGGAACGCCGCCGGCTTCTCGCGCATGTGCGCGCCGTCCGGCACCAGGCCCGCGCCCTCGATATCGAAATAGATCGTGGTCCCGCGGATGGCTGCCAGCATTGTCCTGCTCCCGTGTTGCGCCGGGAATCTAGCAGGCCGGAAGTGCCGCGCGAGGCCCGCCTGGCCAGTTAAGGAAAGTTTCGCCCGCGGGCCGCCCCCGTGCCCAATCTTGCGGCGCGCGTTCGCCTGTGGTGCGAACGGTGCGACCTGGGCGCGGCGCCGCCAGGGGTTCTGGACGCCGCCGCAGGCAGGCGCCATCGTGCCCAGCGGGAGGGCGCATGGATTTCGAGCTGAACGAGACACAACGCGCCTTGCGCGACACCGCGCGGGAGTTCGCGCAGGGCGAGTGGGCGCCGCACGCCGCCGCCTGGGATGCGGGCGGCGTGTTCCCCGCGGACGCCCTGCGCGCTGCCTGCGGCCTCGGCTTCGGCGCGATGGTGGTGCCGGAGGCACTGGGTGGCACAGGGCTTTCCCGGCTGGAAGCCGCGATCGTGTTCGAGGAGCTGGCGGCGGCCGATCCATCCACCACCGGGTTCCTGACCATCCACAACATGGTCGCGTGGATGATCGCCCGGTACGCCGACGGGGCGCAGCAGGCGCGCTGGCTGCCGGGGATCGTCTCGGGCGAGACTTTCGTCTCCTACTGCCTCACGGAGCCGGGCGCCGGCTCGGATGCCGCTTCGCTCGCCACTCGCGCCGCCGCGCAGGGCAACACCAGCTACCGCCTCACCGGCCAGAAGGCGTTCATCTCCGGCGGCGGGGCGACGGACCTCTACCTGGTGATGGCGCGCACCGGAGGCGCCGGCGCTGGCGGCATTTCCTGCATCGCCGTGCCGCGGGAGGCCGCCGGGCTCTCCTTCGGTAAGCCCGAGAAGAAGCTGGGCTGGAACAGCCAACCCACCGCAATCGTCAATTTCGATGGCGTGGTGGTGCCGGTGGAGAACCGCGTGGGCGAGGAAGGGCAGGGGTTCCGCATCGCCATGTCCGCACTGGATGGCGGGCGCATCAACATCGCCGCCTGTTCGCTGGGTGGCGCGCGCACCTGCCTCGATCTCGCGCTGGCCCACGTGAAGGAGCGCCGCGCCTTCGGCCGCCCGATCGCCGATTTCCAGGCGCTGCAGTTCAAACTCGCGGACATGGCGACGGAGCTGGAGGCCGCGCGGCTGATGGTGCACCGCGCGGCCGCGGCGCTCGATGCCGGCTCGCACGAGGCCACGCAGCGCTCCGCGATGGCCAAACGATACGCTACCGACACGTGCTGGCACATCTGCGACGAGGCGCTGCAACTGCACGGCGGCTATGGCTACATCAAGGACTACCAGGTGGAGCGGTACCTGCGCGACCTGCGCGTGCACCGCATCCTGGAGGGCACCAACGAGATCATGCGCGTGATCATCGCACGCAAATTGCTGGAAACGGCCTGACGCAAGGGACTGAAGGGAGGACAGGATGCGCATCCAGTTCATCGGGCTCGGCAACATGGGGCTGCCCATGGCGGGCAACCTGCGCAAGGCCGGCCACCAGGTCACGGGGCTGGACACGGCGCCCAGGGCACGCGACGCGTTTATCGCCCAGGGCGGGCACATCGCGGCAAGCCTCGCGGAGGGCGCCGGCGGCGCTGAGGCGGTGATCACCATGCTGCCCGCGGGCGAGCACGTGCGCGCGGTCTATCTCGGCGAGCACGGGCTGCTGCGCACCGCCGCCCCGGGCACGCTGCTGATCGATTCCTCGACCATCGACATCGCGACGGCGCGCGAGGTGGCGGCGGCGGCGGCGAAGGCGGGACACGAGATGCTCGACGCGCCGGTCTCCGGCGGCACCACGGGCGCGGAGGCGGCAACCCTCACCTTCATGGTCGGCGGTAGCGAGACCGGCTTCGCGCGCGCCAGGCCGATCCTTGCCGCGATGGGCAGGAACATCGTCCACGCCGGCCCATCCGGCGCCGGGCAGGCCGCGAAGATGTGCAACAACATGATCCTCGGCATTTCCATGCTTGGCGTGTGCGAGGCCTTCGTGCTTGCCGACCGCATCGGGCTCGACCGGCAGAAATTGTTCGACATCGCATCGAATTCCTCAGGTTCCTGCTGGTCGCTGCTGAAGAACTGTCCGGTGCCGGGGCCGGTCCCCAATGTCCCCGCGACGCGCGAATACCAGCCCGGCTTCGCTGCGGCGCTGATGCTGAAGGACCTCAAGCTTTCGCAACTCGCGGCAGAGACGGCCGGTGCCGCGACCCCGCTGGGGGCGCACGCCACGCGTGTCTACGAGGCGCTCGCCGCCGCCGGGCTCGCGGACAAGGATTTCTCCGTGGCCTTCCGCTACCTCGACGCGCTGCTGCGCGACAAGGCACCTTCCTGAGGGCGGCGCCATGAGCGGCACCGATAGCTTCCTCGCGGCGCGCGACATGTTGTTGCGCTACCGCACCGACTACGACGCCGCCCGCCGCGAGTTCACCTGGCCCGATCTGCCGGAGTTCAACTGGGCGTTGGACTGGTTCGACGCCCACCTTGCCGCCGCCGACCGCGGCGACAGGCCGGCGCTGGTGATCACCGGCGAGGGGGCGGCGACCCGCAGCTTCCGCGAGCTCTCGGAGCGCTCCAACCGCGTCGCCAACGGGCTCGCGCGGCTAGGGCTGGGCCATGGCGACCGTATCATGCTGATGCTCGGCAATATCGCGCCGCTGTGGGAGACGATGCTGGCGGCAATGAAGCTCGGCGCCGTCATCGTGCCCGCGACGACGTTGCTCACCGAAGCTGATCTGCGCGAGCGGGTGG
>JAJZUI010000118.1 GCA_021847175.1 Pseudomonadota bacterium
GACGGCGCCGCGCATCTCACCCTCGGCGAGGGCGAGATCGTGACGCGGGTGCAACTGCCGCCCGGCCCGCCGCCTTCGCGCTATGCCAAGGCGCGGGCGCGCCAGGCGATCGACTTCCCGCTCGCCGGCGTCGCGGTGGCGCTGCGCATGGCCGCCGGCAAGGTCGCGGCGCTGCGGGTCGCGATCACCGGCACCAACTCCCGCCCGTTCCTGCTCGCGGGAACGCAAGCGCTTACCGATGCGGCGCCGGACGCGGCGTGGCGGGAGGCGCTGGGAAAGCTGGTGCAGAAGCAGGTGGCGCCGATGCGCACCACGCTGCTCGCCGCGCAATACCGCCGCCGTGCCGCTGCCGCCCTCGCGCAGCGTCTCGCGGCCGAGCTTTCCGGGGGACGCTGATGCCAGAGACCCAGATCACCTGCGCGCTGCACGAGGAGCACATGGCCACGCTCGCTCTCCTCGAACGGCTGGAATCGTTGCTGGGCCGCAACGCGCCCGCCGTGCCGCCGAATGCCTCGGCACCCATCGTCGCCGCCGTGCTGCGCGACTTCGCCGACGCCGTGTCGCTCGAGATCGCGACGCATTTCGCGTTCGAGGAGCGCGCGCTGTTCCCGCTGCTCGACGACGAGGCGCTGACCGCCATGCTGGCGGAGGAACACCGCGCGATGCTCCCGGCGGCGGCGCACCTCGCGGACATGGCGCGCGCGGCACTCGCCTGCGGGTTCGACCCGGCGCTGTGGCGCGGCTTCCATGCCGCGGCCGGGGATCTGGCCGGCGCGCTCGCCGCGCATGTCGAGAAGGAGGAGATGGCGCTGCTGCCGGCGCTCGACGACGCGCTCGACGCCGAAGCCGACGGGCGGCTCGCCATGGACTACGCCGCGGAACATTGAGGAGGGGAAACGACCATGAACGCACCGATCGGCCTGCGCGCGCTCAGAGCCTCCGACGCGGACGCCGTGGCGGCGATCGACCGCGTGCTCTCCGGCCGGCCGCGCGGCGCCTTCTTCACCCGCCGCCTTGCCCAGCTTGCGCGCGAGCCTGCCTCCTTCGCCGCCTTCGCGGCCGAGCGCGACGGCGGGGTTGCGGGCTTCGTGCTGGCGCGGCTCTACGAGGGCGAGTTTGGCGCGGACCGGCGGCAGGCGGCGCTGGACGCGATCGGCGTCGCGGCCTCCGGCAGCGGCGTCGGCCGCACGCTGCTCGCCCATCTCGTGGAGCACCTGCGCGCGCAGGGTGTCGCGGTGCTGACGACGGAGGTGGACTGGCGCGAGCACGCGCTGCTCGGCTTCTTCGCGCGCAACGGCTTCGAGCTGGCGCCGCGGCTGGTGCTGGCGCGCCCCATCCTCGGCGCCGTGCCGCGCGAGGACGCGTTCGCGGACGCCGAGGCGCGCGACAGCGTGCCGGTGCGCTCGATGATGCGCGCGGACCTGCCGGCGCTGGTGGCGATCGACCGCCGCATCACCGGGCGTGACCGCGGCGCCTATTTCGCGCGGAAGATGGAGGAGGCGATGGAGGAATCCGCCGTGCGCGTCTCCCTCGTCGCGGAGCGCGACGGGACGCCCGCGGGCTTCGTCATGGCGCGCGTGGCGTTCGGGGAGTTCGGCCAGGCGGAGCCGGAGGCGGCGATGGACACGATCGGTGTCGATCCGCAACGCTCGCACAAGGGGCTCGCGCGCGCGCTGCTCTCCCAGCTGCTCATCAACCTCGGCGCGCTGCGCGTGGAGACGCTGCGCACGGAGGTGGGGTGGAACCAGTTCGCGCTCGCTTCCTTCCTCGACCGTTCCGGCTTTCGCCCGCACCGGCGGCTCGCGCTGGAACTGCCGCTGGCGCCGCCGCGCGCCTGAGCGGGGTCAACCCCGTCCGGGCGGCACCAGCGCCGTCGCCTCGATCTCGACGAGCGCGCCGGCGTCGATGAAGTCAACCACGCCGACCACGGTCATCGCGGGATAGTGCCGGCCGATGATCTCGCGCCACACCCGCCCCAGCGGTTCGCTCGCGGCGCGGAAGGCGGGCATGTCCTTCACATACCAGGTGACGCGCGCGAGGTCGGTGGGCTCCGCGCCCGCCTCGCGCAGGATGGCGACGATGTTGCGCAGCGCGCGGGCCACCTGCGCCACCAGCCCGCCCGGCGCGAAGACCTCCTGCTCGTCCCAGCCGACCTGGCCCGCGACGAACACCATCCGGCCCTCGCCCGTGGTGCCGTTGGAGTAGCCGCGCGGCCGCTGCCAGCCGGGCGGCTGCAGGATGGTGAGAGTCATCGCTATTCCTTTCGCCGTTGTTTCCTCGCGGCGGGAGGCTGCGGGATCGGGCCCGGCGCGGCCTTGATCCAGATCACGCGCGGGTGAGCAGCACCGGAACGTTGCGCACGGCGACCAGGCGCGAGGCGAAGGCGGCGAGCGGCGAGGTGCCGCCGATGACGATCAGCCGCTCGCGCAGCCCGGTCATGGTCGCGAACCAGCCGAGCGCCTCCTCGCCGTGGACGAGGCGCGTGGCGATGCGCTGCTGCTCGAGCCCCGCCGCGCGGGCGCGGTCCACCGCCTCGCGCGCCGCTTCCGGCGTCGTGCCGGGCGCGAGCAGGATGACGAGGTCCTCGCCGGTCGCGGCGGCCAGCGCGCAGGCGGTGTCCAGCGCCGGGTCGCGCGCGTCGGCGGGCACCGCGACGATGCTGCCGCGCCGGGCTGCCGGCCGTTCCGGCAGCAGCAGGATGGAGTGTGCGGACGCCTCCTGCGCCTCGCGCGGCAGCGCGGCGCCGGCGGGAAGGCTGGGCCGGCCGCGCTCCGTGACCACCAGGATGTCGCTCGCGCGGCAGACGGTGGCGATGCAGGCGGCGGGGTCGCCGCGCACGATCTCGAAGGCGCTGGCGATGCCCACGGCCTTCGCGGCCTCGTTCACCAGCCGCTGCGCGCGCAGCGCGGCCACGTGCATCTGCGCCTCGATGTCCTCGCTGCTGAGCTTGCTCCAGGTTTGGGTCGTGAGCCTTATCTCGCGCGCGAAGGGCAGCGAGGCCATGGTGATCAGCGCCTCGTCCTCGACGAACAGCGCGTGCAGGTCGAGGCTGAGCAGCCGCGCCATCTCCGCCGCCGCCCGCATCGCCGAGGCGTCCATCGTCGCCTGCCAGAGGCCGAGGAGCAGCCTGCCGTCATCGTCGCGCGGCTTGTCGCTCATGTGCTCTTTTCCCCGGACTTCCCGCTGGACTTCTCCCCGTCGTTCTCCTTGCGCGCGGCCTTGGCCACCTCGGCGAACTGCCGCAGCCGATCCTCCACCGCGCGGTTGACGCTGCCCGCGGGGTAGAGCCCGTCGCCGCCGCGCTCGCCCGCCGCCCGCCCCGTGAGAAGCGCGATCCCCTCGTCGATGGTGTGCACGGGATAGACGGCGAACCTGCCCGCCGCGCACGCCTCCACCACGTCCTGGCGCAGCATCAGGTGCTGGACGTTGGAGGCGGGGATCAGCACCCCCTGCGTGCCGGTGAGGCCGCGGCTGGCGCAGATGTCGAAATATCCCTCGATCTTGTCGTTGACGCCGCCGATCGCCTGCACCATGCCGTGCTGGTTGACCGAGCCCGTCACCGCGAGGTCCTGGCGCAGCGGCAGCTCCGAAAGGGCGGAGAGCAGCGCGTAGAGCTCCGTGGAGGAGGCGCTGTCGCCATCGACGCCGCCATAGGACTGCTCGAATACCAGGCTCGCCGAGAGCGACATCGGCGTATCGAGTGCGTAACGACCGGCGAGGAAGCCCGAGAGGATCAGCACGCCCTTGCTGTGCAGCTTGCCGCCGAGTTCCACCTCGCGCTCGATATCGACGATCTTGCCCCCGCCCGGCCGCACCCGGCAGGTGATGCGCGATGGGTGGCCGAAGGCGTAGCCGGCGAAGCCCATCACCGCGAGCCCGTTGATCTGCCCCACGCGCGCGCCGCTGGTTTCGATCAGCGCGATGTCGCGCAGGATCATCTCCTGGCTGCGCTCGCGCACGCGCGAGAGGCGATGGATGCGCCGCGCGATGGCCGCATCGACGTCCGCGCGTGTCACCACCTTGCGCGAGGCCGTCGAGGCGAGGTGGCTCGCCTCGACGAGCAGGTCGTGCAGACCCTCCGCGAGCAGCGTGACCTTGTTCGCGTCCTCCGCCATGCGCGAGGCATGCTCGACCATGCGCGCGACGGCCCCGCGGTCGAACGCCAGCAGCTCCTCGCCCCTCGCGATGTCGCCGATCATGCACGCGAGCATCGCCTCGCCCGCGGGCGAGCGGTCGGTGTCGTCGTCGAAATCGGCGAGAACCTTGAATTCCTCCGTGAAGTCCGGGTCGAGCGTGCTCAGCAGGTGGTAGAGCAGGCGGTCGCCGAACAGCACCACCTTCACGTCGAGCGGGATCGGGTCCGGCTCCAGTGAAACGGTCATGTTGAAGCCCATGAAGCGCCCGGCATCCTCGATGGTGATCTCGCGCCGGCGCAGCGCGCGCTTGAGCGCGGGCCAGGTGAACGGCTCGGTGAGCAGGCTGCGCACGTCGAGCAGCAGCATGCCGCCATTGGCGCGGTGCAACGCGCCCGCCTTGATCAGCCGGAAGTCGGTAACGAGCGCGCCCTGGATCTGCAGGTATTCGATGCGCCCGACCAGGTTCGCGAGCGTCGGGTGCGGCTCCTCCACCACCGGCGCGCCGGGCGAATGGTCCACTTCCGTCACGACGACGTTGACCTCGTAGCGGCCGAACGGCCCGCCGGTGCGCATCGCTGCCTGCATGGCGCCGGGCTCCGCCGCCTCGGCCGACATCAGCAGCGGCAGGTTCTCCAGCAGGTCGGTGCGGATGGCGTCGATATGCGCGAGCACCGCGGGCAAATCCTCGAACTGGGCTCGCAGCTGCACGAAGAGCTGGGCGACCGCCTGGCTCGCGGTCTCGCGGTCCAGTGCCCGCACCGCGTCGCGCTGTTCCTTTTCCATGCGCGGGATGGAGCGCAGCGTCTCCTCCAGTTCCTTCTCGAGCTCGCCAATGGCGTCGCGCGTGGCCTGCTGTTCCGCCTCCGGCCAGGCGTTGAAGTCCGCGGGCGGCACCACCTTGCCGTTGCGCACCGGCGCCATGCCGAAGCCCATCGGCGTGCGCAGGATGGCGATGTTCTTCGCCGCCGCCTTCTCGCTCAGCGCGGCGAAGGCGTGCTCGTTCTTCGCCTGCACCTCCTGCTCGATGGCGCGGCGGCGCTTCTGGTAGTCCTCGCTCTCGAACAGGGCGGGCAGCGACAGGCGCAGATCCTCGATGAGGTCGTGCACCGCCTTCTGGAACACCGGGGCGCGGCGGCTGGGCAGCGCGATCGCCAGCGGCCGCTGCGGGGCGGCGAAGTTGTTGACATAGACCCAGTCCTGCGGCGGCGGACGGGTGGCGGAGGCTTCCTCCAGCAGCGACTTCACCGCCTGCTGCGCGCGCGCCCCGCTGGTGCTGACGACGAAGATGTTGAAGCCGCGATGGGTGATGCCGGCGCCGAAGTCGATCGCCTCGTGCGCGCGCTTCTGGTTGGAAAGGCGCGGCACCGGCGCGAGGTCGGCCGTGGTCTCGAACGCCAGGCCCGAGAGGTCGGCCGCGCGGTAGAGCTGTGGCGGCGCGAGCGGCGCGGGCATTGCGTGGGGGTTGGTCGTCTCGTCGGACATTCGGCGTGTTCCCTGTCCCGGTTTCACTCCCGCGCGCAGGATGGAGGCTGGCGCGGAGCATGTCCACGCCCGGTTTGCCGCCGGGGCGCTAGAACCAGCCGCCGTCCACCACGAAGTCGCGCGCCGTGACCATGCGGCTGTCGTCCGCGGCGAGCCACAGCACCATGCGCGCGACGTCCGGCTCGTAGAGGCGGTCGGGGATGCACTGGCCCTCGGCGCGGCGGGCCTCGGCCTCCTCGCTCACCCAGAGGTCGAGCTGGCGCGCGGTCATGATCCAGCCGGGATAGACGATGTTGGCGCGGATATGGTGCCTGCCGAGGTCGCGCGCGACGGCGCGGGTGAGGCCGATCACCGCCGACTTCGCCGCCGTGTAGGCCGGCATGCCGCCGCTGGCGCGGATGAAGCTGATGGAACTCATGTTGACGATCGATCCGCCGCCGGCCGCGATCATGTCGTCCTTCACCGCCTGGATGCAGAAGAACTGGTGGCGCAGGTTCACCGCCATGCGCTCGTCCCAGTATTCCGGCGTCACCTCGTCGATGGCGTGGCGGTCGTCGCGCGCGGCGTTGTTGACCAGCACCTCGATGCCGCCGCCGAGCTCCACCTTGAGCCGCGCGATGGCGGCGCGCAGCTCCGCGATGTCGCGCAGGTCCGCGCGCGCGAACCGCACCACCGCGTCCGCCGGCATGCGCGCGAGCAGCGCCGCGGCACCCTTCGTGTCGATGTCGAGGAAGCCGACGCGGCTGCCCTGGAGCGCGAAATGCTCGACGATGCTGGCGCCGATGCCGGTGGCGCCGCCGGTGACGAGCACGCGCCTGCCCCTGAGGCTCGGGTAGATCGCGAACTGGTCGGGCATGCGCGGCCTCCTGCGTGGGTGCGTCGCGGCCGATGTTGTCCCACGCGGGGCGGTTTGACCATGGCGGCGCGGCTGCCTAGCGTCCGCGAAAGGGAGGACCGCCGCATGACGGACGAGGCGCTGCTGGCGACGATACGCGAGAAGCTGTTCACCGCCGCGATCGGCGACGTGATGGACCTGATGGGCCTCACGCGCCAGTTCCTGCCGCCGGAGATCCGGCAGCTCGACCCCGGGACGGTGCTCGCCGGGCGCGCCATGCCGGTGCTGGAGGCGGACATCGACGATGCGGGCGAGCCGCCGCCCGGGGCGCAGCCGTTCGGGCTGATGCTGCGGGCGCTGGACGACCTTGCCGCCGGCGAGGTCTATGTCTGCACCGGCGCCTCGCCGCGTTACGCGCTGTGGGGCGGGCTGATGAGCACGCGCGCGCAATCCCTGGGCGCGGCGGGCGCGGTGCTGGACGGGTTCCACCGCGACACGCGCGAGATCCGCGAGCTTGGCTTTCCCGTCTTCTCCACCGGCGCCTACGCGCAGGACCAGCGCCCGCGCGGGCGGGTGGTGGATTTCCGCTGCGCCATCACCTTCGCCAACGGCGCGGTCGTCGCGCCCGGCGACGTGATCGTGGGCGACGTGGACGGCGTTCTCGCCATCCCCGCCGCCGCCGCGGAGGAGGTGGTGCGCCGCGCCGCGGAGAAGGTGGCCGGCGAGGAGGAGGTGCGCCGCATGATCCTGGCCGGCGCCGACACCGCGAGCGTGTTCCGCAAGACCGGCATCATGTGAGCGGCGCCGGCCGGATATCCGCCAGGCGCAGTTGAGGCGCGGCCCCGGCGGGTCTATCAGCGCGCCGGTTGCCGGGGTTGGCCGTCTTGACGGTTCGTTCACGTCCGTTCCGTGCCGGGTTCCTCGCAGCGCTTCGCGGCGCTTGCCGCGACCCTTCGACCTCGACCGGAGTTCGTTTGATGTCCGTTTCGTTCGCGCGCGCCCCGATGGGTGGCGCGCGCCGCCTCCTCGCCGCTGGCACCATCGCCTCCTGCCTGCTCGCCGCCGGGGCCGCGGCACCCCCGGCGCGCGCCGGGGTTTCCCCCGTCTCCTGGGCCGTCGATATCGGCGTGCCGATCTACAACGCCGCGCGCACATCCGGCACGCGCGCCTACCTCACCACCGCTCAGGACAAGGGCGCCAACGTCTTCGCCATCGACGCCGCCACCGGCAAGGTGCTGTGGCGCTTCGCCTCCGGCGGCACCATCCCGATGCCGCCGAGCGTGGGCGACACGCAGGTCTTCGTCGCCAACGACATCGGCGACACGCACTACATGCGGGCGCTGGACGCGAAGACCGGCGCGCTGGTGTGGAAATACACGCGCAGCGAGCCGCCGCAGTGCATGTGCAGCCACCACGCGACGCTCGATGCCGGACTGCTCTTCGCGCAGACCGACGGGCACAGCCTCTACGCCTTCGCGCCCGTGGGCAGCGTGCCCTCGCGGCGGCTGTGGGCGTTCAAGGGCGACGGGGCGAAGCTGACGCACCCGGTCGCGGCGGACGGCATCGTCGCGTTCGGTTCCGCCGACCACGACCTCTACGGGCTCGATGCCAGGACGGGCGCGGTGCGCTTCGTCGCCAGGACGGGCTATGCGTTCGTCGCCAGGCCCGCGCTGGTGGGCGGGCTGATCATCGCCGGCAACCGCGGCGGGGTGGTGCACGCCTATGACGCGAAGACCGGCAGGAGCGTCTGGAGCTTCACCACCGGCGGCGCGATCGACACGCGCGTGGTGGCGGACCGGGGAGGGGCCGGGGGCGGGCTCGTTTTCGTCGCCTCCGAGGACCGCTCCGTCTACGCGCTGGACGCGAAGACGGGCAGGCGGGTCTGGCGCGCGCGGATGGCGGATTATTCGCAGTTCGCACCGGTGCCGGATGGCAACGACCTGCTGGTCGCCAACCGCGCCGGCGACCTCGTGGCGCTGGCGCAGGCAACCGGAAAGGTGCTGTGGACGCGCAGGCTGCGCGGCACGCCGTTCTCCGCGCCGCTGGCCTGGCGCCGGACGGTGGTGGTGAAGGTGGGCGACCACGCGATCGCCAGCTACGACGCCGCGAGCGGGCGCGCGCTGTGGCGCTATCGCACCCGCGCGGTGGTGACCTCGCCGCGGCCGGCGGGCGACGTGCTGGTTGCGGGGCTCAGTTCCGGGCGGATCGTCGGGCTGCGCTGAGGCCGGCGCTCGGCTCGCCGGAGAGCGCGCGGCGCGATCAGCGTGCTGACGGCAGGCCTGGTCTCGTGACCGCGAGTGCCGCCAGCACCGCCTCCGCGGCCGCGAGCGCGCCCTCGAGATAGCCGCCGAACTCCGGCGCCATCTCCGCGCCGGCGAGCAGCACGCGCCCGTGCCATGGCGGTGGCAGTGCCAGCGGGCGGTATTGCGGATGCGCCTCCGGGATGTCCTGGTCCGCTTCCGTCGCGGTGAAGGCCTCGCGCGACCAGTCGTGGATGACGAGCTCGCGCGGGTTCGCCGCCTCCGGCCCGAACAGCGCCGCGAGCTGGCGCGCGACGAGCCCCGGCAGCGCCTCGCGCCGCGCCTCGCGCAGGGCAGGGGGCCAGGTGAAGAAACCGAACAGCGCGCCCTCCGCCTCGCCGGGCAGCGTCGCGTCGTGCATCTCGCCCAGCGGGCCGGCGTCGCTGAAGGCGCTGCCGGAAAGCCCGGCCTCGCGCCAGAACGGGCGTTCGTAGACCGCGAGCGCCTTGGCCTGGCCCGCCATCCAGCCCGGCACCGCGGTGAGCGCGGCGCGCGCCGGCGGCGGCAGCGCGGGCGCGAAGCCGAGTCCGGCGGCGAGGCGCGGCGGCAGCGCCAGCACCGCGCGCCCGGCCTCGAAAGTCGTTTCGCTCCCGGCTTTCTGCGTGGTGACGGCGACGCCCGCGTCCGTCAGCGCGATGCGCGTGGCGGCATGGCCCGTCAGCACCGTGCCTTCCGGCACGGCGGCGGCCGCCGCCTCGACCATCGCCGCGATGCCGCCCACCACGCGCATCGACGGCGGCTCCTGCGGGAAGCCGTGGGCCAGGCGCCGCGTGCGCCCCGCCGCGTCCTGGAACAGGAAGCCGCCCTGCTCCGCCTGCTCGCGCAGCGCCAGCCCCGCGGACCACGCAAGCGCCGCCACGCGCGGCTGCATCGTGGGCCAGATCCAGGCCGGGCCGAGGTCGTAGGCGCCCGCCGGCGTGCGGTGGCTCAGCACCCGCCCGCCGATGCGCCCGCGCGCCTCCAGCACGCGCACCGAAAACCCGCCGGCCGCCGCGCCGCGCGCGACCGCGAGCCCGGAAAGTCCGGCGCCGATGACGATGAGGTCGTCCATGCGCCCGGGTGATGCGCGAGACCGCGCGGATGGGCAAGGGGCGGGGCGGTAAGGGCCGGGGGTTCAGTGCCGATGCGGCACGTGGCCCGCGAGCCAGGATTCGACGCGCGAGAGATGCGCCGCCTGGCCCGGGCCGCGATGGCCGAGCAGCGCATAGGCCATGATCTTGAAGCCGCTGTTGATCAGGAACCACGCCAGCGAATAGCCCCAGACCAACAGCGCATAACGCCAGCCGATGGGCGCGATAAACCAGCCGTAGACGGTGGCCAGCGTGCCGACGAGCTGCGTCGTCTCGGTCGCGGCGATGAGCTTCCAGCTCGGCCACGGGCGCTGCCAGATCGCACCCCTGTTGCGCGTGAGGTAGATGGTGAGGTGGCCGGCGACCAGCAGCTTGAGGAAGATCATCGACTGCACCTCGGCGCGGCCGAGCCGCAGCCAGTCCTGCACGATCCACAACAGCAGGAAGGAGGCAATCACGCCCAGAACGCCGAGCAGCGTGGAGATGGCGAGCGTCTGCGCCATGTCCCAGCGCACCGGGCGTGGCGCCACCGGTGCGTTGTCGTAGGCGATCATCATGATCGGGAAGTCGTTCAACAGCGCCAGCAGTACGATCATCACCGCCGTCACCGGGTAGAAATTGAACACGACGATGGAGAGCGTCATGAACAGCAGCACGCGCACCGTTTCGCTGATGCGATAGATCGCGTAGCCGGTCATGCGCTCGAAGATGCGCCGCGCCTCCTCGATGCCGGTGGTGATGACGGAAAGCCCGGGTGCGGTCAGTACCAGGTCCGCCGCCGCCCGCGCCGCGTCCGTCGCCCCGCTCACCGCGATGCCGACATCCGCCTGCTTCAGCGCCGGCGCGTCGTTCACCCCGTCGCCGGTCATGCCGACGATATGGTTACGGTCCTGCAACGCCTTCACGATGGCGTATTTGTGCTCGGGGAACACCTGCGCGAACCCGTCCGCCGCCTCCACTGCCTCGGGGTGCAGCGGCTCGCCGGATTTGGCGAACGCCTGGTCCGCCGGCAGGATGTTCTTGCCGAGCGCCAGCGTGCCCGCGATCTCGCGCGCGATGGCGGCATGGTCGCCGGTCACCATCTTGATCGAGACGCCCATGGTGCGGGCGCGGGCGATGGTGGCGGCGGCGTCCTCGCGCGGGGGGTCGAACAGCGGCAGCAGGCCGAGGAAGCGCCAGCCGGCGCCGTCCTTCCGCGCCACGCCCAGCGTGCGGTAGCCCTTGGCCGCCAGGGCGTCGATGGCCGCCTGTGCCTTCGCCGCCAGCGCCGCGTCCGGCGCGGCCAGCGCCAGGATCACCTGCGGCGCGCCCTTCGTAACCTGGAATGTTGTGCTTTCGTGACGAACTGAGGCCTCGGCGCGCTTCGAGACCGGATCGAAGGGCGTGAAGCCGGCCACGGCATAGGCGGCGAGCCCGCCCGCGGCTCCCTGGTCCGTCTTGTCGATCCCATCGAGGATCGCCTGGTCGATCGCGTCCGCACCCTCGCGCCGCGAGGCGAGGGCGGCGGCCAGCAGCAGCTCGCGCGCATCCGTCGCCGCGAACCGCACCGGCTCGCCCAGGGTGAGCTTGTTCTGCGTCAGCGTGCCGGTCTTGTCCGCGCACAGCACGTCCAGCCCCGCCAGTTCCTCGATCGCCACCAGCCGCGAGACGATGGCCTTGAGCCGCGCCAGCCGCTCCGCGCCCACCGCCATGGTGACGGAAAGCACCGCGGGCAGCGCCACCGGGATCGCGGCCACGGTGAGGATCAAGGCGAACAGCAGCGTCTCGACCAGCCTGTCGCCGCGCCACAGCGCCACCAGCAGGATGAGCGCCACCAGCCCCAGCGTGCAGAGGATGAGGAAGTTGCCGATGCGCAGCACCGCGCGCTGGAAATGCGAGACGGCACCGGCGCTTTCCACCAGCCGCGCGGTCTTGCCGAAATACGTGTTCATGCCCGTCGCGGTCACCACGGCCCGCATCTCGCCCAGCTTTGCGACGGAGCCGGAATAGGCGGTCTCGCCCGGCTTCTTGTCCACCGGCAGGGACTCGCCTGTCAGCGCCGACTGGTCGACGCTGAGATAGCCCTTGCCCACCAGCCGCACATCCGCCGGCACGATGTTGCCGAGGCGTATCAACACCACGTCGCCCGGCACCAGTTCCGCCGCCGGGACGTCGCGCCAGCGCCCCTCGCGCAGCACCCGCGCCCGCAGCGCCAGCCGCTGCCTGAGTGCCGCGATGGCGCTGTCCGCCTTGTGCTCCTGCCAGAACCCGACACCGGCGTTGAGCACCAGCATCGTGAAGATGATGCCGAAGTCCGCCCAGTGCCGGACAGAGGCGGAGAGGATGGCCGCGGCCTCGATCATCCAGGGGATCGGCCCCCAGAAATAGGAAAGCAGCCTGGCCAGCACGCCGACATGCTTCTCTGCGAGCGCGTTGGGCCCAGCCTCTGCGAGCAGCCGCGCCGCCTCCGCCTCGGTCAGCCCGGCCGGCTCCGCGTCCGCGGGGCCGGTAGCGGCGCCTTGGTTCGCGGCAGCTTGGGTGGAGTGGAGATCCGCGTTGTCCGCTGTCATCGCCTGGCCTCGACCGCCGTTCCGGCGCCGCCAGCGCGCCGTAAGCCCGATGTGGTCCCATCGCCGCCCGGGCGCAACCGCCAGCCGTGCCCGCGTGCTGCAATGCGGCGAAAACATGACCAAAAGTTTTGTCCCTAAAGCACTTGCGGTCGGGTATTGAGCGGGGCAATCAAGTCCGTCGGCCCTCGGAGACGCTGCATGACCGTGCCCAGTGCGCCCCTTCTCGATCGCCGCGGCTTCCTCGCCGG
>JAJZUI010000119.1 GCA_021847175.1 Pseudomonadota bacterium
GATGCGGTTGCAAAACATTTCCGGGAGACACTGTGATGCGCACACATCGTCCGCTGCTGATGGGTCGCCACGGTGCGGTCGGCTCCAATCACCCGATGGCGACGCAGGCCGGCCTCGACACGCTGCGCGGCGGCGGCAACGCCGCCGATGCCGCGATCGCCGTCGCACTCGCCCTCGGCGTCGTCGAGCCGATGATGTCGGGCCTCGGCGGCGACGGGTTCTACCACGCCTGGGTTGGCGGCAAGGCGGAGGTCTTCAACGGCACCGGCCCCGCGGCGGCGGCGGCAAAATCCGAGGCCTTTCCGGCGGGCATCGAGATCGAAGGGCCACGCTCCGTCTCCGTTCCCGGTATGCTCGGTGGGATCGGCGCGCTGCACGCGGCGCACGGCCGCCTGCCCTGGGCAAAGCTATGCGAGCCGGCGATCGGGCTCGCGCGCGGCGGCTACGGGCTTACCGTCCACGGCCGCAACTTCGCGGCCGACAACGTCAAGAAACTCGGTGCCGATCCACGCTCCGCCGCGGTCTTCGTGCCCGGGGGGAAGGCGCCGGCGCTTGGCACGATCATCGTGCAGGAAAACCTCGCCCGCACGCTCGAGATCATTGCCGCCGAGGGGGCGGAGACGTTCTATCGCGGCCGCCTCGCCAAGGCCCTTGCCGCGAGCTGTGCCGAACGTGGGGTCGCGATCACCGAGGCCGACCTCGCCGCCTTCCACCCGGAGGTGCAGGAGCCGATCGCCATCACCTATCGCGGCTTCGAGATCCGCCAGACGCCCCCCAACTCCACCGGCTTCACCATGCTGCAGATACTCAAGATAGCGGAACGTTTCGATCTCGCGGCCATGGACGAGGCGGCGCGCACCCACATCCTGGTCGAGGCCAAGAAGCTCGCCTTCCTCGACCGCGAGCGCTTCGGCGCCGACCCGCGCTTCGGCGCCATCCCGCTCGAGCGCCTGCTGTCGGACGCGCACGCCGACGCGCTTGCGGCACGCATCTCCCGCGATCGCGCGGCCGACATGGCGCAGACGGCGATGGCCGCGGATACCACCTATTTCTGTGTGGTGGACGGCGAGGGCAACGCCATCTCCGGCATCCAGAGCCTCAACTCGCTCTACGGCTCCGGCGTGACCGCGGGCGAGACCGGCGTGCTGCTCAACAACCGCATGGCCTACTGGCACCTCGCGGAGGGCCACGCCAACCGCCTCGCGCCCGGCAAGCGGGTCCGCCACACCATGAACGCGCCGATGATCTTCCGTAACGGCGAGCTCTGGGCCGTGCTCGGCACGCCGGGGGCGGACAACCAGGTACAGGTGAACTCCCAGGTTGCCGTCAGCCTCATCGACCTCGGCCTCGACCCGCAGGAGGCGCTGGAACGCCCGCGCTGGACCTCGAGCCAGCCACACCAGGGCGCCAACTGGCCGCACGAGGGCGACGGCAAGCTCACCATCGAGCGCGACGTGGGCGAGGAGACGCTCGCGGCACTCACCGCGCGCGGGCACCAGCTCACGCCGGTCGGCCACCTCGAAGGACCGTGCTCGATGCAGGTGATCCGGGTACTCGACAACGGCATCAAGATGGCGGCATCGGATCCGCGCCGTGATGGCTGGGCGGGGGCGTTCTAGGACAGACGTGGGAGGATAAGATTATGGCATTTCCGAAACGGGCTCTCGGCACCGGCGGGCCGGCGGTCACCACGGTGGGCCTCGGCTGCATGTCCTTCTCCGGCGTCTACGGCGAGGCGGACGACGCCACGTCGGAGGATCTCGTCCGCCGCGCCATCGACGCCGGCTGCAACCATGTCGACAGCTCGGACATGTACGGCTGGGGCCACAACGAGACCCTGCTCGGCCGCGCGCTCAAGGGCAGGCGGGACGGCGTGGTGCTTGCCACCAAATTCGGCCAGGTGCGGCGGGAGGGCCAGCCCAACGGCGTGAACGGCAAGCCCGACTACGTGATCGCCTGCTGCGAGGCGAGCCTCAAGCGCCTCGGCGTCGATGTCATCGACCTCTACTACCAACACCGCGTCGATCCCGCGACGCCGATCGAGGAGACGGTGGGCGCCATGGCCCGGCTCGTGGAACAGGGCAAGGTGCGCCATCTCGGCCTGTCGGAGGCAGCGCCCGCGACCATCCGTCGCGCCCACGCCGTCCACCCGATCGTGGCGGTGCAGAGCGAGTATTCAATTCTCTATCGTGACGACGCGGAGGAGACGCTGGCCACCACCCGCGAACTCGGCATTTCCTTCGTGGCGTACGCCCCGCTTGGCCGCGGCCTGCTCACCGGCACCTACACGGACGTCTCGCAGGTCGGCGCGCGCCAGGCCGCGCATCCTCGGTTCCAGGGCGAGAATTTCGCCCGTAACCGCGCGCTCGTGGACCACCTCGTCGTTGTCTCAAAGGAGAAGGGCTGTACCCCGGGCCAGCTCGCCATCGCCTGGGTGCTCGCGCAGGGGGACGATGTCGTCGCTCTCGCCGGCACGCGTTCCTGGCCACGCTTCCAGGAAAACCTCGGCGCCGCCAATGTCTCCCTCACCGCCGCCGACCTCACCCGCCTCGAAGCCGCGATTCCGAAGGGCGCCGCGGCCGGCACGCGCTACCCCGCCGGCGGAATGAAATCCGTCTACCTCTAGTTTTCAGATCCCCATCGCCTGGCGCATGAAGAACCGCTTCAGCGGCGGCAGGCGGTGCACGACGGCGAGCCCGAGGTCGCGCGCCAGGCGCACCTTGGGGTTGTCGTTGCTGAACAGTCGGTCCAGCACATCGGTCGCGGCCAGCATCGCCATCACCGCGGGGCGGCGCCGACGCTGGTAGGCGGCAAGCAGGTCCGGGTCGCCGGGGTCCGCCGCGTCCGTTAGCATCCCGGCCAGCACGCCCACGTCCTGGAACCCGACATTGAGCCCCTGGCCCGCGATCGGGTGCATGCCGTGGGCGGCGTCGCCCACCAGCACCAGGCGCGTGTCGTGGTAGCGCCGCGCGTGCAGCAGGCTGAGCGGATAGGACCAGCGCCGCCCCACCACCCGCACGCGGCCAAGATGGTCGCCCATACGCCGCGTGATCTCCGTCTCTAGCCTCCCCGCGGTGCAGGCCATCAGCGCCTTCGCCACTTCCGGCCGCTCGGTCCAGACCAGTGCCGAGAGGTTCTCGCCGGCTGGGCCCGGCGCCAGCGGCAGCTGCGCGAACGGGCCCGCCGGCAGGAAATGCTCCAGTGCCACGCCGTCATGCGGGCGCTCGTGCGCGATCGCGCAAACCACGCCGTGCTGGCGGTAGGTGATCCGCGTCGCGCCGATGCCTGCCGCCTCGCGCAACGGGCTGCCGCGCCCCTCTGCCGCCGCCACCAGCCGCGCCGCGATCACCGTGCCGTCGCCGAGCGCCAGCCGCGCGCCGTCCGCGTGGCGCTCCACTATGGCCGTTGCCGGCGCGAAGACGCGAACCCCGGGATGCGCCGCCAGCCGCGCGTTCAACGCCATGCGCAGGCTGCGTGCCTCCACCATCCAGCCGAACGCCTCCCCGGAGCCCTCCGGGTCCGCGCCGGCCAGCTCCGCCACATCGAAATGCAGGAAGAACGGTGAAGCGGCCTGGCCTGGCCTCCCGTCGGAGACGCGGATCTCGCGGATCGGCCCCGGCTCCAGCGGCAGCGCGTCCCATAGCCCGGCGGCGGCCATGACGCGCTGGGAGCCGGCTGCGATCGCATAGGCCCTGCCGTCGAAATCCGGGTGCTCCATGGGCGGTAGGGCCGCGCGGTCCAGCACCGCGACCGTCATGCCAGCCTCCGCGAGGCGCAGCGCCAGCGTGCCGCCCACCGGCCCCGCGCCCACCACCGCGACGTCGACCTTGACTTCCTCGCTCATCGCCGACCAGCCTCCTTCGCCCCGTCGCTTCCGCGGGGCCACGCCTCGCGCGAACCGCCGGCGTCGCCCCCGCGCCAGACTGCCTGTTGTTTGGGCAGTGCGCCGCTCTCCTCTGCCGCAACGCCGCCCTCTCCACAATCCGTCGGCACCAGCCGGGGCGCGGCACGGTTCTTGTTAGGCACCTGCAAGCTGTCCGTCATGGAACGTTCCGGGGACGGCCAGGAGCAACAGGAACAGGGCTGCGACATGAAGCTGATCATGGCCATCATCAAGCCCTTCAAGCTCGACGACGTGCGCGAGGCGCTGACGCCGCTGGGTGTGCAGGGCCTGACCGTCTCCGAGGTGAAGGGGTTCGGCCGTCAGAAAGGCCAGACGGAAATCTACCGTGGCGCCGAGTACCACGTGAACTTCCTGCCCAAGGTCAAGATCGAGGTCGCCGTGCCGGCCGATCTCGCCGAGCAGGTCATCGAGGCGATCGCCAAGGCCGCGCACACCGGCAAGATCGGTGACGGCAAGATCTTCGTCCTCGATCTCGAGCGCGCCGTGCGCATCCGCACCGGCGAAACCGACGCGCAAGCGCTCTAACCCAAGCCAGGGAATCCCAACCTCATGAAGAAGCTCAAGAACGCGACCCTCCTCGCGTTGCTGCCGCTGCTGGTCTCGGGCCCGGCCTGGGCCGACACGGCGCCGCCCAAGCTCGATTCCGGCGACACCGCGTGGATGCTTACCTCCACCGCGCTGGTGCTGATGATGACCATCCCGGGCCTCGGCCTGTTCTACGCCGGGATGGTGCGCAAGAAGAACGTTCTGGCGACGCTGATGCAGTCCTTTGCCATCACCTGCCTCGTCACCATCACGTGGTGCGTCGCCGGCTACAGTCTCGCCTTCACCAACGGCAACCCGTATATCGGCGACCTTTCGCGCTTCATGCTGATGGGCATGGGTGCGGCCTACGACAAGGGCATCGCGCTGGCTCCGACCATTCCGGAGTCGGTCTACATGATGTTCCAGATGACCTTCGCCATCATCACCCCGGCGCTGATCGCCGGCGCCTTCGCCGACCGCATGAAGTTCTCGGCGCTGTGCATCTTCATGGTGGCCTGGTCGCTGCTGGTCTATTCGCCGGTCGCGCACTGGGTGTGGAGTGCCACGGGCTGGGAGGCCAATCTCGGCATCGAGGATTATGCCGGCGGTACCGTCGTGCATATCAACGCCGGTATCGCTGGCCTGATGTGCGCGCTCGTGCTCGGCAAGCGCGTCGGCTACGGAACCGAGAACATGTCGCCGTATAACGTTGCCTACGCAGTGATCGGCGCGTCCATGCTGTGGGTTGGCTGGTTCGGGTTCAACGCCGGCTCCGCCGTCACCTCGGGTGCCCGGGCCGGCATGGCGATGACGGTGACGCAGATCGCTACCGCCGCCGCAGCCCTGGCGTGGATGTTCGCGGAGTGGATCAAGACGGGGAAGCCCTCGGTCCTTGGCATCGCCTCCGGCGCCGTCGCTGGGCTGGTGGCGATCACCCCGGCCTCGGGCTTCGTGCTGCCCGGCCCCGCGATCATCATCGGCGTCGCCGCCGGCGTGATCTGCTACTTCTCCGCGACCACCGTGAAGCACATGTTCGGCTATGACGACAGTCTCGACTGCTTCGGGGTGCATGGCGTCGGCGGCATCGTAGGCGCGCTGCTCACCGGCGTCTTCGCGTTCGGGCCGTTCACCGCCAAGCCGCAGCTGCCCGGCGGCTTCGCCCAGCTCGAGGTCCAGGCGATGGGCGTGGTCGTCACGCTGCTCTATTCCGGCATCGTCTCCTTCATCATTCTCAAGGTTATCGACGCCGTCATCGGCCTGCGGGTAACGCCGGAGGAGGAGCGTGAGGGCCTGGACATCGTGCTGCACGGCGAGCAGCTCGGCTAAGCCCAGGCTTCTCCGTTGGAACCAAGGGAGAACCCCCGCCGCAAGGCGGGGGTTTTCCTTTGCCATGCCGCCGACGCTTGCCCTGTCCCTGGTTTCGTGGCTTGTCCCGCCGCGATGCCCGCTCATCTAGGGGGCAGGCTCGCAGGAACCGGATGGACCCATGGAAACGCTGATCGGCCAGAATCCCGCGCCCACCGGCGCCGCCCCGAGCGGGGCGGAGGCCGCGATCGTGGAGGGCGACCAGAAGAATTTCATGCGCGACGTCATCGATGCGTCGCGCACGCTGCCGGTGCTGGTGGATTTCTGGGCAACCTGGTGCGGCCCGTGCAAGACGCTGACGCCGATCCTGGAAAAGATCGTGCGAGCGGCGGGCGGAAGGCTGAAGCTGGTCAAGATCGACATCGACCGCAACCAGGCCCTGGTGCAACAGCTCGCCGGCCTCGGCCTGCCGCTGCAATCCGTGCCCACGGTCGCCGCCTTCTGGCAGGGCCAGATCGCGGACCTGTTCCAGGGCGCGCTGCCGGAGAGCGAGGTGCGCCGCTTCGCCGAGGCGTTGCTCAAGATGGCGGGCGGGGCGATGCCGTCGGCCGACCTGCTCGCCGAGGCGCGCGCCGCGGCGGAACAGGGCAACCACGAGGAAGCCGCGGAAATCTTCGCCGCTCTGCTGCAGGAGGAACCGGAGAAGCCCGAGGCGTGGGGCGGCCTCGCCCGCGCCCTGCTAGCCCTCGGCCGCGAGGACGAGGCGAAGGAGACGCTCGACCAGGCGCCGGCCAAGATCGCCGGGCATGCCGAGGTCGCCGGCGCCCGCTCGGCGCTGGCGCTCGCCGCCGAGGGCCGTGCCGCGCGGGACCAGCTTGGCGCGTTCGAGGCCCGGCTCGCGGCGGACCCCGCCGACCACCAGGCGCGCTACGACCTCGCCACCGCGCTCAACGCCGCCGACAGGCGGGAGGAAGCGGCCGAGGCGCTGCTCGAGATCATCCGCCGCAACCGTGGCTGGAACGAGGACGCGGCCCGCCTGCAACTGCTCAAGTTCTTCGAGGCCTGGGGCTTCGACGATGCTGCCACCCTCGCCGCGCGCCGCAAGCTCTCTGCCATCCTGTTCAGCTAGGCACGGGATGTGACGGCGCAGGACCCCGCGCGGGATCTGCCGGCAGCGTTTCCTGTCTTTCCGCTCACCGGCGCGTTGCTGCTGCCGCGCGGGCGCCTGCCGCTCAACATCTTCGAGCCTCGCTACAAGGCGATGGTGGAGGACGCACTTGGCGAGCGCCGGCTGATGGCGATGATCCAGCCCGATCCGGCGCTCGCACGCGGCGCCAACGGGCCGGGACTCTACCCGGTGGGCTGCCTCGGGCGCATCTGCTCCTTCAGCGAGACGGATGACGGGCGTTACCTCATCACCCTCACCGGCATCGCGCGCTTTCGTGTCGGCGAGGAGCTGCCGATGCGCCGCGGCTATCGCCGGGTGCGTGCCGACTGGGGGGAGTTTCCCGCGCTCGACCTTGCGGAGCCCGCGCCGGGTGGGTTCGACCGCGGTTCCCTGCTCTCGGCGTTGCGCGGGTTCTTTGCGCACCACGGCATCCAGGCCAATTGGGAGGCGGTCGAGAAGATGTCCGATGAAGGGCTGCTTACCACGCTTGCCATGGTCTGCCCATTCGAGGCCGCCGAGAAGCAGGTGCTGCTGGAGGCGCCGGATGCCGCTACGCGCGCCCACGCCCTTTTGGCGCTGCTGATGATTGGCGCGCATGGTCCCGCCGAGGAACCCGGCAGGCCGAGCTGATGGCGAAATCCGCGACACCCACGCTGCATCTGGTGAAGCTTGCCGTCGGCGCGCGCGACGTCGCCGATATCCGCGAGTGGCAGGCAAGCCGCTTGGCGCGCGAGGGCAGCCTCGGGCATGTCACCCGCAGCCGGCCCACGCGCGCGGCGGAACTGCTCGCCGGCGGCTCGATCTACTGGGTCGTCGCCGGCAGCCTGTGCGTGCGCCAGCGCCTGCTCGCGATCGAGCCCGTCACCAGCCCCGTCACCAGCCAGGACGTCACGGGCCAGGACGGCACCGCGATGACGCGGCTGGTGCTGGACCCGAAGCTCGTCGCCGTGATGCCGCGCGCGATGAAGCCGTTCCAGGGTTGGCGCTACCTGGCGGCGGAAGCGGCGCCGCCGGACGTGGTGAAGACGCGCCGTGCCGCGGGAGAGGACAGACTGCCCGAGGCGATGGCGCGTTCGCTGCGCGAGCTCGGACTTTTGTAGCCGCCATCCCGTTGATCCAGGTCATGGCCGCGCCGGCCGGTCGCGCGGATGCTGCCAAAATCTTCCGCGCGGCCGGAAAGGGAAGGTGGGCCATGGATCTGATGTCTCTGCCGAACGTCCGCATCGCGCTGCGGGGCGGCCGCGGAGAGGTGAAAATGGCCAGTTACATGCTGCGCCTTTCGCCACGGGAAATCATCCGTGTCGTGCGTGCGGAGCTGATGACGACGGGCGGCGCGCCGGAACTCTACCTCGATGCCTGGTCCGACTTCCTCATCGAGGAGGATTTTGATCGCGCCGCCTACGGCCTGCGCGACGACACGCAACACGATCTCGTGACGTCCGAGGCGGTGCTGAACATCGAGCCGCGGCTCGAGCGGAATTACTGGGTGCTCTCCATCATCGCGCACAGGGTCATCGGCCCGCAGATCATCGGCGACGAGAATTCGTATATCGGCGAGCCCCTCTCGCTCGACGAGTTCGAGGGGCGTTTCGTCGCCGCCGACCCCGGGCGCGCGGTTGTGCGCCTGGCGACCGAGACGCCGGCGGCGAAGGCGCATTTCGACGCCTGGTGGGCCGAGATCGCCGCCCGCCATCCGCGCGAGACCATTAAGGAGAAGGGAACAATGTCAGCAACTGTTCCTTCTGCTCCGAAACCAACGCAGCCCCAGTCGGTCCCAACCCCGGCGGAGGGAAACTGGACCTATACCGTGCGCGAGGCGGTCGCGGTATTCGCCGACGCCGATGCTTGGGAAGAGGCGGTGATGGACCTCGAAATGTCTGGCTTCGATCGCGCCGCCATTTCGGTCCTCGGATCGACGGAGGACGTCAAGGCGCGCGTCGGCCATCGCTACAATTCGATCACCGAAGCCGAGGACGACCCGCGCGCCCCGCGATCGGCCTTCGTCTCCCGTGGCTCGCGGCTGGAGGGCGAGGCGTCGGCGATCACCTTCCCGTTCTTCATCGCCGGCCTCACCGGCGCCTGGGCGGTCGTTGCCTCGGGCGGCGCTCTGGCGGCGGCCGTCGCCGCGATGCTCCTGGGCAGCGTCGGTGGCGCCGGGCTCGGCGGGCTGCTGGCCCGCACCATCGCCCGCCATCATCACCAGACGGTGGCGGAGCAGCTCGCGCTGGGCGGCCTGGTGCTCTGGGTGAGCGTGCCGAACGCGCGGGCGGAGGCGCGCGCGCTCGAGGTTCTGCGGCGTCGCGGTGGCCGGCATGTCCACGTGCACGAGACCATGCGCGAATGGGGGCCGCGGCAACGGCCGCTCTCGGATGAGCAGGTGGACCCGCTGCTGCTCGAGCGGGATCCGGCCTGACGTTGCCGGCGGGTGCGCGCCGGCGGGGCTACGGCCAGAGCATCGCCACGGCCGCCGCGCCCATCACCACCGTCGCCGCCCAGCCGAGCGCCGCGATCACGCGCCCGGCGACGAACTCCCCCATCACCGCGCGCCTTGTCGCGAGCAGCGTCACCACCACCAGCAGCGGCACCGCCACCACGCCGTTGATCACCGCACTCCAGAACAGGGCGCGCATCGGGCTGATCGGCGTGTACTGCAGAACGAGGCCCGCCAGCACGCTCGCGGCGATGACGGCGTAGAAGCGCGGCGCCTGGCCGAGGTTCCGCTCCAGCCCCCATGTCCATCCGAACGCCTCGGCGGCGGCATAGGCGCCGGAGCCCGCAAGCACCGGCACGCCGATCAGCCCGACGCCGAAGATGCCGAGCGCGAACAGCAGATAGGCTGCATGCCCCGCGAGCGGCCGTAGCGCGGTCGCCGCCTGCGCCGCCGTGTCGATCACATGGATCCCGGCCGGGTACAGCGTCACTGCGGTCGCCAGCATGATGATGTAGGCGGTGACGTCGGAATAGAACATGCCGGACCAGGTGTCCCAGCCGACGCGGCGCAGGGTCGCGCGGGCCGTCTGCGGCGCGTCGCGCAGCGGCACGCCGCCCTCCTCCTGCATGTCCTCGACCTCCTCGGAGGCCTGCCAGAAGAACAGGTAGGGGCTGATGGTGGTGCCGAACACGCCCACGATCACAGCGGCGCTGTCGCGGTTCCAGGCGAAACGCGGCAGGAGGCTTCGCAGCGCCACCTCGCCCCAGGGCACGCGCACCGTCAGCAGTACGCCGGCATAGGCCAGCAGCGACAGGGAGAGCCATTTCAGGAAGAAAACGTAACGATCGTAGGGGATGAGAATCTGCAGCCCGAGCGTGAGGACGACGAAGGACGCCGTCATCGCGTGCCGGTCGAGCCCGGTGACGAGCTGCGCCGTCTCGCCCATCGCCGCGACGTCGGCCGCGATGTTGAGCGTGTTGGCGACGAGCAGCAGCGCCACCACCACGTAGAGCACCGCGGGTGGGAAGCTCTCGCGGATATTCGCGGCCAGGCCCTTGCCGGTGACGCGCCCGATGCGCGCGCACATCAACTGCACCGCCGCCATCAGCGGAAATGCCAGCGGCATGGTCCACAGCATGTTGAAGCCGTATTGCGCGCCGGCCTGCGCGTAGGTCGCGATGCCGCTCGGGTCGTCGTCCGCGACGCCGGTGATGATGCCGGGTCCGATCCGCGCCAGCAGCCGCGACAGGCGTCCGCGCCATCCAGGTTCGCGGGCGCGAGACCGGCGCGCGGGCGACCCGGCCTCCGGCGTCATCGTCGCCCTCGCGCGATAATTGACAAAGTGTATCGCGTGGCGGAACGATTCGGGCCAAACAAGGGAGGCTCACGATGCGCGTTCTCGTTTGTGCCGCCGTCGCGGCGACGTGCCTCGCCATCACCAGCACCGCGAGCGCCAGGGAGAACCAGGTGGCGCGCGGGCGCTATCTCGTGACCATCGCGGGCTGCGGCGATTGCCACACGCCCGGCCATTTCCTGGGCCGCAAGGACCCGCGCTTCCTCGGCGGCTCGGATGTCGGCTTCGGCATTCCGGGCGTCGGCGTCTTCGTCGCCCCCAACCTCACCCCGGACAAGGCGACAGGCCTCGGCACCTGGACGAACCAGCAGATCGCCGACGCCATCACCAAGGGCGTGCGGCCGGACGGGAGATTGCTCTCGCCCATTATGCCGTGGAAGAGCTTCGCCCACCTCACCCACAGGGATGCACTGGCGATCGCGGCCTATCTGCGCACGCTCAGGCCGGTGGTGCACCAGGTCCCCGGCCCGTTCGGCCCCGGCGAGGTGCCGAGCGTGCCGGTGATGACCGTGGTGCCCCCCACGTTGTACGCGACGTTCAAGCCGCCGCCGAAATAGGCGCGGGCTGCAGCGGCGGCTTCGTTTCCGCGGGGATCGGGCATTCGTAGCCCTGCCCGCCCAGCTGCTCGCGGAACGCGTCCTTTGCGCGGGCGATCAGCGCGGGGTCGCCGAGCAGTTCCACCGCCGTTCCCGCCATCACCTTCGCGGCGTGGATCATGCCCTTGTGCGCCGCCGGCGCCTTGCCCTGGCCGGTGAACTGCCAGGAATGGAACGGCGTGCCGATCGCGCAGGTCGCCCCCCAGGCCTGCACCGTCGGCACCACCCACGACACATCGCCCACGTCGGTCGAGCCCAGACCGCCCTCGCCGCGCGCGTTGAGCGGCATGATGCCGTCGGCCAGAACGGCGTCGGTCGGCTTGATGCCGAACGGCCCGTAGGCGTCGTCAATATCGGCCCTGGAAAGTGTGTCGCGGAACTGTTGCGCGAGCGCGATATCCGCCGCGTCGAACACCGGCGGCCCAAGCCGTTCCAGGTTCGCATGCATGACGCGCTCCAGCACATCGTTGCCGACGAGGTTGGACATGCCACTGGAGACGTGCATCTCGACCGAGGTCTCCGTCATCAGCGCGGCGCCCTCCGCGATCCGGCGCACCCGCTCGACCATACCCTTCATCGTCGCCAGGTCCGCGGCGCGGACGATGTAGCGAACGGTCGTCTTCGCCTGAACCACGTTCGGCGCGATCCCGCCGGCATCGAGATAGGCGTAGTGCATGCGCGCGGAGGAGGGGACGTGCTCGCGCATGTAGTTGAGCCCGACATTCATCAGTTCCGCGGCGTCGAGCGCCGAGCGGCCAAGATGCGGGGAGGCCGCCGCGTGGCTCGCGCGGCCCATCCAGGTCACGTCCAGCACCGTCATCGCAAGGGATTCCGCGCGCATGACGCCCGCGAAATGACTCGGGTGCCAGGAGATCGCGATGTCGACGTCGCTGAACACACCGTCGCGCGCCATGAAAGCCTTGGCCGCCCCGCCTTCCTCGGCCGGGCAGCCGTAGTAGCGCACGCGGCCCTCGACGCCGCGCTCGCGAAGCCAGTCGCGCACCGCGGTCGCCGCCAGCATCGCGGCCGAGCCCAGCAGGTTGTGCCCGCAGCCATGCCCAGCGGATTCGCCTGGCCGCGGCTTCGGCTCCGTGACCCCCGCCTCCTGCGACAGGC
>JAJZUI010000120.1 GCA_021847175.1 Pseudomonadota bacterium
CTTGGCGAACAACTCCGTCGCATCACGCCCTGCCAGCAACTGATCCAGTACGTCCTTCTCGATTGCCATCGCGATGGTCCTTTCCCTTCCACCCTATGGCCCCGCGCACAAAATCCCGGATAGTCCCCCGGGGGCCGGGCGATGGCCGTTCAATGCAACCTGGCGCGGATTGCCGAAATCGAAACGATGATCGCCAGGACCGTGGCAGAGTTTGGCCCGATCGGAACCTTGGTCAACAACGCTGGTGTGTTCGAATACAGATCATTGCAAGAAGTCGACGAGACGCACTTTTACGAGATCTTCAATACCAACGTGCTCGGCCTATTATTGACGACCAGGATAGCAGTTGCAAATTTCGATCCCAACGGCGGGAGCGTGATCAACATCAGTTCCCTGTCTGCACTAGGCAACTCGCCAGGCCGCTCCGTCTATGCCTCATCGAAGGCGGCGGTGAATGCGATCACCAAAGTTCTGGCACTCGAATTGGCTGACAAGAAAATCCGAGTGAACGCAATCATGCCCGGTTACTTCGATACGGACGGAGCCCGCACTTTCGGACTCAAGGGCAGCGACGCAGAAGCGCGATTACTGGCCGCCACACCCTTGGCTAAGCGACCCGGTCATCCATCCGACCTAAGCCCAGTCGCGGTATTTCTGGCTTCCTCTGCGTCAGCTTGGGTCACCGGGGAAATCCTCACCGTCTCGGGAGGTTTACGTTGAGAACTCAAATGGCGGTTCAGACAGTGTCCGTCACGATGTCGGCGCCGCCGGGCATAGCTCCTACGGGCACTGCTCCGTTGTCGCTGAGAGACCAAGGGCCCAAGTCGTGAGGGAGCGTCGCTCCCGTCTTATCCGCCGTCAGGGCAAAGATGTCCGGATCGTGCTCGGAACTGAACAGGTATAACTGCATACGGAACTCGTAACATGGGCATCCGCGCGCACGGCAAGGCTGTCCGCTAACGCCGCCTCAGGTCGCCGCTGACGCCCTTACCTGACGGCGCGGGCGCTTCTGCTGCGCTTTAGCCGCGTTGCTTGGGTCGTCCCCTGCCCTTCCCGTTCGCACGAGCCGCCGCAGCCGGCTTCGTCTCGCTGCGGGGTTTCGTTCCAAGACCGATGCTCTTGGCAAGGGCTGACCGGCGCTGCGCATAGTTGGGCGCCACCATCGGGTAGGTCGCATCCAAGCCCCAACGCTCGCGGTATTGCTCCGGCGAAAGGTTGTAGGAGGTCTTGAGGTGGCGCTTGAGCATCTTCAGCTTCTTCCCGTCCTCGAGGCAGACAATGTAGTCGGGGAAGACCGATTTCTTGGGTGGAACGGCAGGTTCCGGCTTTGGAGGCTGGGCCGTGACCGCGCCGACGGTGGAGAGCGTGCGGTAGATCTCCTGGATCAGTCCCGGCAGTGCGTCGGCACTGATGTTGTTGTGCGCGACATGAGCGGCGACGATCTGGGCCGTAAGTTCGAGGACATCTGAGCTCGCATTGGTATCAGTCATGATTAAATCCCCCTCGGGTCTGTCTTTGAGTGTGCCGCGCGACGTTCTCTCACGCTTGCCGCGTTCATATCACACATCTCCTCAAATGCTGAGCTAAAACGTAACCTATTACCGAAGCGCAACCAGCCAGGTGGAATTGTGGCGGCAATGTGTCGATGATGCATTCGACGACCAATGCGGCCTGTTGATAGCGCTCCGTCAGATCTGGACAGTTGGGGAGGGGTAGGAACTGACCCGCGTACCCTTCCAACGCCTCTGGCCCACCTTCGCGGTAACGGTCGTACCAGCGATAGAACGTCGGTCGCGCGATGCCGAGTTGCTCAAGGGTACGCTTGGCGGGGAGGTGCGACTGCTCGACGATCCTGATGATCTCGAGCTTCTCGGCGGCGGGGTACCTCCTGCGTCGTCGCCCCATCCGCGATCATGCTTTTTTTGGGCAGCCGGTTTTCCAGCACCAGGTCCGCCACGACTTCCTTCAGCGCGTTTGCCTCGCGACGCAGTTCCCGCACCTCGCCAGTCGTCGCTGCCTGCGTGGTGTGGCCGGCCAGGCGGCGCTTGCCAGCTTCGAGGAGCTCCTCGACCAGGCGTTATACAGGCTCTGGGCAATGCCTTCCTTGCGACAAAGCTCGGCGATGCTGTTTTCACCACGCAGCCCCTCCAGCACGATCCGGATCTTGTCTTCGGCCGAGAAGTCCCGCCGGGGCGCCCGGCCGATGTCCTTCATCACCTGCTCGGCGCGAGCCTTGGCCGGCATGGCTTTCGCGGCAGATTGAGGGCTTATCTTCGTTCCTTCGTCACGACGACGAAGCCTCAATCCTTCTTACCTCACAACCTCAAACCTGCGCCACGGGCGCTGACGGCGGGCACGGCGCCCCACCTCGTTCCCTGCTTTGCGGCCGGAGACGCGGTTGTTGGCTCCGAGGCGGGCAGGCGCCACCCGTTCACGCGGACTGACTTGCATTATGCTACTTCCGGCACCATAGTGACTAGCGTCATGCAACTATCCTCGAGGCGACCCGGCCATGCAGCGCAAGAGCTTCGGCACCATGTCCTGCCCCATCGCGCGCAGCCTTGAACGTGTCGGCGAGTGGTGGAGCATTCTGATCCTGCGTGACGCCTTTCAAGGCCTCACCCAGTTTGACCAATTCCAGAAGAGCCTCGGCATCGCCCCTAACATGTTGGCACGTAGGCTCAACGCCCTGGTCGAGAACGGCCTACTGGAACGCCGCCGCTACTGCGAGCGTCCGCCGCGCGACGAATACGTGCTGACCGAGCGTGGCCGTGACTTCCGTCCCGTCCTTTGGGCACTGCTCGCCTGGGGCAACAGGCACTTCGCTCCGGAAGGAGCAAGCGTGGTGGTGGTGGATGCGGAAACCGGCCGCCGCGCGGATCCGGTCCTGGTGGACCGCCACACCGGTAAAGTGATGACCGCGGCCACGTTCCGCAGCGCCCCCGGTCCCGCTGCCGATGCAGACGTCCGCCATCGCCTGGGCCGCCACGTGCGCGCCGCGGCCCAGGCCAGGCGGAACCGGCCATGAGCGACCAGGCACTGTCACGCGATATCGTTGCGCCGCCCGCAACCCGCCGCCGCGTGCTGTCGAGGCAACGGCTAGCCGCAGTCGTCCTGGGCGCCGTGTTGCTGCTCGGCGGCGGCCTTTACGGCTACCGCTGGTGGACCGTCGGCCGCTTCGTGGAAACCACGGACGACGCCTTTGTCGGCGCCAACGTCACGCCGATCGCGCCGCATGTTGCGGGTTTCGTGCAGCAGATCCTGGTGCACGACAATCAGCGCGTGCAGGCCGGCCAGACGCTACTGCGGCTCGACCCGCAGGGCTATCAGGTGGCGCTGCACCATGCGCAGGCGGTCCTGCGAGCGCGTGAAGCGGCGCTGGCCGACCTGCTGGCAAAGCGCGTGCTGCAGCGTTCGGTGATCGCCGGTGCGCAGGCGGACCTTACGGCGAAGCGCGCGCAGGCCGTGTTCGCTGCGGAGGATGCACAGCGTTACCGCGCCCTGGCACTGACCGCCGCGGGCTCGCAGCAGAGCGCGCAGAAGTCGCTGGCTGCCGATCAGGCGGCGCAGGCCTCAATGCGCGCTGCCCAGGCCGCACTGCAGGGTGCAGCGCAACAGATGGTCGTGCTGGAAACGGAAGTCGCCGTCGCGACAGCGGGCGTGGCGCAGGCCCAGGCGGACGTGCACACTGCCCGGCTCAACCTGGGCTACACAAGCATCATCGCGCCCGTCAGTGGTTACGTCGGCAACCGTTCTGCCCAAGTTGGCGCTTATGTCTCCGCCGGAACGGATCTTCTCTCGGTGGTGCCGGCACGCGGACTGTGGGTAGACGCCAACTTCAAGGAAGACGAGATCGCCCGCATGCGTCCCGGCGATCCCGTCGCCATCACCGCCGACGTGCTACCCGGGCGCTTGTTCCACGGCCATGTCGTGAGCCTGTCGCCGGCGACCGGCGCTGTCTTCAGCGTGATCCCACCGCAGAACGCCACAGGCAATTTCACCAAGATTGTGCAGCGCGTGCCGGTGCGGATCGAACTGGACGGCAAGGCGGCGGAACTCGGCGCATTACGACCCGGCCTGTCCACCACGGTGCGCGTAACCGTGGAGCACGGACAATGAAACTGCCCCGCCACGACGGGGCAGGCGCGGCTGGTGGCGGAGCATCCAATCGCGGTGAACGGACCACCGCGCCATGACGCCCAACACGCATCGACCTGGCTCTGTCAGCCACCTACTGCCCTTTGCTGTGATGTGCGTCGGCATGTTCGTGGCGCTGCTTGACATTCAGATCGTCGCTTCATCACTCGCCGATATCGGCGGCGGACTCTCGGCGGCGCAGGACCAGATCAGCTGGTTGCAAACCGCCTACCTGATCGCCGAGATCATCATGATCCCGCTCTCAGGCTGGCTCACTCGTCTGCTTTCCACCCGCTGGTTGTTCGCCGCCTCTGCGCTCGGCTTCACGCTTGCCAGCATGCTGTGCGGCCTGGCGTGGAACATCGACAGCATGATCCTATTCCGTGCTCTGCAAGGCATGCTCGGCGCGTCGATGATCCCCACTGTATTCACCTCGTCTTTTCACTTCTTCGAGGGACATCGCCGCGTCTATGCCGCTGCCGTCGTCGGCACCATCGCGTCCATGGCCCCCACATTGGGCCCCGTCGTTGGTGGCTGGATCACCGACACGCTCAACTGGCATTGGCTGTTCTACGTCAACGTGATCCCCGGTCTGCTCGTGGCCCTCGGAGTCGTGCTGCTGGTCGATATTGACGAGCCAGACCTCTCGCTGCTGTCCGACGCCGATTATCCCGGCATCATCCTGATGGCGCTGGCCCTTGGCACGCTGGAATACGTGCTGGAGGAAGGCGCGCGCTGGAACTGGTTCAGCGACCAGACCATCCGAACCTGCACGGCAATCTCCGTCATCTCCGGCACGCTGTTCGTCATCCGCAGCCTGACCTACGAGCAGCCGGTGGTCGATCTGCGCGCGCTGGGCAACCGCAATTTCCTAATCGGTTGCATCCTGTCCTTCGTTACCGGCATCGGCATTTTCTCGACGATCTACCTAACACCGCTGTTCCTGGGTTATGTGCGCGGCTTCTCTGCGTGGCAGACCGGGCTCGCGGTGTTCCCCGCCGGCGTTGCCGCGGTGATGGGCGTGCCTGTCTACGTCACGTTGGGGCGGCGCATGGACCTGCGCTGGCTGATGATGCTTGGGCTGGCGAGCTTCGCCCTGGCGATGTGGTGCTACAGCTTCATCACGCACGACTGGGGCGGTGACCAACTGCTTGTCCCCCAGATCCTGCGCGGTTTTCCTCAGGTTTTCGCGGTGGCGCCCAGCGTGACCTTGGGGTTGGGAAGCTTGCCGCCCGCACGACTCAAATATGCCAGCGGCCTGTTCAACATGATGCGCAACCTGGGCGGCGCCGTCGGCATCGCGATCTGTGGCGCAGTGCTGAACGACCGCACCAACCTGCACTTCCTGAATATCGCATCGACACTGACGCCCGCCAATCCAGCCATGGACCACATGTTGGCGCGGCTCGGCGCACGGCTGGCGGACACCCTGGGCTCCGCGTCCCAGGGCCATCTCGCCGCATTGGAGCAACTGCGCGACATCGCCTATCGCGAGGCCTCAACCATGGCGTACGCCGACGCGTTCCGCACGATCATGATGGCGTTCCTGGTCACCGCACCGTTGGCTATCCTGATGCGCAAGGTGGCAGCCCCCAAAGCGCCGTCCTCAGGCGCGCACTGACGCCTAACGTCCACCCCAAGACGAGGTCGAGCCTCCGTTACTGTGAATCGGCGCCGACTCACAGCGAAGCGACACGACCTGTCACGCAATCTGATCCGGATCTGGGTTGATAGGTATGAGGCCGGAGCATTCGACGAGGATGCTGTGACGGCCGACCTCGTGGACGGCTACGGGGCACGGATCGCCGCGCTGGAGCGGCTTGTCGGCAAGCAGGCGAACATATGCAGGGCCGGTCAGGCGGCGAGCTCGTGCATGGCGGCGATGAGGTTGGCCTTGCCCTCGAAGCCGATGCCGGGAAGTTCCGGCATGACGATGTGACCTTCCCTGACCTCGAGGCTGTCGGGGAAGCCACCATAGGGCTGGAACAGATCCGGGTAGTTCTCGTTGCCGCCGAGGCCGAGGCCGGCGGCGATGGCGAGCGACATCTGGTGGCCGCCATGCGGGATGCAGCGCGCGGGGGACCAGCCGGCGGCCTTCACCACCTCCAGCGTGCGCTGGTACTCGACGAGGCCATAGGAGAGGGCGCAGTCGAACTGCAGCCAGTCGCGGTCCGGGCGCATGCCGCCGTAGCGCAGCAGGTTGCGGGCGTCCTGGTGGCTGAACAGGTTCTCGCCGGTGGCCATCGGGCCCGGGTAGAATTCGGTGAGCGTCGCCTGCAGCGCGTAGTCGAGCGGGTCGCCGGCTTCCTCGTACCAGAAGAGCGGGTAGGCGCGGAGCATTTCCGCGTAGGCGATGGCGGTCTCGAGGTCGAAGCGGCCGTTGGCGTCCACCGCCAGTTGCGCGCCGGTGCCGATTTCCTCCAGCACCGCCTCGATGCGGGCCTGGTCCTCGGCGAGCGAGGCGCCGCCGATCTTCATCTTCACGACCGTGTAGCCGCGATCAACATAGGAGCGCATCTCGGCGCGGAGCTGCGCCGTGCCCTTGCCGGGGTAGTAGTAGCCGCCCGCGGCGTAGACGAAGACGCGAGGGTCCGGGTGCCGGCCGGCACGGTCGGCGAGCAGGCGGAACAAGGGTTTGCCGGCGATTTTTGCGACCGCGTCCCAGATCGCCATGTCGAGCGTGCCGACGGCGACGGAGCGCTCGCCGTGGCCGCCGGGCTTCTCGTTGGCCATCATCGTGGCCCAGACCCGGTCCGGGTCGAGGTTGGTGCCCTCGGGGTCGAGCAGGCTCGCGGGGTCGGCCTCGCGGATGCGCGGGGCGAAGCGCTCGCGGATCAGGCCGCCCTGGCCGTAGCGCCCGTTGGAGTTGAAGCCGTAGCCGATGACGCGCCGGCCATCGCGCACCGCGTCGGCGACGACGGCAACCAGGCTCGTCGTCATCCTGCTGAAGTCGATATAGGCGTTGCGGATGGGCGACGCGATCGGGCGCGTGACCTCAACGATGTCGACGATACGGACGGACATAGGCTTTGCTCCAGGCTTCAGAGTGAGGCGCCACCGCAGATCACGATCTGCTGGCCAGTAATTGCCGCCGCGTCTTCCCCGAGCAGGAAGGCGACGGTACCCGCAACTTCCTCCGGCTGGATGAAGCGGCCGAGGGGCGGCAGGCGTGGGGGGGTACCCGCCCGCGCAGGGTCGCGCAGCATGGGTGTCTCGGTGGCACCGGGAGCGACGATGTTGACGGTGATGCGGCGCGGCGCGAGCTCAGCGGCCCAGGAGCGGGCGAGACCCAGGAGCGCCGCCTTGCTCGCGGCATACTGGCTGCGCCCCGCAGCGCCCGACGCAGTGCGGCTGCCGATTAGCACGATGCGCCCGCCATCGACCGTGCGCGGCAGCAGCGCGTCGGCGAGCATCGCGGCCGCCGCGACATGGACGCGCCACATTGCGGCCCCGGCCTCGTGGTCGAGCGCGCCGAGCGGCGAAGTGCGCATGAACCCGGCGGCATGGACCAGTGCGGTGATGTCGCCGAGCCCAGCGAGTGCTGCCGCGATGCCAGGTTCATCGAGTGCTGCCGTCACGGCAGAGAAACGATCAGCTTCGATAGTGGGCGGCGCGCGGTCGATTCCGGTGACGTGCCAATCCTCGCGCAGCAGCCGCTGCGCGATCGCCGCCCCGATACCGGAGCTGGCGCCGGTCACGACCGCGCGCGGCATCAGCCGGCGGCGGCGTGGGCGGCCGCCTCCACGGTCTTCACGTCGTAGTCGTTGATCGCGGGGATCAAAGCATTGGTGTAGAGGGGCGAGACATCCTTCACCACCAACTTGTCGAGCTTTGCCTCGGCGAGGAACTCGTCGGGATTGATGCTGCCCATCGCGGCGCCTGGATAGGGCGGGTTGTAGAGCTTCGTCCGACGGCCGATCGCCCGCACGATGGCGGCGACGGCCTGCGCCTCGGTGGAACCACGCGGAGCTGTCTGCGGATACATTGCGAGGAAGGCGCGCGCGCCTGCCTCTTGGCTCGTGAGGATGTAGCGCGAGGCCTTGCTCACGCTCTTGCCGAAACCGACGAGCAGGTCGTGATCCGAGGCCAGCATCTTGCGGCTCGCCATGAGGAACTGTCCGCCAACCATCGGGAGGTCCTTCGGACGCGGCAGGAAGGCGAGCTTGATTCCGGCGGCTTCGATGGTGCCGAAGCCGGTGTCGTAATAGGCGAGCGCGTCGATCTCCCCGCGCTGGAGTGCCACGCCGGCCGGCACGCCGCCGCCGACGGCGATCCATTTCATGTCCTTGGCAGGGTCTAGGCCGAGCAGGCCGAGCACCGCTTTCGTCACCGTGTATTCGGTACCGCCGAAGCTCGAGACGCCGATGCGCTTGCCACGCAGGTCCATATAGCTGGCGATCTTGGAGCCGGGCTTGACGGCGATGTCGTATTTGTAGGGATACGTGTACTCGTAAAAATTAACGTCACGCTTCCACTGGCCGCGGGAGAGCAGCGGCACCTCGAAGGACGGGACGCCGATGCCGACATCGATGTCGCCGCGGTCGAGTGCGACCTGAACGTTGGCGTTGCTGCCGAGCGCCATCGGCTTCAGCGTGAAGCCCGCCTCGCGGTTGTAGCCGAGATGTTCGCCGATCACTGTGTTGATGACGATGGCGCTCATCGACCTGAGGCCGACGCCGAAGCGCAGCACGCGGGTGGTGGCGCGCGCCTCCCCGATGGTGAAGAGCGGCAGCGCCGCGGTGCCGCCCGCGAGCAGCGAGCGCCTGGTCAGACGGGTCATTGTTTCCTCTCCATTTGGTTACGGTTGGACTTCAACGCTTGCGGTGCACCCAGTGCAGGGTGCGCTTCTCGGTGCGGTGAACGAGGGCGTGCAGCGCGATCCCGGCGGCACCCAGGATGATCAGTGCCGCGAACACGCCGGCGACATCGGTGACTGCCTCGGCCTGGGTGATGACGACGCCCATGCCCTGCTGTGCGCCAAGGAATTCGGCGACGATGGTTCCGAGCAGCGCATACACCACCGCCATGTCGAGCCCCGCGAAGATGTATGGCGCGGCACTCGGCAGCTTGACGATGCGGTAGGTTTCGAGACGGCTGGCGGACAGCGCCTTCATGAGGTCGAGCCGCTCCGGTTCCGTCGAGCGGATTCCGGTGAAGCTGTTGATCATCACCGGGAACAGGGCAAGCAGTGCCGCGATGGCGATCTTCGATCCCGATCCGAAACCGAACCAGATAACCACCAGCGGCGCGATCGCGACCTTTGGCAGGCTTTGCAGCGCAAAGGCATAGGGCATCAGCAGCTTTTCAATAAACCGGCTTTCCGCCATGGCCGAGCCGAGGACGAGGCCGATTGCCGAGCCGATCACAAAGCCGATGGCCGCATTGCGCAGCGTGCCCCATAGCGGCAGGTAGTAGCCGAGAGGACTCGTGGGATTGACCACAAGGCCTGAGACCAGCGCGTGCCACACCGCCTCCGGCGCCGGCAGAATGTAGCGCGGCAGGTGCAGGATGCGCACCGCTCCCTCCCACAGGGCGAGCAAGACGACGAACCCAAACGCCGCGATCAGCGTGCCACCATCGGCACGGCGGGCCGCGGCGCCGCGCTTCGCGGTGGCAGGCGCAGCTGTCGCCTCGCCCACCTGGCGTTGTGCTACGGCGCTCATTCCAAACCTCCCTCGGCGTTGAGCAGGGCACGGATCTCGCGCGCCAGCGGTGCGTAAGCGGGGTCGGTCACGATGGTGTCGAAGCTGCGCGGGCGGGCGATGGGCACCGGAAGGTCCGCCAGCACGCGGCCCGGGCGTGGGGACATCACAACCACGCGGTCACCGAGGAAGATGGCTTCGCCGATGCTGTGGGTGATGAGCAGTACCGTCTTACCGCTCTCGCGCCAGATTCGTTCCAGTTCGGTGTTCATCCGCTCGCGGGTGAGTGCGTCGAGCGCCCCGAATGGCTCGTCCATCAGCAAGATCGCGGGATCGCGGGCAAGCGCGCGGCAGATGCCGACGCGCTGCTGCATCCCGCCAGAAAGTTCGTATGGGTAGCGCTCGCCGAAATCGGCGAGGCCGGCCAGCGCCAGCAGGTCATTGATGCGCGCGTCATTGGTGTCGCGTCTTCCGCCCACGCGCAGGGGCAGTGAGACGTTCTGGCGTACATTGAACCAGGGCAGCAGGTTGGCTGCCTGGAACACCACGCCAACCTCCGCCGACGGGCCGCGCACCTCGTGCCCACCGAGCGCGAGACGCCCCTCCTCGCAGGCGTCGAGCCCGGCCAGCAGGCGCAGCAGGGTGGATTTACCGCAGCCCGAGGGGCCAACGACGCACACGAACTCGCCGGCACTGATCGAGAGATCGACGCCCGCGAGCGCGCGCACGTTGCCGGCGGCGAAGGTCTTGCCCACGCCGTCCACCGTGATCAGGGGACCCGCGCTCATATCCATGGTGCCTCCTTCGATGTCTGGAGCTTTAGGGTTTCGGGCTTCAGGCGTTCGCGCCTCAGGCCGCCTTGGGCACCACGATCCCCGCCGCCTCGACAGCGGCGTGGATACGGGCGAGGTCCTCGGGACCTGGCGCGTGCGTCGGCGGGCGCATGGTGGCACTCCTGAGAATGCCCGCGGCGACCATCGCCGCCTTCATGCAGGCATGCGCCTCCGCCGTCGGTTCGCCGGCGCCGTAAACCGCATCTTTCAGAGGATCGATACGAGCCTGCAACGCCTGCGCCTCCCTAAGGTCTCCGGCGTGCACCGCCTCCAGGAGTTCGGCGATGAGATCAGGAATCAGTGAGCCAAAGCCCACCAGCGCCCCGTCCACACCCTGGACCATGGAGGCAAGGAGGTATTCGTCGTGGCAGGTAAGCAGCGCCTTCTGCGGCGCCACGGCACGGATTGCCTTCAGGTCGGCGGCGTATTTGCCCATCTCGCGCGTGCCAATCTTGAAGGCCTGCACATGCGGCAGGCGCGCGAGATCGGCGAGCAGCGCCGAAGAGAAGCTGGCCTTCGTCCAGGCTGGATAGACGTGCACGATCAGCGGCAGGCCGGTCGCCTCGCCGATCGCCGTGAAATAGGTCAGTACCTGGTCCGGGCGGAAGCCGAAGCGCAGCCAGTGATGCGGGGGCATGATGTCGAGTGCCGCGGCGCCGGCCTCCTTCGCCCAGCCCGCCTGATCCACCGCGTCGCGGATGCCTTCGCAGACGATTGAGGAAATGACGGGGCAGATCCCCTTCGTGGCCTGTACGGCGACGCGCGTCACCTCGGCGCGCTCGCGTGGGGTGAGGGAAAACACCTCGCCGGTGTGGCCGTTGGTCATCAGTGCCACCACGCCCTTGCGGCGGCCGAGCCAGGCGGCGAAGCGCGTGAGCTCTGGTGCGTCGATCGCATGGTCGGCACGGAACGGCACCGTTATGGCCGGTATCAGCCCATGGAAGTTCATCGCTGCGTCCCTTTTTCGTTTCGGTTCATGATGGTCACCCGGTCTGCACGGCGAAGCCGCCAGATGCCTGGAGAGCCCGTGAGAGCGCCGCGGCCGCCTGCAGGACCGGGGCCGCGGCCTCGCGCTCGAAGGCCTCGCGCGACATGCGCAGCGCGGGGGCGGCGACAGAAAGCCCTGCAACCGGCACTCCATCGCTGTCGAGCACCGGGGCGGAGAGCACGCGCAGGCCGGCCACCGTCTCCTGTTCCGACAGCTCGTAGCCGCGCGCGCGCACGGCCTGCAGGCGGGCGAGCAGGGTGTTGAGATCGGTAACGGTGTGCTCCGTGAGCTTCACGCGCTCGCGCGCCTCGAGGACACGCACCTGCTCGGCGGGCGGCAGGAAGGCGAGGATGGCGTGGCCGATCGCGGTGCAATAGGCGGGGACGCGGGTGCCGATCCTTACCTCGACACCGAGACGCGTTAGCCCGGCCTGGATGCGCTCGACATAAAGAACGTCGGCCCCCTCTAGCACGCCAATCGAGGCAGCCTCGTTCACCTCGCCAACGAGGCGGCGCAGGACCGGACGCGCAGCACTGCGCAGGTCGGCGCGCGCGATGGCGTGGAAGCCGAGATCGAGACATTTGAGGGTGAGACGGAAGGTACGCGCATCGGCAACACGCTCGACGTAGCCGAGCATCACCAGCGTGTTGAGCAGGCGGAACGCGACGGCGTTAGAGAGCCCGGCGCGCCTGGCAACCTGGGCCAGCGCCAGTTCCGGCACGTCAGCGGTGAAAGCCTCCAGCACGCGGAAGCCCTTGGCCAGCGAGAGCACGACGTTCTTA
>JAJZUI010000121.1 GCA_021847175.1 Pseudomonadota bacterium
CCATGCAGAACGAGGCATTCGTCTCCATCACGCACCTGCGCTTCGATCGGCGGCTGCCGCTCGCCCGCAAGATCGCCGCCTACCAGAAGCACAGGGTCAAACACCTCCGCCGCCAAGCACCCTGATCCGCGCACCTTCCGGCCTCTCAACTAAGCAACGCCGTGCTGGCGCCGCGACGCTTACCAGCAGCGAGCAGGAGCCGGACTCTCAAGTTAGCCGTGGTCCGAAAATCCAGGGGCAGGTCACCGATGGCAGTCTGGTCCTAACCCGGTTCCCTGGAACCCATCAGGTCGGGCCGACGAAGGCAAGCGATTCGGCGCCGACTCACACCGGGGGGCAAGGGCAACACTCGCAAGGCGGATCAGTTCTCGGTGAAACCCCGGGGCAGATTTCACTGAAAATCAAGAGCCCTACCAATAAACACGCGCGATTGACGTGGCCGGTCAGAAATTATGGATCTGGTTCGGGCTCAGGGCGGTGATATTCGTGAGTGTAATTCTCGTGTTATCGGTGAGGGTGATAGTCAGAGACCCATTGGTAATCTGTTGCGAAGCGATGGCATTGCTGCCGTAGCCGTAGAAATCAAGCTGCTCCTGGGCCGAGAAATTTTGAATCAAGTCGGTGCCGCCGGCACTTCCTTTAGAAAAGACAAAATTATCTGCGCCAGATCCACCGACCATCGTCGCCGCACCAACGCTAGCCACCATTGTGTCTCGGCCGCCACCGGCAACCATACTGTCGTTACCTGAACCAGCGAAGTAAGTGTTGTTGCCGGAGGCGCCGGAACCCTGCAGCGTCGCATTCCCGGCCGCTGCAACGAAAACGTTGCCGCTGTTGCTGCCGAACAGCGCCACCTGGCCGCCATTATAGGCGAACAGTGTTGCACCAGGGCTGTTCGCCTGGCTGACGATGGTGCTGTTGCTCTGCTGTGCGTCGTAGAGGAGTTGGCCGGAGCCTTGGAAAACCGTGTCGTGCCCGGCGCCGGCGTAGACCGTGGCATTGCCGGAGCCGCCGACGATGGTATTGGTTGAGGACTGCAGGTCGGCAACCGTGGTTTGCTGGCCCGTGAATATCAGGTTGGTGCCTGATCCGCCGAATAGGGTCGCGTTGCCGGAACCGCCGACGATCGTCGACGCGACGTTGCCGGACCCGACAAAGTTAATACCGGGGCTGTTGTTGAGGAAATAGAGACCGCCAGAAGAGGCAGCGAAAACGGTCTCCGCCCCCCCGCCCGCCGAGAACGTGTCGGCTCCACCGGCATTTACCAGCACATCTTTCCCGCTTCCGCCGTAAACGAACGCGCCGGCCGCGCTGGTGGCGACAGTACTGTTGCCGGTACCGGCGATAATCGTATCTGCTCCTGCCGAGTATACTGCATCAGCGCCTGATCCGAGGAACAGTAAGTTCCGCCCGTTACCGCTCTGGATCAGGTCATTGGCCGATCCACCGTAAACGGTGCTGTTGCCGGTGCCGTACAAATCCAGTGTCCACGCCCCACCGCTGGCGGTTGGACTGGCAATGAGGTTGTTTCCGTCACCTCCGACGACGGTGCCGGAGCCCCCGTTAGTGTAGAAAGTGAGCCCCCCGGTGCCGCCGAGGACGCTCTCGTTGATTTGGTTGGCTCCGGCGATGGTGATCGGAGAGGTGGCTGAGTCAACCAGCCCCAGGTAGCCAACTGGAGTGATGACGTTGGTTCCGTTGCTGCCGTCGGCGAACAGAGCCCCAGTCTGGCCGGCGGGGACGCTCGACATGCTTGCCGAGTAGACCTGCGGAAAGAGAGTGCCGCTCGTCTGGGCCGCGTAGATCGCGCTCAGCACGCTCTTGGCAATGCTGGCGGCATCCGCGTTCGCGTAATTGAGGGCAACGCTGATTCCTGCGGCGCCAGGGACGGTGACAACGGACATCGGCAAGGGCTCCCTTGAGAGAGGGCAAAAATACACGCATAACGGGTTCTATCAACAGATATAATCGTTAAAGTAGCATTACGGCTATATCGAGCAACCATAAAGCTTTTTCGGAATTTTGGAGGAAAAAATAGACAGTGGTGGTAGCCGGGTGACAGTCAGCCGCCTCTGGCTAGCGGATCAGGCGGCGGTTTTCTGGTCGGTCTTGTGCGACGCCTTGCTGGTCTTGGGAATGCCGTCCCGGAACCCCTTGGCGGGGGTTTGTCCGTCCGTTGATGCCGCGGCCCTGGTGACCTGCCCCCGGATTTTCGGACGGCTGCAAAGTTGAGAGACTGGCTCCCTGGACGGCGGGAGCGATGCGGAAATCGAGGTTCACGGACGAACAGGTGGTGGGGCGCAAGGCATGCCTTGCGCCGCGAAGCGGATCGGGAGCCGGTGGCGGAGGTGGCCAAGCGGCATGGGGTCAGCGAGCAGACGATCTACACGTGGCGGAAGCGGTTCGGGGAGCTGCGCACCGAGGATGTGCGCCGGCTGCGCCAGTTGGAGACGGAGAACGCCCGGCTGAAGAAGCTGGTGGCGGAGCGCGACCTGGAGATCGAGGTGATGCGCGAGGTGGCGGCAAAAAACTGGTGAGCGTGCCGGCCCGCCGGCGGGGTGTGGCGTATGGCCGGGAGCATGGTCTCTCGGCACGGCGGGCCTGCACGCTGTTCTCGGTGGCGCGATCGGCGCTGGGCTATTGCGGTGTGAAACCGGCCAAGGACGCCAAGGCGATGGAGCGGATGAAGGCATTGTCGGCGCAGTATCCACGCTATGGGTATCGGCGCATGCGGATCTTCCTGGCCCGGGACGGGTATGCGATGAGCCCCGGCCGGGCGTATCGGCTGTGGCGGCTGGCACTGACCTGACCCCCTGATTTCATCCAGCGGGGATTAGAGCCGGGCGGTTGTTGTTGCGCATGGGCGCGGTGGAAGCAATGGCCTGTGGAGCGGAGCCCGAAGGGCGCAGCGGAGCAGGCCATTGCTTGTTCAGTTCGGCGGCGAACGCCGCCGGGGGAGCCGTGACCTTGGCTGTCGCGATACTTGGGCAGGTCGGCGAAGGGCATGCCGTTGTCGGTCAGCACGGTGTGGATCTTGTAGGGGAACACCTCGACCACGTTCCTCAAGAAGGGCGAGCCCGCCATCTTGCCGGCTTTGTCGTGGAACTCGACGAAGGTGAACTTCGAGACCCGGTCGATCGCCAGGAACATGACGAGCTTGCCGTCGGCGTGGCGGAGCTCGCAGTTGTCGATGTGGACGTAACCGATCTCGTAGGTCCTGAACCGCTTGCGCTTTTCGGTGGTCTCCTCGACTGGCAGCCGGGAGATGCCGTGGCGCTGGAGACAGCGGTGCAGGGCGCTGCGGCTGAGGTTGGGGATGCTGTCCTTCAGGCAGCCCAGCACGTCGTCCAGCGGCAGCAGCGTCTTCTGCCGGAACGCCACCACGATGGCTTCCTCGGCCGGCGTCAGCACCGTGCTCTTCGGCGTCTTGGGACCCATCGGCGCATCGGCCGTCGTGGTCCGCTTGCGCCACTTGGCCACCGTCTTCGGGTTCAGCCCGTAGCGGGCGGCAAGCGACCGGGTGCTTTCTTGCGACGCTTGGAGCTCGGCTCGAAGACATGGCGTCGTTCGGGCGCTGCCGTGAAGAACGCTTCCCATAGGGCATCCTCTTCCTGACGACTCAGGATCGGTGATGCACCATCAGAACCTGGGGCCACACACCTAGGCCGGCATCGGGGTGTCGTCGAGAGGGTTACCGCCCTGAGGGAGGACGACCCGCCTTGGCGACCTTGGCGCATGCAGTCATGCCGAGGCCGGCGCGACGGACCCGATAGGGCCGGGTCCAATTGGCCGGACTTCCGGCGAGCGCGGATATATCAACGATGGCACGAGTGGGCGCCGATATGCCGCGTCATCGCCGTTCCTGATTGTCCTCGTCCTGCTCCTCGTCGCACTCGTCGCAGTCACACTCCATCGGGAGCGGCTTTACGATGCGATATTTGCTCAGGATTCTTCGGTTTCGGTCCCAGATTTCGTCATTTTCATCTTTCCAATTTGAGAATATGCCGCACCCAATGTACCACATCGTTCTGTGTTCGAGGCATATGGCCCAATGGTGTTTCTCATTGTTGAGCTGACCATCCGACTCCCCGCAATAAGGGCATGCGCCGAAATGGTGCTCCCGGTTGACAACCCTCTTAGTCTGCCTAGACTTGTGCATATGATTAGACATGTCAGTCTCCTTTCGGAAGTGTTGAACATATAGATAGTCTATGTCTCGCAACCACGATGTCAATAAAAAAATATCGCGTTTGTGCAACAAATCTCCCTAATGTGATTTTTTGGTGCTTCGTTCGCCGATAGACGATTGCATGCGGGTTTGCCCCGCCGCATTGGGTTCGATGCCTGCTTGCACGGGGCCTTATTGTCGATACGCTCGAACTGAGCGTCGCGCCCGGCGGGCCTGCAACGCGGTGATGCCCCTGGAGCTTGCGCTCGGCGCCGCCCCTCGCCGCCACGCGTGACAGGACTGCTCCCGACGTGGCTGACTCCCAGTCGGGACCGGGTTGGCGCATCTGCCGCCGGGTCCGCGGCAATGGCGCGTGTGGCATGGCACGTCGGTTCACGAGGCGGGTAATGGCGGCCAAGGCCAAGGCCCGTCGCGGGCCAGCCCGGCGACGGCCCTGCGCCGGACGGCGGCCGGAACGCCAGTCCCTTGGCGCGCGATTAGGAGTCCCTGGGTCAGCGGACCCGTTGCGTGGGGACATCCGCAGCCGACCGCTGCCTGCGCGCGGATCGTCACCCGCCCTCGCCCAGGAGTCCATCATGGCGCTGGGGCCGATACCGTGCCCATACCAGAGGACGGTGGCGACGTGGTCCGCAGATCCGGGCATGCCGCCCGCCTTGGGGTCGGCAGCCCCGACGGGCGGACCGATGGCCGGTCGTTCCCTCTCGGCCAGGCGCACGGCCCAATCACCGCCGGGCCCCTCTTTTTGCCGGACGTCACGGCGCCGCAATTCATCCCGTCTCTGGCCGTCATGCGATGGTCCGCGGCCCTCTGCGGGCCCGCTGCCGATGCGGAGGACCGGGCCGGGCCGGCGGATACGCGCGGCAGCAGGTGGAGTGGCAGCATGTCGACGCTGCATCGACGGCATCGCGGACCTGGTCGTGCCAGGCGGGAGCCCCGGCACTTCGCATCGGCCCCGAGCCCATTGGCGGTGGCAGCGAGGCCGGGCTCAGCCGGGCCGAACGTCCTCGAAGAGGCCTGGTCCCGTGCCGCCGACCCTTATGAATGTTCCGGCCTGGCCCCGCTCGCCGCGCGACAGACCAGCTTCGTCACCAGGGCAGGTCGTCGCAATCACATTCGTCATCGGGGACAAACAGGGATACCTCAACGACGTCTCCATCGACGCGGACCGAGATGTCATGCCCGACGATTTCCCAATATCGGATGGGGAAACGTGAGTATCTGAGGGCGTCCCGATATCGCGCCGTGCCGTCGTCGCCATCGGTGCAGCCCGGCTCCTCGTCATCCCGGAAGCCGTCGTCATTCCTGCACAGTGCGCGCTCCGCATAATAATGCGCGAGTTCGATTAGGTCGATGTCGTCGTCATCGAGTTCGTAGAGCCATACGAAATCGCCGTCCATGGTGGTCTCCTAAAAATGTTGTTCTACTGATATTGTATTCTGGAACATTCGGATATCAATGAAAAATTTCGCCGTTTGATGATTTTTTTGATAACCCGCCCCAGGCCGGCTCGGCGTTCGAATGCGCTGGCCGGGTCATCCCTGGCTAGTTTCTCTCCGCCTTCCTGCCGGCCTTGTCTTCAGGCGTTCCGCGCAACATTTGTTTCAGATATTCGAGCTTCAGGGCCGAATATGCCGGCGCCACCATCGGATAGTTCCCGGGCAGCCCGAAGGCCTGGCGGTAGCTGTCCGGCGTGAAGCCCCAGCGCTTGATATAGCGCGTGAGCATTTTCAGCGGCGCCCCGTCGACCAGACAATAAATCGTCATGCCGTCGTCGGAAATGCTGTCGCGCGGGTCCATCACCGGAACCCACGGCTCGCCGGTCTGCGGTTGAACGGCGAAAGCCTGCTTAGCGGCGATAACAAGCTCAGCAAAGGTGGTGTTTTCAGGTTCAGACATTCCGGTATCCTCCATCTTGATGGGCACGGGGTGGCCTCAGCACGACACAAACACTGCCATTTTGTCGTGTGGTGAGACGATTGTCAATAATACTTTGATCCCTGTTGGGCGGGCGTTCTGTGCTGAAAGGTCTGGTCTCTACCCGTCCGCCTGACGACGTCGTTTGTGCCCTGTCCTGGTTCGGAATCCGGCCTGTTCTTCCCGGCCGCTATGCCGGGGAGACGGAGGCGAACTGGGTCGGAGCCCGGCTGGCTTTTGCCGATTCTTCGCCGCCGCCGAATCTGGCCGTCCGATGCTTGTCACATGCCCATCCCCGCCGCCGGTGGCTCCGGCTCCGGCTCCGTGCCGGACGGGCGCATCTGGCGCCTGGCCCGGGCGATGAGCGTGTCGAGGCCGGTCCGTGCGAGCGCCTCGACCTGCCCGGCCAGGCCGGGGTCCCGCGCACGCAGGGCAGCGAGGGACGCCGGGTCTGCGGCGATGGCCTGCGCAGCGGTGGCGGCGCGGGTGACGAGGGTGGCGAGGTCGGCCTGGTGTCCGGCGGAGCCATCCCATTGGGCGGCGAGGCGGCGTTGGGCGGTGGCGGCGGCCTCGAGCCGGGCGAGGTGGCGCCGCAGGGCCTCTGCCGGGCGCGGACCTTGCGGCCCGACGACGATGGCGCTGTCGGGCACCAGGCCCCTGCGCACGGCGAAGCGGGCTTCGAGGGTGGTCACGGGCATGTCGGCCTCGCCGTAGTCGAGCGTGCTGTCGTTGCGGCGCTCGCGCGAGAGGGCGGCGCGCATGGCGGCCTCGCTGCCCATCTCGTCGGCGCTCCAATGCAGGCTGAGCCGGTCGCGATGGCGGCTGAGGGCGACATAGGCGAGGTGGCGGTCCATCCGGCGGCTGGCCAGGATATGGGCGCAGTCGACGGTGACGCCCTGGCTCCGATGCACCGTCGCGGCGTAGCCGTGGTCGATGTCGGCGTAGTCCTTGAGGTCAAAGGCGACCTCCCGCCCGTCGTCGAGCCGCACCACGAGCCTGGCCCCTGGGCCCGCCCCGTCGATGCCGAGCAGCGTGCCGAGCGTGCCGTTCTTCACCCCGAGCGAGCGCTCGTTGCGCAGGAAGTAGACCCGCTCCCCGGCGGCAAAAGGTCTGGTCCCGTCCGTGGTCGGCAGCGCGACGTCGGGACCAAGCTCCCCGGCCCGCCGCCGCACCGCCCGGGCCCGCTGGTTCAGGTCGCGGACATCGGCGCGGCGATGGGCCAGGATGATGTGGGTCGCCGCCGGCCGCGCTGTCCGGGCCGCCGCCCAGCCGGCCACCAGCGCCGCCTTGGCCTCATCGGCGCTGCGATGCCCCCGGACCATCCCCGCCGCCTGGTAGCGGGCCAGCGCGTCGGTGGTGCGGCCGGTGGCCAGTTCCTGCGTCGCCTGCCGCTGCCAGGCCTCGCGCTGGCGCCGCACCGTGGCGATGGACGCCGCCCCGATGCGCTCGGCGAGGACCCGGAACGGGGCCCCGGCGGCGATGGGCTGCAGCTGCTCCGGGTCGCCGACCAGCACCAGCTTCGCCCCCGCCGCCCGCACCGTCGCCACCAGTGCGGCCATCTGCTCCGCCCCGACCATCCCCGCCTCGTCGACCACGAGCACATCGCGCGCCGTCAGCCGCTCGCGTCCCCGCCCCCACTGGTGCAGCAGCGAGGCGATGGTCCGGCTGGCGATGCCTGCCCCCTGCTCCAGCCCCTCGGCGGCGATGCCCGACAGCGCCGCGCCGCGCACCCGGTAGCCCGCCGCTTCCCACACCTGCCGGGCGACGCCGAGCAGCGTGCTCTTGCCGGTGCCGGCATGGCCGACGACCGCAGCCAGGCCCGCCGGCGCGGTGATGTGGGCCAGCGCCAGCGCCTGCTCCTCGCCCAGCCCGGCTGCTGCCGCCAGCGCCCGCACCCGCTCCGGGGCGAGCGCCGGATGGGTCTGCCGCCCCGCCAGCCCGAGCCCGGCCTGCGCCAGCCTCTGCTCGAGGGCCAGCATCGCCCTTGTGGTCCAGCGCACCTCGCCGCGGCCATCGCGGCCCAGCCTCACCAGCTCCGGCGCCGCCTCGACCCGGGCCAGGGCGTTCCGGAACTGCTCGGCACCCAGGGTGTGGCCATGGAGGAAGCGGGCGACGTCGCGGCGGGTGAAGGTCGCCTGCTGGCGGGTGATGGCGGCCAGCGCCAGGGCCGGGCTGGCGATGATTTTTTCCCCGTTCTCCTGCGCGATGGCGTCGTGCCGGGCCACCTGGCCGGGGATGGGCCGCTCGGGGATGGGGTGCTCAGCACCAGGCGGCCCGGGAGCCCGCCGGGCTGCCATGCGCAGGGCGGCGGCGCCAATCTTGGTCTGCGGGGTGAGGGCGAGCCCCTGGTCGGCGTAGGAGCGGTGGTCGACGCGGACATCCTGGCCGGCCTCGGCGAGGCGGGCATTGACCAGCCCGGCCCAGCGCTCGCGCCAGTGCCGCAGCAGGGCGGTCTCGTTCCACTCGCGCGCCTTGGGCCCGAACCCGTCCGGGCCGGCCCGGCGCAGGGTCAGCAGGACATGGGCGTGGGGCTGCGGCTGGCCGTCCCGCCCGCGCGGACAGTGCACCGCGAGGTCGGCGACCATGCCGTGGCGGACGAACTCGGTGCTGACGAAGTCCCGCGCCAGGCGGATGGCCTCGGCCTGGGACAGCTCGCGCGGCAGGGCGAGTTCGACCTCGCGGGCGACCTGGGCGTCGCGGCGGCGTTCCGCTGCCTCGACCGCGTTCCACAGCACCGCGCGGTCGCCCCAGGCTTCGGGGGCGCCCTCGGGCAGCAGCACCTCGGCATGGACGACGTGCTGCTTGCGCCGGTAGTCGTGCACCCGGCCGGCCCGGGCATCGCGCAGCCGCGCCGCAGCCCGATAAGCCGCCGCCGCCACGGCACTGCGGCCGGCGGAACGGGAGAGAAGCTTCGCGCTGAGATGATAAATCGCCATGCCGCAAGCGTGACCGCCGCGCTGGCAAGGGAGACGACAAAAATATCAGGCCAGCTACAAATTCAGGCTACCCGGGACGCCATGCCATCCTGGAGACCAGGGACGTCGCGCAGCGACGTATAGGCGGGCTGTTCGAACTTTTGCTCTCCTTGGCCTACTGCCGGTCTTGGCAGACCATACACACGTGGTCACCAACACCTGGGCAGGACGCCCGAACCGGACCGGAGCATACCTTATATACTATGCGTGCTCCATCTCCCGTCGGCGCCCCAAATCGTGTTGGGAACCTGCCGCACCGCACGCCGTCCGGCGCTCCCCCGGCGCCGAAGGCCGTCCGCAGAAGGTCCAGGCCCCGCCCCGCCCGGGCGCACCATGACGCCGGGGCCGGTAGCATGCCCATGCCGAAGGCATACGGTGCCGATACCGTATAGGCGTCCGGACACGCCGTCAGGCGACCGCCGGCGCTGAACGCCGTCTGAAGAGGGTACGGGCCTCGTCCCGCCCGAGGGCGTCAGCCGGGCCAGAGTTGCAAACGCCGATAATCTGACGACATCTCTTCTCGCCCCCATCGCTGGGGCGACCCGGAGGAGCAAAGCCATGAAGCGGAGTCCGTATTCTTCCAGGATGACGCACACGGCCGCCGCCGTTGTGCTGGCCGCCTGCCTCGCCGGTGGCGGCCTCCTCGCACCACCGGCCTGGGCCAAAGGCGGCGCGGGCGGCGGAGCTGGCGGAGCCGGGGCCGGAGGCGCCGGTGGGGCCGGGGCGGGTGCAGGGGGAGCAGGGGGTGCGGGTGCAGGAGGCGCCGGCGCAGGGGGCGCGGGTGCGGCCAGTGGAGCCACGGGAACCGCCGCCGCCGGGCATGGGCTCGGGCCGGGGCGGGTCAACGTCGGCATCGTCGCCCCCGTCTCCAACCGGCCCGCGCAGATCTCCTCACCCCGGCCGGTGGCCTTCAGTCACACATCGCGAGCGTTCCGCACCCAGCCCGCCAGCCGCGGCCAGTTGACCGCCGCGCTGGGGCCGCTCAACGCCGCTCACGCCGCGCCGGAAGCCCTCGCCCATGCCTCGCCGCGTTCCATGGTTGGCAAGATTGCCACCTATGACCGTGCCATGCTGACGGCCCTGTCGATGCCCGCCCAAACCCCGGAGCAGATAGCGCTCCGCGAGCAGGCCATCACCGATGCCCGGGTCAGCCTCGCCGAAGAGACCGGGCGCACGCTGACCCCGCCCGTCGTCGGCCGGGTGGACCGGCTTCTCGGCCTGCCGCCGGTAAGTCCGACGCTTGGCGCCATCTCGCCGATGCCAAGCCTGGGACCGCCCGCTCCCATCCAGCAGGCAGCCCTTCCACCCCCGGGGCCAGCCCCCGCGCCACGCGGACCCAGCCCCGTCGCCGGGCCGGCTCCGGCACCGCCTGGGCCCACCGTGGGACCGGCCCCGGCACCCGCCCCGGCGCCGGGTCCGGCAAGTCTGTAGGTACTCGCAGCGCGGCGCCGCCCTGACGGCACGGCGCCGCGTCCCACCTCGGGCCGTCATGACGCCGGGGCCGGTAGCATGCCCATGCCGAAGGCATACGGTGTCGATACCGTATAGGCGTCCGGACACGCCGTCGGGCAGCCGCCGCCGTCAGGCCCACAGCCTCCGACCGGGCCGACCAGTATTCCGGCAGACCAAGGCCCGGCCGCTTCCTCGCAGCCGGGCTCATCGCCCAATGACCACCGGCCCGCTACCTGCCAGGCATCACCGCGCCGAAGTCCATCCGGTTCCAGCGCCAGTCGAACAGCCAACCGGCCCTCTCATGGTCTGCTCATCGTGTGGTTTTCCGCGGTTCCAGGCCTGTCTGCGGCCGAGGCAGAGAACAGCGTCAGTCCCGTGCATTGGCCTTCGCAGTAGAAATTATCGATGTTGAGATTTCATCTCTTGACATGGACACAACAATGAGACATATCTGCGCCCAGAGGCCAACACAACGCCTCCCGCACCGGGCGGTCCCCGAGAACAAGACGGCCGAGTGCATGCGCGAACATGACACCCGGCCTGACCAACTGCATGGAGCAACCCATGTCGAAGGCTGCGAACAGCAATATCACGGCCCCGGACGTACCGGGAGGGAGGACCGACGACGAGCGCTGCGAGCGCCTCGCCGGTCCGGCGGTCGGGCCGGAGCCCGCCGCCCTGTTCCTGCCGCCGGGGCTGCACGACATCCGCATCGGCCGGGCCGATGTCCATCTCGTCCTCGCCCACCTGAGCGATTGGGGCATCCCCGCCCGTGCCGTGGCACCGGGCTCCGCCTACGACGTCATCGCCGAGCCCGGCGAGGCGTTCGGGCGGCTGCGCATCCGGGTGCGAACCGTCACCGTCGCGCCGCGACGGCCGCACCGGTTCGCCCTCTACCGGGGCCGCCCCGCCAGGCCGGTCCGGTTCGATGCCCATCCGGGGGAGTTCGACCTGGCCGCGTTCGTCGCCCTGCGTCTCGGCCGGGTTCAGTTCCGGACCCAGCCGGGGAACGGCGTCCTCGCCGACGCCGCCGCGTTCCGTGCCCATGACATCGGGTTGCGGAGCTGGTTCGCGGCTCTGTCCGCGCTGCGGGTGGGGTGCTGGACGCCGCCGGGCGGCGGCGACGGTGGCGCTCCCGCCTGGCCCCTCGCCTGAGCCGTAGGGCGTCGGGCCTGGGCATCACCGGATGAGGGCGTGCCCTCATCCGGAGCCCCGGCACCGCGCCGCCGCCGGCCTGAACGGCGCCAAGACGGCGCCGTCTTCAGGCAATGCAAGTCGAGTGTATCCGGACGCGATGGCACGTGCAGTCCACCCATGCATCAGCACTGCTGCAGCATGAGACAGCGACTGTATATTCCAGCGCTATCGATGGTCCTCGGCGGCGGTGCTGCAGACAAGGCGCAGAGGAGTATCCGTCGAAAAATCAACGTGCGTGTGTTTTTTCGTTGACGTGCTCTGTTATTGATACTATGTTGCTTGAACGAGCAGGCCGTTACTCTCCCGATTGGCGGGACGAGGCGGCCGGGTGCAATGCCACGAACACTGCACCCAGCCTGGCTCACACCATTGGAGGAACCCAATGCCGCAAGTTGTAGGCAGAACTACCACACCCGAAGCCGTGCCGGGAGGCGCCGCCCCGCCGGCCCAGCCGGAGCCCGCCGCCCTGTTCCTGCCGCCGGGGCTGCAGGACATCCGCATCGACCGGCCCGAGCGCGACACGCCGCCGCCGGTCATGGTGAACCACGACGTCGAGGAGGAGGACGAGCTTCCGGAACCGCGTCCCACCGACGTGATGGTTGGCGATGCGGGCACGTATCTCGTGCTGTCACGCCTGCTCTATTCGG
>JAJZUI010000122.1 GCA_021847175.1 Pseudomonadota bacterium
AGACGCCGATGGCGAGCAGCGCCGGCATGGAGAACCTCACCAGCAAGCGCGATCTCGGCGCGGTGAAGCGGGCGATCGAGAAGGCCGGCTACAAGGGCGAAAAGGTCGTTTTCCTCGCGCCGATGAATATCGCCTCGACCAAGGCGCTCGCAGAGGTCACCGGGGCGCTGCTCCCCAAGCTCGGCCTCAACCTCGACTTCCAAGCGATGGACTGGGGCACCTTGCTGCTGCGCCGTGCCAAGATGGAGCCGATCGACCAGGGCGGCTGGAGCATTTTCCAGACCTCGTGGAGCGGGCTCGACCAGCTCAACCCCGCCGTTCATGTCTTCCTGCGCGGCAACGGCAAGCAGGCAATCACCGGCTGGCCCACCGCGCCGAAGATTGAAGCGCTGCGCAACGAGTGGATGGCCGCGACCACGCTCGCGGCGCAGAAGGAGATCGCACGCAAGATCCAGCTCCAGGCCTTCATCGACGTGCCCTACATCCCGCTGGGCCAGAGCCTCACGCCGACCGCCTGCCGCTCCGACCTCAAGGGGATGCTGCAGGGCCTGCCGATCTTCTGGAACGTGGAACGGGCCTGACGCGGGCGGATTGACAGGAGACCCGCGGGCAGCAACATCGTTCCCGATCCGTTTGGGAGAGAAACGATGAGAAAGCTGCTCGCGGGGCTCGCCGCGCTATTGGCCATGACCGGCGTGGGGGCCGGCGTAGCGCGGGCCGAGAACATCACCTTTTGGACCTGGCGGCAGGAGGACAAGGCCGCCTACACCAAGCTGTTCGCCGAGTTCACCAAGGCGCACCCCGGCGTCCACGTCCTCTTCCGCGCCTTTCCGCCGGCGGACTACCAGACCATCGTCTCCACCGCGCTCGCCGGCGGCAAGGGGCCGGACGTGCTGCACACCCGCGCCTATGGCGGGCTCGAGCAACTCGCCAAGCCCGGCTACCTGCTTGAGCTGACGCCGCAGAACGATCCCGAACTCGCGAACCTTCCGGCGTCCGCCAAGACGGCGCTCGCCGTTCGCTCCACCGGCAAAATCTATTCCTCCGCCTTCTCCACGCAGACGCTCGGCATCCTGGTGAACAGGAAGATCCTGGCCGAGGCGAAGGTGGCGGAGCCGAAGACCTGGGCCGAGCTGCTCGCCGCCTGCAAGGCCGTCAAGGCCGCCGGCAAGATCTGCATCGCCAACGGCACCGCGACCGGTTGGATGGACGAGGTGTTCGCCGGCGACCTCACCGGTCCCCTGCTCGGCCAGCAGTTCTTCAAGGACGTCGTCGCCGGCAAAACCACCTTCAAGGACCCTAAATACACCGCGGCGCTGGGCAAGCTGCTCGAGCTGAAGCCCTACATGCCGCCGGGCTTCACCGGTATCGACTATCCCACCTCGCAGCAGCTCTTCCTCACCGGCCGGGCCGCGATGTTCGTTGGCGGCAGCTGGGAAATCGCCAACTTCCACAAGCAGAATCCGAAGCTGGCGATCGACTTCATGGCGCCGCCCGCGCCCGACGCGAACAGCCCGCGGCTGGTCTCAAAATTCTACGACGGCGGCTACGCGGTGGTGAAGAGCAGCAAGCACCAGAAGGCGGCGCTGGAGCTCGTCCGCTTCATGGGTACGAAGCATTTCGGCGACCAGCTCGGCGCCATGCTTGGCGACATCTCGCCCATCGAGGGCGTGAAGCTCGCCGACCCGATGCTCGCCAGGGTCGCTGCCATGGACAAGCAATCCGTACCCTACATCATGCTGGTCTCGTTCCGTTACGAGAACCCAACGGGCTCGGAGCTTCTCCAGGGCGCGCTGCAGAAGATGTTCGCGGGCTCGATGACGCCGCAGCAGGTCGGCGCCTCCGTGACCGCGGGCATCGCCAAGTACTACAAGCCCTTCCAGGGTAAGTGACACCGGCTAAGTCGCGCCGCCACCGGGTGCGGCGGGGGCTGTGGATCCTGCTCCTGCTCGCCCCCGGGGCGGCGGTGATGACGATGTTCGTCGTGGTGCCGGTGCTCGGCGCCTTCGCCGACGCATTCCGCAGCTTCCAGGGGCCGCGCCCCACCGGATGGGTCGGCTTCGCCAATCTGCGCGACGTGCTCTTCGTCGCCCCCTATGCGGCGGCCACGTGGCGCGCGCTGTGGCACAACGTCGTTGTGTTCACGAGCCTGATGGTGGTGCAGAACGGGCTCGCCTATCTCATCGCCTTCGCGCTCCTGAAGGCGCTACCCGGCCATCGCGTGCACCAGGTGATCGTGTTCCTGCCTGTGGTGCTCTCGGCAATCGTCGTCGGCATCCTGTGGAAGGAGCTGCTCAACCCGATCTTCGGTGCGGTCAACGAACTGCTGGCGATGCTCGGCGTCCAGGGCCCGCCCTGGCTTGGCGACGCGGGCACCGCGCTCGCCTCCATCATCGCGACGAATGCCTGGCACTGGATGGGCTTCCCGGCGCTGATCTTCCTCGCCGCGATGCAGCGCATCCCGAGGGAGACGCTGGAGGCCGCGCGCATCGATGGCGCCACGGACCGCGTGCTCATGGCGCGCATAATCTGGCCGCTCGTGGCGCCGGCGACGACCATCGTCGTCATCCTCACCTTCATCGGCAGCTTCAACTGGTTCGAGCTGCCCTACGTGATGACGGGGCTCGATGGCTCGCCGGGCGGCGCCACCGACGTTCTCGGCCTTCTTTTCTACCGCACCGCCTTCGGTGGCGTGAGCTCCGGGCTCGAGGATTTCGGCCATGGCAGCGCGCTTGCCGTGCTGATGTTCATCGTCGTCGCCGCCGTCTCGGCGGTGGCGTTGCGCATCCTGCGCGCGCGCGAGATCGAGCTGTGACGGAGAGGAACCGCCTCGCCTGGCAGCTCCTGCTCGGTGCCAATACCGTCGTCATGATCTTTCCGCTGCTGGTGATGCTGCTCTCGGCGACGCGCACCAACGCGGAAATCTTCGCTTCCCCCCTGGGCCTGCCGACGGGCGCCGTGTTCGCCAACGTGGTCAAGGTCTGGCGGGACACCAACTTCCCGCTCTACCTCGCCAATTCCGTCATCGTAACGGTAGGATCGATCGCCGCGATCCTCGTCTTCGGTACCATGGCCGCCTACGCGCTCGCCCGCTACGTCTTCCGCGGCGCCGGCCTCGTCTATCTGTTCTTCGTCGCCGGGCTGATGCTGCCGCTCAAGCTCGCGATCATTCCACTCTTCATCCAGCTCGACACGCTGCACCTGTTGAACACGCGGCTCGGCCTGATCCTGATCTACGTCGCGATGGGCCTGCCCTCGGCGGTGTTCATCCTCACCGGTTTCCTGCGCACGCTGCCCGGTGAACTCGAGGAATCCGCGCGGCTCGACGGCGCCTCGGAGCTCACGGTGATGCTGCGCATCATGCTGCCGCTGGCGCGCCCGGCGCTGGTCATTTCTGGCATCCAGAACGCGGTGCCGATCTGGAACGATTTCTTCTTCCCGCTGGTGATCCTGACGAGCGACCGTCTGAAGACGCTGCCGCAGGGCCTCACCATCTTTATGGGCGAGTTCAACACGGATTGGGGCGTGCTGTTCGCGGGCCTGACACTGGCGGCGCTACCCATCACACTGGTCTATATCGTGCTCTCGCGCCAATTCATCGCCGGGCTCACGCAGGGTGCCATCAAGTAACACCCCGCGCGGGCCGGCTGCCGGTCAGTTCCTCTCGTCGACATAGATCCTGCTGCCGCCGGCGCGGAATGCCTCACTCATCTGCTCCATCCCCGCGTTGCGCCGCGCCTCGTCGCGGATGTCCTGCGTGATCTTCATGGAGCAGAATTTCGGACCGCACATGGAACAGAAATGCGCGGTCTTGTGTGCTTCCTTCGGCAGCGTTTCGTCGTGGAAGGCGCGCGCCGTGTCGGGGTCGAGCCCGAGGTTGAACTGATCCTCCCAGCGGAACTCGAACCGCGCCCGGCTGATCGCATCGTCGCGCAGCCGTGCCGAGGGGTGCCCCTTCGCCAGGTCCGCCGCATGCGCGGCGATCCGGTAGGTAATCACGCCGGTTTTGACATCGTCACGGTTGGGCAGGCCGAGGTGCTCCTTCGGCGTCACGTAGCAGAGCATCGCGGTGCCGAACCAGCCGATCATCGCCGCCCCGATCGCGGACGTGATGTGGTCGTAGCCCGGGGCGATATCCGTGGTGAGGGGCCCCAGCGTGTAGAACGGCGCCTCGCCGCAGGCGGCGAGCTGCTTGTCCATGTTGGCCTTGACCTTGTGCATCGGCACATGGCCGGGGCCCTCGATCATCACCTGGCAGCCGCGATCCCACGCGATCTTGGTTAGCTCGCCCAGCGTCTCGAGCTCCGCGAACTGCGCCGCGTCGTTCGCGTCCGCCTGCGAACCCGGCCGCAGTCCGTCGCCCAGCGAGAAGCTGACGTCGTAGGCCCGCATGATGTCGCAGATCTCGTCGAAATGCTCGTAGAGGAAGCTCTCGCGATGGTGCGCGAGGCACCAGCGCGCCATGATCGAGCCGCCCCGCGAGACAATCCCCGTCGTCCGCCGCGCGGTGAGCGGGATGTAGCCGAGCCGGACGCCGGCATGGATGGTGAAGTAATCGACGCCCTGTTCCGCCTGCTCGATGAGCGTGTCGCGAAACACCGCCCAGTCCAGCCTGTCCGGGTCGCCGCCGACCTTCTCAAGCGCCTGGTAGATCGGCACCGTACCGATCGGCACCGGCGAATTGCGCAGGATCCAGCTGCGGATGTTGTGAATGTTCCGCCCGGTCGAGAGATCCATGACCGTGTCGGCACCCCAGCGGATCGCCCAGACCAGCTTCTCCACCTCCTCGGCGGCCGAGGACGTCACCGCGGAGTTGCCGATATTGGCGTTGATCTTCACCAGGAAGTTGCGGCCGATGATGGTGGGCTCCAGCTCCGGGTGGTTGATGTTGGCGGGAATGATCGCGCGCCCCGCGGCGATCTCCGCGCGCACGAACTCCGGGGTCACGAAGACCGGCATAGCAGCGCCGAAATCCTCGCCGTCCGCCCGCCGCGCCTCCGCACCCTCCAGCATCTTCGCGCGGCCGAGATTCTCCCGGTGCGCGACAAAGCGCATCTCCTCGGTCACGATCCCCGCGCGCGCGAACTCCAGCTGGGTCGCGTGCCGGCCCGCCTCGGCGCGCAGCACCGTGCGCGGCGCGGGGCAGGGGGCGACCAACTTGTCGCCCGTTGCCCCGCCATTGTCCTCCGGCTGCACCACGCGTCCTCCTATCGCCGCGAAGCCGCGCGCCGCGATCCACGGCTCGCGCAGCGCCGGTAGCCCGGCCTCGAGGTCGACCGCCACCGCCGGGTCCGTGTACGGGCCGGAGGTATCGTAGAGCCGCAAAGGCTCCTCGCGCGCCGAGGGATGCAGGTCGACCTCGCGGAACGGCACCGCGATGTCGGGCCGTTCCGGCACGGCGCTGTAAATCTTGCGCGAGCCCGGGATCGGGCCGGTGGTCACGGCGGCGGGGCGCTGCTGGACGGTCATGGACATCTCCTCGCGTCGATTCGCGCGGGCGAGGGGATGTTGCCTTCCCGTCCCTCCGCCGGCACGAACCGGATCAGGTTCAAAGGGTTGCCGCGGACAGCGACCTCTCAGCCCCTTCGTCGGGGCGCCCCTCGGTGAGGCGAATCTGGGGCCGACCCGCCGGACTGTCAAATCGGCAAAATGATTGCTAAAAGCAACCATCCATGTGACCCTAGCAACCATGTCCGGAGCGACGCCGCCAGCCAACAATCCTTCCACCGATGACGCGGTCGCCGCAGTGCGCCGCTTCAGCCGTTTCTACACGCGCCGCATCGGCGTCCTGCAGGAGGCGCTGCTCGGTGGTCCGCTGTCGCTGCCGGAGGGCCGCATCGTCTGGGAACTGGCACAGACCGAGGGCCAGACCGCCACCCGCCTCGCCCAGGCGCTCTCGCTCGATCCCGGCTACGTCAGCCGCCTGCTGCGCGGGCTGGAGGAGCGTCGCCTGATCGCCCGCAGCGCCTCGCCTAGGGACGCGCGGGAGACGCTGATCGCGCTGACGCAAGTGGGCCGCGCCGCCTACGCCGCCATTAACACCCGCTCGCAGCATGAAGTGGGCGCCATGCTCGCAAGCCTGCCGCAGGCCGAACGCGCCCGCCTCGTGGCGGCGCTGGGCACTGTCGAGCGCCTGCTCGGCGACGAGGCCGAGCCGCGCGTGCCCTACATCCTGCGCCCGCCGCGCATCGGCGATCTCGGCTTCGTCGTGCACCGCCAGGCCACGCTCTATACCCAGGAATACGGCTGGAACGGCGAGTTCGAGGCGCTGCTCGCCGAGATCGTCGCCGCCTTCATCCGCAACCTCGACCCCGCGCGCGAACGCTGCTGGATTGCCGAGCGCGGGGGTGAGATCGTCGGCTCCGCCTTTGTCGTCCGCGCCTCGGACGACCTCGCCAAGCTGCGCATGCTCTACGTTGAGCCCTCGGCACGCGGCCTCGGCATCGGCGCGCGCCTCGTCGAGGAAGGCCTCGCCTTCGCCCGCGCGTCCGGCTACCGGCGGATGACGCTGTGGACCAACGACATCCTGACAGCCGCACGGCACATCTATCAGCGTGCCGGCTTCCGCCTGGTGCAGTCCGAGCAGCACCACAGTTTCGGCCACGACCTCGTCGGCGAGAATTGGGAGCGCGAGCTGTAGCCCGCGGACCACGAGCGACGTCACCCAGCCGTATCGCCAGGCAGCTTTCCTCGCCGCCGACGCGACCGGCGTGCAGGTCGGCGCCACGATTGTCGCGACCCGCTTCATGGCCGCGGACGTTCCGCCCGCGACGCTGCGCTACGTCATCGGCCCAATCACGGCGCTGATGCTCGGCACCCTGCTCCTTGGCGAGGCCTCCGGTGCCATGACGCTCGCCGGCGCCCTCTGCGTCCTCATCGGCCTCGGCGGCGTCGCGACGCGTGGCGCCCGACCGTTCAGGCGCGCGTCACCAGCATGTGCCCCATGGGCCGCCCGGCCAGGATGTGGACATGGAAATGCGGCACTTCCTGGCCTGAATCCGGACCCATGTTGGCGATCAGCCGGTAGCCCGCATCCTCCAGCCCCAGCAACGCGGCCACCTCGCCCACGGCGCGGAAGAACGCCGCCACGGTTCCCACGGGGGCCTGCGCCGAGAAATCCGCGAACGAGACGTATTCGCCCTTTGGGATCACCAGCACATGCACCGGTGCCTGCGGCGCGATGTCGTGGAAGGCGAGCGCCACCTCGTTCTCGAACACGCGCTTGCACGGGATCTCGCCGCGCAGGATGCGCGCGAAGATGTTCTGCTTGTCGTATGGGCCGCGGCCGCTCACGGGCATGGGAACCTCACGGGATCTTCGTCGTCTGCGCGCCGAGCAGCAACGGCGCCGCGCGCCCGGCCTTTTCGGCGATGCCGGACATGCCTTCACGCCGCTTCAGCTCCACCCAGACCTGCTCCGGCCGCACGCCGTTCGCCACCCACATCACCAGCATGTGATAGAGCACATCGGCGCTCTCCGCGATCAGGGCCGGCTGGTTGCCGGCGACCGCCTCGATCAGGCACTCGACCGCCTCCTCGCCGAATTTCTGCGCGCATTTCGCAGCGCCGCGCGAGAGCAGGCGCGCCGAGTGGCTGACGTTCGGGTCCGCGTCGCGCCGGCTCAGGATCACGCCCCACAGCCGGTCCAGCACGTCGCAGGTGGCGTCGTGCGGCTGCGGCGGCGGCACCGGCACGCCCAGTGCCCGCAGCGTCTTCTTTACCCGCTTCGCGGCGGCGGGCTTCGCGGCCTTGCCGCTCTTCTTCGCGCTTTTGCGCATGATCGCCTTCAGCGGCTTCGGCAGCTTGGCCTTCTCCGGCGCGCGCTTCTTCTTGCTCTTGCTGGCCTTCGCCATGTCTATGCCGCCTTCGCCCGCGGCGGGATAGGCCGTGGCAGGCGCACGGGCAGCCCCGCGGCGGCCAGTGCCGCCTTCACCTCGGCGATCGTGAAGGTGCCGAAATGGAACACGCTCGCCGCCAACAGCCCTGTCGCCCCGGCGCGCGCGCCCTCGACGAAATGCTGCAGCGTACCCACGCCGCCCGAGGCGATCACCGGGACCCGCACCCGCCCGCACACCGCGCGCAGCAGCTCAAGGTCGAAACCCTCGCCCGTTCCGTCCCGGTCCATGGAGGTGAGCAGGATCTCGCCCGCGCCGCGGCAGGCAACCTCCTCGCACCAGGCGAGTGCGTCGCGGCCGCTGTCGCGCCTTCCGCCATGGGTGAAGACGTTCCACTCGCCCGGCCCGATGCGCTTGGCGTCAACCGCCACCACCACGCACTGGCTGCCGAATTTCTGCGCCGCCCTGCCCACCAGCTCCGGGTCCGCCACGGCGGCGGAGTTGATGCTGCACTTGTCCGCCCCGGCCAGCAGCAACTTGCGCATGTCCTCCACCGCGCGGATGCCGCCGCCGACGGTGAGCGGCAGGAACACGCGCTGGGCGGTGCGCGCCACCACGTCGAGGATGGTGTCGCGGTTCTCGTGGCTCGCGGTGATGTCGAGGAAGGTGAGTTCGTCCGCGCCGGCCGCGTCATAGATCGCGGCCTGCTCCACCGGGTCGCCGGCGTCGCGGAGCGAGACGAAGTTGACGCCCTTCACGACCCTTCCGTCCCGCACGTCCAGGCATGGAATCACACGCAGCTTCAGCACCGGGCGCACCTCCAAACGCGCTTCATGATCTCGGGCGGCGCGCCGATGCAAGCATCATCGTCGCATTGCGGCCCTGCGGTCCCGCGGCGCAAGGTGCCGCCGCTACTCCGCGTCCGGCTGCGCCGCCGGGGCGGCTTCCTGGAACGCCGGCAGCGCCTGGCAGGCGGCCTCCGCGCGCAGCAGCCTGGGGAAGGCGTCGAGCGCGCAGTTGTAGCGCCTTGCGTTGAAAAGCTGCGGCACCAGGCAGACATCCGCGAGCGTCGGTGCCGGGCCGAAACAGAACGGTCCATCGCCCGCCATCGCCTCCAGCGCCGGCAACGCGACGCCGATCCAGTGCCGGTACCAGGTGTCGATCGCCTCCTGCGGCTGGCCCATCTCGCGCTTGAGGTATTGCAGCACCCGCAGGTTGTCGATCGGGTGGATGTCGCAGGCTATGGTGGCCGCGAAGGCCCGCACATGCGCCCGCGCCACCGGCTGCGCGGGCAGCAACGCCGGCGCGGGATGCGTCTCCTCAAGCCATTCCAGGATTGCGAGCGATTGCGTCAGCACCGCGCCCTCGTCGGTCACCAGCGCCGGCACCAGCCGCATCGGGTTGAGGGCAGCGTAGTCCGGCTTGTGCTGCGCGCCGCCGCCGCGCACGAGGTGGACGAAGGCGGGCTCGTAGGCGATCCCCTTCAACCCCAGCGCGATCCGTACCCTGTAGGCCGCGGAGGAGCGAAAATAGGTATAGAGCCTCATCGCCCGGCCTCGGGCGCTTCCCACGCCGCCTCCCGCGCCGCGGCGATCGCCTCCCGCAGCACCGTGACGGAACCGATATGGTTGGCCAGCAACAGCACCAGCCGCGCATCGAGCCGCCGCGACTGGTCCGGCGTCAGATCCCGGTGCGCTTCCACCAGGCTCTCGAAGGCGAGGTCCGGGTCGTCCAGCCTCGGGCTCGTGTCGAGTGCGGTCATGCCACCCTCCCCAGCGCGCGGTCGCGCGCGTGCCCGATCGCGGCGGGATCGCAGCGCCGCCAGCGCGCCGCGACATGCTGGTCCGGGCGCAGCAGCACCGCGTTGCCGGTTCCCGCGCCATAGCGCTCCGCGGCAACGCTCGCGACCGGCACATTGACCCGCTTCACGCCCGGAACGCCGCCGGGCGCGCCCTCACCGAACACCAGCAGCGTGAATCCGTTGGGGTCGGTGCGGTCAAGCAGGAACCCGTTGTCGAGCGGCGCATCCGGCGCCGCGGCGCCGAGCGGCGCGCCATCCGCCCACGGCGCTTCGTCGGGCGTGGAGAGTGGCGAGTTGTGCAGCACCGCGGGGCGTGACAGCCGGCCCGAGTTCACCAGCGGGCGCGCGAAATCGTGGCGTGCCGCGAGTTCCAGTACCGCATCGCGGTAGGCCCTCGCGGCCTCGTTCTTCGGCGTGATGAAGTCGGTCGAGCGCGTGGAGTTCAGGATGTTCTCGTCCGTCGCCGGGATGCGCTCGATGTCGTAGGTGTCGAGCAGCGTCGCCGGCGCCTCGCCACGGATCACCGCGTCGAGCTTCCAGCCGAGGTTGTCCGCGTCCTGCACGCCGCCATTGCCGCCGCGGGCACCGAACGGGCTCACCTGGTGCGCCGCATCGCCGAGAAAGATCGTGCGCCCGTGCCGGAACTTCTCGATCCGCCGGCAGCGGAACGTGTAGATGCTCACCCATTCCAGCTCGAACGGAATAGCGGGCCCGAGCATCGCGCGCACCCGCGCGCGCACACGCTCCGGCTCGCGCTCCACCTCCGGGTCGGCGTCCCAGCCGAGCTGGAAATCGATCCGCCAGACATCGTCGGCCTGGCGGTGCAGCAGCACCGAGCCGCCGCGATGGAAGGGCGGCTCGAACCAGAAGCGCCGCTCCGCCGGGAAGTCCGCATGCATGACGACGTCGGCGATGAGGAATCGGTCGCGGAACACCTTGCCGACGAAGGCGAGGCCCAGCAGCTCGCGCACCAGGCTGCGCGCGCCGTCGCAGGCTAGCAGCCAGTCGGCGGTGAGCGAATAATTCCCCGCTGGCGTCTCGACCGCGAGCCTGACGCCATCGGCACCATTCACGATGCCCGCGACCTTGTGCTTCCAGCGCAGGTCCACCAGTCCAGTGGCCAGGCATGCCTCCACCAGCCAGTGCTCGACATAGTATTGCTGCAGGTTGACGAAGGCCGGGTTTCGATGCCCGCGCTCCGGCAGCAGGTCGAACCCATAGACCTCGCGCTCGCCGAAATAGACGCGGCCGGTGTTCCAGGTCGTGCCCTTGTCGCGGATAGCGCCGCCGATCCCGAGCCGGTCGTAGATCTCGAGCGTGCGCTTGGCGAAACAGATGGCGCGGCTACCGGTGCTCACCGTGTCGTCGTCGTCGAGCACCACCACGGGCTGGCCGCGCCGCGCGAGATCGAGTGCCGCCGTCAGCCCCACCAGCCCGCCGCCCGCCACCACCACCCTGTGCCGCGCGCCGTCGTCGGTTGCCGGGCGGAACGGGTAGTGCGGTGGCTCGAACGCGGCCACGCCTACCTCTGGATCTCGCCCGAGCGTACCGAGCCCTGCAGCGCGTGCCACATCTCGAGGTCGCGCTCCGCGGTCCAGATGCGTGGCCGATCCAAGCCTTGCGCCTCGTCGTACGCGCGGCTGACGTTGAACGGCATGCAGTGGTCGAAGATCACCCACTGCCCGTATTTAGGGCGCATCCTCTCCATCGCCTCGCTGAACACCTGCGCCAGCGTGGCTCCCTTCGTGACCCCCGCGCGCGCGATCGCGAAAAGGTCCGACGTGAAAGCCTCGGTTCCCGCCAGTGCCTCCGCCACTTCCTTCGCGTTCATCAGCGCGCGGCCGCGGCCCGGCACCATCTTCTCCGCGCCCAGTTCCCGCAGCTTGCGGATCGTGCCGGGCCAGTCGGTGAAATGCGCGTCGCCGCAATAAGGCGTGGCACCGAACTCCACCGTGTCGCCGGCGAACAGCACCTTTTCCTTTGGCATCCACACGATCGTGTCGCCCGCGGTGTGCGCGCGCCCGATGCGGATCACCTGCGCCTCGCGCTCGCCGAGCCACAGCGTCATCCGCTCGTGGAACGTCGTGGTCGGCCAGGTGAGGCCGGGGATGCCCTCGCGCCCACGGAACAGGCGCGGGAAGCGGCCCATCTCACTGTCCATGTCCTGCTGCCCGCGTTCCACGATGAGGTCGCGCGTGACGTCCGAGGCGATGATCGTGTGCGCCGGATAGCCGCTGGCCCCCAGCACCCGCACCGCGTGGTAGTGGCTGAGTACGATCGTATCGACCGGCAGCTTTGTCACCCTCGCGATGCGCGCCTGCACCTCGGCGGCCATCACCGGCGTCGCCTGCGCGTCCACCACCGTGACGCCCTTGGGCCCTACGATGATGCCGGAATTCGGGTCGCCCTCGGCGGTGTAGGCATAAAGACCGGGACCAAGCTCGTCGAAGGAGACGATCTTGTCCGCAAGGTCGGTTGTGGAGGCGAAGCCGGCCATGGTTCCTCCCATCGTGTGTCTTGTGGAGAGACTATCATCGCCGCGGGTATTGCGCGCGGCGTGTCGCGGCGCGATAGTTTCATATGCAACGACTGTCAAGCGATCGGGAATCCGCGGGCGGGCAGGAGCGT
>JAJZUI010000123.1 GCA_021847175.1 Pseudomonadota bacterium
AAGAGCTTCCCCAGTGGCAGTTGCCTGCCGCTTTGTGTAATAAAGAGTGAGGCCAATCAATAGAACGCCGATAACTGTCACAAAGGAATCAAAAAAACTGACCAAAAACATGCGTCTTGCAGACGCGGCCATAGTGTCTTGATCCGCGACGTTCCGGCTCGCAAGCTGCCGTTCAACCGCCGATGCTTGACTGGCATTTGCGGCTTCGAGCTCGCGGGCAATGTGCCCGATGCTGTCCTGGATCGAAGCCAAGGAGCTCGAAAGCGCGCGGCTATTTCGACCCTCGTGGCTCCGGGGGGCGTTGCTTGAATGAGCCTGCGCGCCGGATGGTAGTCCAGCGTAAGCGGCAACCGAAAATGCGAGCCCTATAACCGCGAGAGCACACATCCAATAGCGTCGAAACATTGGATCGACAGTGCCCTTTGAGAGATGCCTCCGAAACCATGGTACGACGATTTTTGGGCGGGGCGAACTTTCTGGCGCCGAGCCCCCTACCCCAGCGACTTCACGATATCCTCGGTCATCTTCTTCGCATCCCCGAACAGCATCATCGTGTTCGGGCGGAAGAAGAGTTCGTTCTCCACGCCGGCATAGCCCGAGGCCATGGAGCGCTTCACGAACAGCACCGTGGCCGCCTTGTCCACCTCCAGGATCGGCATGCCGTAGATCGGGCTCGTCTTGTCGGTCTTGGCGGCGGGGTTGGTCACGTCGTTGGCGCCGATGACATAGACCACGTCCGCGGTGCTGAACTCGTTGTTGATCTCCTCGAGCTCGAACACCTCGTCGTAGGGCACGTTCGCCTCGGCGAGCAGCACGTTCATGTGCCCGGGCATGCGCCCGGCGACGGGGTGGATGGCGTACTTCACCTCCACCCCCTGCTCCTTCAGCAGGTCCGCCATCTCGCGCAGCGCGTGCTGCGCCTGCGCGACGGCCATGCCGTAGCCCGGCACCACGATCACCTTGGACGCGTTCTTCATGATGAAGGCCGCGTCCTCCGCGGCACCCGCCTTCACCGTGCGGTCGCCGCCGCCACCCTGCGCCGCGGGGCCGCCGGACTCCGTGCCGAAGCCGCCGAGCAGCACGTTGAAGATGCTGCGGTTCATCCCCTTGCACATGATGTAGGACAGGATCGCGCCCGAGGCGCCGACCAGCGCGCCGGTGATGATCAGCGCCAGGTTCTGGATGGTGAAGCCGATGCCGCACGCCGCCCAGCCCGAGTAGCTGTTCAGCATCGAGACGACCACCGGCATGTCCGCGCCGCCGATCGGGATGATGAGCAGGAAGCCGAGCGCGATCGCCAGCAGCGCGATGATCCAGAACACCACCTGCGCGCCGGTGCTGACGAAGATCAGGATCAGCACCACCAGCGCCGCGCCCAGCGCCGCGTTCAGCTTGTGCTGACCGGCGAAGGTGATCGGGTTGCCCTTCATGATGCCCTGCAGCTTGGCGAAGGCGATGATGGAGCCCGAGAAGGTGATGGCGCCGATGGCGAGCCCGATCGACATCTCGATCAGGCTTTCGAGGAACAGGTGCCCCGGCGTGCCGATGCCGAACGCCTGCGGCGCGTTGAGCGCCGCCGCCGCCACGAACACGGCGGCGAGGCCGACGAGCGAGTGGAACGCGGCGACGAGCTGCGGCAGCGCCGTCATCGCGATGCGCCGCGCGACAAACGCGCCGACGCTGCCGCCGATGGCAATGCCGAGCACGATCAGCAGGTAGCCCGTGCCGTGCATGCCGCCATGCGCCAGCGTCGCCAGCACGGCAACCGCCATGCCGGACATGCCCATGAGGTTGCCGCGCCGCGAGGTCTCCGGGTTGGAGAGGCCGCGCAGGGCGAGGATGAACAGAACCGCCGCGATGAGGTAGAGCAGCGAGGTCAGACTTGCGGACATGCTGGCCTCACTTGCCCTTCTTCTTGAACATCGCGAGCATTCGCTGCGTCACCAGGAAGCCGCCGAAGATGTTCACGGAGGCGAGCGTGACGGCGATGAACCCGAACGCCCGCGCCCAGTAGGAGGTGGCGAGCCCGGTCGCGAGCATCGCGCCGACGATGATGACGGAGGAGATGGCGTTGGTCACCGCCATCAGCGGCGAGTGCAGCGCCGGGGTGACGTTCCACACCACGTAGTAGCCGACGAAGCAGGCCATGAGAAAAATGGCCAGCAGGAAGATGAACGGGTTCACCGCCTGCGCCATGGGCGCGGCGGCAGCGCCGAGGGCGTGCAGCTTCGCCGCCAGCGCGTCGGCGCTGCGCGCGAGCTCGTGGGCCTGGGCCGCGAGGTCGTTGGGGTTCATGTCGTTCTCTCCGCGATCAGGCGGCTGCCGCCGGCTGGAAACCCGGGTGCACCACGGCGCCGCCGCGCGTGAGCATCACACCCTTCACGATGTCGTCGTCCGCCGGCAGCACCGGCTTGCCCTCGTTCTTGTCCCAGAACGTGGTGAGGAAGGTGCTGAGGTTGCGCGCGTAGAGGCTGCTCGCCGCGACCGCGATGCGGCCGGGCCAGTTCGTGTAGCCCAGCACCTTCACGCCGTTGGCCGTCGTGACCATCTGGCCCGGCACCGTGGCGGCGCAGTTGCCGCCGGCATCCGACGCGATGTCCACGATGACGCTGCCCGCCTTCATGCTGGCGACCATCGCCTCGGTCACGATCACCGGCGCCCTGCGGCCCATGACGAGGGCGGTGCAGATCACGATGTCGTTCTTGGCGACGGTGGTGGCCATCAGCTCCGCCTGCTTGGCGCGGAACGCCTCGCTCATCTCGCGGGCATAGGCGCCCGTCTGCTTCGCCGATTCCTCGTCGTCGACGCCGACATAGGTGGCACCGAGCGAGCGGATTTCCTCCTTCGCGGCCGGGCGCACGTCGGTCGCGGAGACGATGGCGCCGAGACGCCGCGCCGTCGCGATCGCCTGCAGCCCCGCGACCCCCGCGCCGATGACGAAGACGCGCGCCGGCGGCACCGTGCCGGCCGCGGTCATCATCATCGGGAAGCCGCGGTCGAAGGCGCCGGCGGACTCGATCACCGCGCGGTAGCCGGCGAGGTTGGCCTGGCTCGAGAGCACGTCCATGGACTGCGCGCGGGTGATGCGCGGCAGCATTTCCATCGCCGCGCAATCGACGCCCGCTTCCGCGAGCGCCGGCAGCAGCGAGGCGTCGCCATGCGCGCCCGCGATGCACACGAGCAGCGAGCCGCGCGGCAGTGCGGCGACCTGCGGCGGGCGGACGGAGAAAACGATGCCGGCGCCGGCGACGGCGCTCGCCATGTCGGGCGCGACCTCCGCACCCGCGGCCGCGTACTCCGAGTCGGCGATCGCGGCGTGCGCGCCCGCCCCGGCCTGGACCGCGACGTCGAGACCCAACCCCTTGAGTTTCTTGACAGTTTCAGGCGTCGCGGCGACCCGTGGTTCGCCCGCCTGCTCCTTCAGCACCGCAAGCCGCATGCCTTGCCTTCCTTCCGCGCTGGGATCGGCCCGTTATGCCCACCGCGGCCACCGGGGGCAAGGCACGCGGGACGTTACGCAACGAGGTTCTTCGGCGTCCTGCCCGCCAGCACCGCCGCGATGCCGTCGAGAACCAGAAATCCCATGGCGTCGCGGGTGGAGGCGGTGGCGCTGCCGAGGTGCGGCAGCAGCACCGCGTTCTCGAGGCCGCGATAGCCGTCGTGCAGGTTCGGCTCGCCGTTGTAGACGTCGAGCCCCGCCGCCGCGAGGTGGCCGCCGCGCAGGGCCGCGATCAGCGCGCCGTCGTCCACCAGCGTGCCGCGCGCGGCATTGACCACCACCGCGCCCCTGGGCAGCCGCGCGATGCGATCCGCGTTCAGCCACGCGCGCGTGCCCTCGCCGCCGGGCGTGTTGAGCGACAGCACCTCGCATTGCGGCAGGAAGGTCGCGTCCGTGGGGTGGAACGTCGCCCCCTGCTCAAGCTCCGGCGGCAGGCGGGCGATGTCGTGGTAGTGGATCTCCATCCCGAAGCCGCGCGCCATCCGCGCCAGTTCCCGCCCGATGCGCCCGAGCCCGAGGATGCCGAGCTTGCGGCCGGAGACCTGCGTGCCGATGAGCTGCGTCGGCGCCCAGCCGGTCCACTTGCCGGCGCGCACCAGCCGCTCCCCCTCGCCCGCGCGGCGCGCCGCGGCGAGGATCAGCATCATCGCGCATTCGGCCGTCGCCACGCTGAGCACGTCGGGCGTGTTCACGACCGGCAGGCCCCGCGCGCGGGCCGCCGCGAGGTCGATATGGTCGAAGCCGACGCTGAACGTGCCGATCACCTTGATGCTCGCCGGCAGTGCCGCGATCGTTGCCGCGTCGAGCTTCTCGGCGGGGCAGCAGAGCAGCGCGTCCGCGCCCTGGCTGATGCGCAGGATGTCGGCGCGGATCACCGGCGCGTCCGCCTCGGAGAGCCTGGCCTCGAACTCGGCGGCGGCGCGCGCCTCCACCGCCTGGGGCAGGCGGCGGGTGATGGCGAGGACTGGCTTGGACATGCGCGCGCTCCCGTGATTGTTGCCGCATCATGGCGCAGCGGGCGCGAGCGCGAAACCCCGCCTTGCCAGCTTGCGGGCCGCGCGGCAGTTTCCGGGGATGCCCCTGAATGCCCGTCTCGCTGTCGATATCGGCGGCACCTTCACCGACCTCGCCCTCGAAACCCCGCGCCGCCGCTGGACCGTGAAGGTGCTGACCACCCCGCATGCACCAGAGGAGGGCGTGCTCGCCGGCACCGCCGCGATCCTGCGCGAGGCGGCGATGGCGCCGGCCGACATCGCGCTCGTGATCCACGGCACCACGCTCGCCACCAACGCCATCATCGAGCGGCGCGGCGCGCGCACCGGCTTCATCACCACCCGGGGCTTCCGCGACGTGCTGGCGCTGGGCAACGAGAGCCGCTACGACCAGTACGACCTCGACATCATCCTGCCGGAGCCGCTGGTGGCGCGGCACATGCGCCTCGGCGTTCCGGAACGCCTCGACAACGAAGGGCGGGTGCTGCTGCCGCTCGACGAGGCCGCCGTCGCCGCCGCCGCGCGCTCGCTGCGCGAGGCGGGGGCGGAGAGCATCGCCATCGGGTTCCTGCACGGCTTCGTCAACCCGCTGCACGAGGAGCGCGCGCGGGGGATCGTGCGCGAGGTGCTGGCGGATGTTCCGGTCTCGCTCGCCTCGGAGGTCTCGCCCGAGATGCGCGAGTGGGAGCGTTTCTCCACCACCGTCGCCAACGCCTATGTGCAGCCGCTGATGGACCGCTATCTCGGCCGGCTCGAAACGGCGCTGCGCGACATGGGGCTCGCGGCACCCGTGTTCCTGATGCTCTCGGGCGGCGGACTCACGACGCTGGAAACGGCGCGGCGCTTCCCGATCCGCCTGGTGGAGAGCGGGCCCGCGGGCGGCGCGCTGTTCGCCGCCGACATCGCGCGGGCGAACGGGCTCGATCGCGTGCTCTCCTTCGACATGGGCGGGACCACGGCGAAGATCTGCCTGATCGACGATTATGCGCCGCACACCGCGCGCAGCTTCGAGGTCGCGCGCGTCGGGCGGTTCCGCAAGGGCTCGGGCCTGCCGCTGAGGATCCCGGTGATCGAGATGGTGGAGATCGGCGCCGGCGGCGGCAGCCTGGCGAGCGTGGACGCGCTCGGCCGCATCGCGGTGGGCCCGCAGAGCGCCGGCGCCGACCCCGGGCCCGCGTGCTACGGGCGCGGCGGCGCGCATCCGGCGGTGACGGACGCCAACCTGCTGCTCGGCCGCTACGATCCAGACCGTTTCGCGGGCGGTACGATGAAGCTGGACACGACGGCCGCCGAGACGGCGCTCGCCACGGCGATCGGCAAGCCGCTCGGGCTCGATGCCGGCATGGCCGCGCTCGGCGTGGTCGAGCTGGTGGACGAGAACATGGCCAACGCCGCGCGCGTGCACGCGGTGGAATCCGGCTCCACGCAGGAGGGGCGCACGCTGATCGCCTTCGGCGGCGGCGGGCCGGTGCACGGGTATCGCGTGGCGGAGAAACTCGGCATGCGCCGCGTGCTGGTGCCCGCGGGCGCCGGCGTGGGCAGCGCCATCGGCTTCCTGAGGGCACCGATCGCCTATGAGGTGGTGCGAAGCCTCTACCAGCGGCTCGGCCGTTTCGATCGCGAAGCGGTCAACGCGCTGCTCGCGGCGATGGAGCGCGAGGCGGCCGCGCTGGTGGCGGCCGGCAGCTTCGGCCGGCCGACCGCGACCAACGCCATCGCCTACATGCGCTATGTCGGCCAGGGGCACGAGATTCCCGTCTCCCTGCCGCGCTGGCCGCTGTCGCAGGCGGATGTCGGGCAGCTTCGCCGCGACTACGACGCCGCCTACGCGCGCTTCTACGACCGGCCGGTGCCGGGCTCGGATGTCGAGGTGATGAGCTTCGCCGTGCGCGTGGCGACCGAGCCGACGCCGGGGCCGGAGGTGCTGGCCGAGGTGCGCGAAGCCGCCGCCGCGCGCGCGCTGCTCGTGCGCGACACGGCGAGGGGAACGGTCGCGGAATGGCGCGTGGTCGATCGCGCGTCGCTTGCCTCGGGCGCGCCGCTCGCCGGGCCCGCCATCATCGCCGAGGACGAGACCTCCACCCTCGTCGGCCCCGGCTGGTCCGCCTCGCTGCAGCCGGACCGCTCAATTCTGCTCACTCGGGAATCGTAACGCCATGACCATGAACGCGGACGCGTTCGCCGCCATCCGCATGCAGGTGATGTGGAACCGCCTCATCGCCGTCGTCGAGGAACAGGCGCAGACGATGATCCGCACCGCCTTCTCCACCACGGTGCGCGAGGCGGGCGACCTTTCCGCCGGCATCTTCGACCTCCAGGGCCGCATGCTCGCGCAGGCCGTGACGGGCACGCCCGGGCACGTCAACTCCATGATGGAGAGCGTGGGCCACTTCCTCGCGAAATTCCCGGCGGCGACGATGCGCCCGGGCGACCACTACATCACCAACGACCCGTGGCTCGGCACCGGGCACCTGCACGACCTCACCGTGGTCACGCCGGCCTTCCATCGCGGGAAGATGGTGGGCCTGTTCGCCAACACCGCGCACGTGATCGACGTCGGCGGGCTCGGCATGGGGCCGGAGGGGCGCTCCGTGTTCGAGGAAGGGCTCTACATCCCCATCGTGAAATGCTTCAGCGAGGGCAGGCCCAACGAGACCTTCTTCGACTTCATCCGCGCCGGCTCGCGCCTGCCGGTGGAACTCGAGGGCGACGTCTATTCGCTCTGCGCCTGCAACGACACCGGCGCGCGGCGGCTCGCGGAAATGCTCGACGAGTTCGACCTGGCCGGCATCGAGGGCCTGGCGGACTTCATCTTCGCCAGTTCGCTGCGCGCCACGGAGGAGGCGATCGCCGCCATCCCCGCCGGCACCTACGCGGCCGAAATCTGGTCCGACGGCTACGACGAGCCGGTGCGGCTCGCGGCCAGCATGAGCGTGGGGGCGAAGACCATCGAGGTGGATTTCGCCGGCACCTCCGGCCTCGCCGGGCGCGGCATCAACGTGCCCGCCGCCTATTGCCGCGCCTATGCCAGCTTCGGCATCAAGGTGGTGGTGGCGCCGCAGATCCCGAACAACTGGGCGTCGCTCGCGCCGTTCCGCATGCAGATCCCCGAGGGCTGCATCCTCAACGCGCCGCGGCCGTACCCGGTCTCCGTGCGCCACGTGGTGGGCCAGTTGCTGCCGGACCTGATGATGGGCTGCCTCTACCAGGCGGTGCCGGACCGCGTGGCGGCGGAGGGTTCCTCCTGCTTGTGGAACCCGCCCCTGCGCGGCGGCGCCGGCGTCTCCGGGCATCGGCGCGGCAACCGGCCGGTGCCGGAGGATTTCGAGGTCATCACCTTCAACTCCGGCGGCACCGGCGCGACCCCTCGCAGGAACGGGCTGGACGGCACGGCGTTTCCCTCCGGCGTGCGCACCATGCCGGTGGAGGCGACGGAGAACGTCGCACCGGTGGTGTTCTGGCAAAAGGAACTGCGCCCGGATTCCGCGGGGCCCGGCCGGCATCGCGGCGGGCTCGGCCAAATCATGGAGATCGCCACCAAGGGCGACCTGGAGTTCGCCGTCAACGCCATCTTCGACCGCGTCGGCCACCCCGCGAAGGGCCGCGCCGGTGGCGGCGAGGGTGCCGCCGGCGCCGTCCGCCTGGCCTCGGGCGAGGCGCTGCGCACCAAGGGGTTCCAGATCGTGCCGGACGGCGAGCGGCTGCTGCTGCTGCTGCCCGGCGGCGGCGGCTATGGCGACCCGCGCGCCCGCCCCGCCGCCGAGGTCGCGGCGGATGTGCGCGACGGCGTACTCTCCGCGCAGGCGGCGCGGGAACTCTATGGCGTCGCGGTCAACGCTGATTTCACCGTCAACGAGATGCAGACGCGCGCCCTGCGCTGACCTGCCGCAACTTGCACAGGCACGCCCGGATGCGCATCTTCCCTTTTTGCGCCGCCGATAGGGGTGCGGCGCGCGGAGCGGAGCCATGGACGGCCAGACCGACACGAGGCGAATACCCATCCACGGGCCTGCGGATTTCCCGCCCATGCGCGCAGCCGGCCGGCTCGCCGCCGAGACGCTGGACATGATCGCGGAGCACGTGGCCCCCGGCGTCACCACCGGACGGCTCGACGAGTTGTGCCACGATTTCATCGTTGCGCGCGGCGCGGTGCCGGCGCCGCTCAACTATCGCGGCTTCCCGAAATCCATCTGCACCTCGATCAACCACGTCGTCTGCCACGGCATTCCGGGCGAGCGGAAGCTCGAGTCCGGCGACATCGTGAACATCGACGTCACCGTCATCCTCGACGGCTGGCACGGCGATTCCAGCCGCATGTACTGTGCCGGGCCGCCGAGCACGAAGGCGCGCAACCTCATCGACGTGACCTACGAGGCGCTGCTGCGCGGCATCGCGGCGGTGAAGCCGGGCAACACGTTCGGGGACATCGGCCACGCCATCCAGACCTTCGTGGAGCGCCACCGATTCAGCGTGGTGCGCGACTTCGTGGGCCACGGCATCGGCCGCCGCTTCCACGCGCCGCCCAACGTGCTGCACTACGGCAACCAGGGCGAGGGCCCGGTGCTGCAGCCCGGCATGTTCTTCACCGTCGAGCCGATGGTGAACGCGGGCCGCCCGGAGGTGAAGGTGCTGGACGACGGCTGGACCGCTGTGACGCGCGACCGGTCGCTCTCGGCGCAGTTCGAGCACATGGTGGGTGTGACCGACACGGGCGTGGAGGTCTTCACCCTCTCGCCCGCGGGGCTCGACAAGCCGCCCTTCCCCACGGCCTGAACAAGCCCTTGCCGTCCCCGCACGTCGCCCGCCCCCACGTCACCCGCCAGATCCTGCGCTTCTGCGACACCGACGCGCTGGGTCACGTCAACAACGCGGTCTATGCCGTGATGCTGGAGGCCGGCCGCTCCGAACTTGCGCGCGAGGCCGGGCTGCTCGACCCCGCGGCCGGCCATACCGTGGTGCTGGTGCGGCTCGAGCTGGATTTCCTGCGCGAGATGACCTGGCCCGGCGAGGTGACCATCGAGACCTGGGTCAGCCATATCGGCAACAAGTCCGCCCGCCTCGGCCAGCGCGTGCTCGTGGGCGAGACCGAGACCGCGCGCGCGAGCACCGTGATCGCGATGATGTCCACCGAGACCCGCCGCGCGATCCCCTTCACGGACGCCTGGCGCGCGGCACTGGCCCCCTGGACGGTACCGGGCTAGGGACGATCGCCGGCTAGGGACGATGCCGGCTAGGGACGATGGCGGGTCAGGGCAGCACCGGCGCCGTCTCCCGGTAGGCCGCCCGCGACGCCATCGCGGCGAACCAGGTGGCGAGGCACGGGTAAGTGGCCAGCAGCGCGCGTCCCTCCGCGGCATCGGTGAAGTAGCCCATCATCGGGGCGAGGTGCAGGTCCGCGAGCGTCGGGCTCCAGCGCGGGGATTCGGGCGGGGCGATGAGCCGCTCCAGCGCGCCGAGCACGGTGCGCGAGGCGGCGATTCCCGCGATGACCTCCGCCGGGTCCGCCGGGCGCCCGACGCGTGGGCGAAACACGGCGTGCGAGTAGACCTGGCGCACCATCGGCTGGTAGGCATAGCTATCAACGACGGAGACGATCTGCTGCATCCGCGCCCGCTCCCGCGCGCCCGCCGGCTGCAGCACCGGGCCCTCGAACGCCTCGTCCACATAGCGCGCGATGGCGCAGGTCTCGTAGAGCACGAAATCGCCGTGCACGAGCAACGGCACGCGGCCGAACGGGTGCAGCGCGCGGTACTGGTCCGGCACGGAGGATGCGAACGGATCCACCTCGTGCCAGCCGTGCTCCACCCCTTTCTCGCGCAGCACCAGCCGCGCGATCCAGGCATACACACTGTACCGATAGCCGTGCAGCACCGGCTCCATCGCCACGCCCCCCTCGTCGCCCCCCACCCTGTTGGCCTGCCGCGCTTCCAACCGCAAGCGGCGCATGGCAGGTTTCGTTTCATGACCCAATCCGCGGACCAGGGCGACCTGCTGCCGCCGGCCAGGCGCGGCAGGCAGCGGGACGAGCCCGCGAGCGCCACGGCCGAGCACCGCGAGCGCATGCGCCAGCGCCTGCTGCGCGCCGGTCCGGCCTCGCTCGCCGACTATGAGCTTCTGGAGATGGTGCTCTACATCGGCCTGCCGCGCATCGACACCAAGCCGCTCGCCAAGGCGTTGCTGAATCGTTTCGGCAGCTTCGCCAACGTGATCGCGGCGCCGGAGAAGGAGCTGGTGGCGGTGAAGGGCATCGGCGAATCCGCCGCCGCGACGCTGAAGCTGGTGCATGCCGCCGCATTGCGCCTCGCGCACGCGGAGGTGAAGGACGCGCCGGTCCTGAACAACTGGGAGCGGCTGATGGACTACCTCCAGGCCGCGATCGCGCGCGAGCCGATCGAGCAGTTCCGCGTGCTGTTCCTCGACACCCGCAACCGGCTGATCGCCGACGAGGCGCAGGCGCGCGGCACCGTGAACCACACGCCCGTCTACCCGCGCGAGGTGGTGCGCCGCGCGCTGGAACTCGGGGCCACGGCGCTGATCCTCGCCCACAACCACCCCAGCGGCGACCCCTCGCCGTCCCGCGCCGACCTCGAGATGACGCAGGCGATCAAGGAGGCGGCGTCCGCGCTGGAAATCGTGGTGCACGACCACGTCATCGTCGGCAACGGCAAGCACCTGAGCTTCAGGCGGGAAGGATTCCTGTGACGGTTCCCAACATTCTTTTCATCATGTGCGACCAGCTTCGCTGGGATTATCTCTCCTGCTACGGCCATCCGCACCTGCAGACGCCCAACATCGACGCGCTTGCGAAACGCGGCGTGCGGTTCGACCGCGCCTACGTGCAGGCGCCGGTCTGCGGCCCCTCGCGCATGAGCTTCTATACCGGGCGCTACATGCGCAGCCATGGCTCCAACTGGAACCGCTTCCCCCTGCGCATCGGCGAGCCGACGCTCGGCGACCACCTGCGCAGGCTCGGCATGCGCGCCGTCCTCGTCGGCAAGACGCACATGCAGGCGGACACGGAGGGGATGGAACGTCTCGGGATCGATCCGAACTCCAGCCGCGGCGTGCTCGCCGCCGAGACCGGGTTCGAGCCGTTCGAGCGCGACGACGGGCTGCACCCGGACCCGTCGAAGCCGCGGCCGCGCTATGATGCCTGGCTCGCCGAGCGCGGCTATCCCGGCGAGAACCCATGGGAGCATTGGGCCAACTCAGGCGAGGCGGAGGACGGCACGCTGCACAACGGCTGGCTGCTGGTGCACGCCGACAAGCCGGCGCGCGTGGCCGAGGAGGATTCCGAGACGCCCTACATGACGCGCCGGGCGATGGATTTCATCGACCAGGCCGAGGCTTCCGGCGAGGGGCGGCCGTGGTGCGTGCACCTCTCCTACATCAAGCCGCACTGGCCCTATATCGCGCCGCCGCCCTACCACGCGATGTACGGCACGGACGACATCATCCCCGTCTGCCGCAGCGAGGCGGAGCGGCACGATCCGCACCCCGTCCGCCGCGCGCTGATGGAGATGCGCGTCGGGCGCAACTTCTCCCGCGACGAGGTGCGCGAGCGCGTCATCCCCGCCTATATGGGCCTGATCAAGCAGATCGACGACCAGATGGGCGTTCTGTTCCGCTTCCTTGACGAGCGCGGGCTCACCGGGAACACGATCGTCGTCTTCACCTCCGACCATGGCGACTATCTCGGCGACCACT
>JAJZUI010000124.1 GCA_021847175.1 Pseudomonadota bacterium
GAGGTCCGGCCGGGCGAGGCTGGCGAAACCATGCGCCACCGCGAGCCCGTCGCGCAGCAGCGCCAGCAGCACCGGCACGCCCGGCATGGAGCCATCCCTCACCCAGCCCTCCGCGCCGTCCGGGCCGAGGCGTTCCACCGCGCCCTCCAGCCATCCGTAGCGCCGTCCCGCGCGGGCGCCGATCGTGGCGCGCAACTGGGCCAGGGCCGCGTCGGGAACCGGCCGGCCGGGTGGCTTGTCGCTGGCGCAGGCCACGCGCTCGGCGAGGAAGGCGCAGGGCGCGTCCGTCTCCAGCCGGACGCAGGGCACGTCTCCGGCGCAGGCAGCGACGCCCACTCCGTCCTCGAGGAAGCCGGCGGGCCACACCGCGCCATCGAGCAGCAGCGGCTGGCCGCGGCGCAGGCTTAGCGGACGCGCCGGCACGCCCGGGGCGATGGCGCCCTGCGCGATGGTGACGACACCGGCCGCCTTTAGGGACGGCAAAGGCATGAGCCGGCGCAGCATGCGCAGCCCGCCATCCGCGGCGCGCAGCAGGGCGCCGGGAAGCAGCGAACCGGCCGGGCGCAAGCCCTCCGCCGTCTCGACCAGGGAACCGGCGGCGATGCCGGGCTCGGCGTGCCAGGCTGCGTCGCGCTCCGGCGCGAGCATCGGCGCCAGGCGGAACGGGAACGGCTGGGGAAGGCGATCGGACACGCGGCTTCCTCCGAACGGGCCACCCGGCGTTCGCCGGGGCCGGAGAATCTTAGCACCGCGACAACGCGACCGTGTCTATGGTTGCGCAATTGGCCGGAAAGTCGGGGGGAACGCGATGGAGACGGTGATCCTGGTGGCGCTCGTGCTGCTGCTGCTGGTCGGCATGCTCTACCTGCACGACGTGCGGCAGACGCACCACACGATCCTGCGCAACTACCCCGTGGTCGGCCACGTGCGGTACTTCGCCGAGACCTGGGGCGAGTACATGCGCCAGTACCAGTACCTGCCGGACTGGGTGGAGCGGCCGTTCAACCGGCTGGAACGCGCCTGGGTCTATCGCTCGGCGAAGGGCGTCTCCAACCTGGTATCGTTCGGCAGCGAGGTGATGCCGGCCTTCGCCTTCCGCAACGCGCCGTTCCCGGTGCTGGAGGAGGAGAAATCCGGCTTCCCCGGCAAGACGATCGGCGTCACCCACGGCCCCGGCGCGTGCGAGCGGCCCTTTGTAGGGAAAAGCTTCTTCAACATCTCCGGCATGAGCTATGGCGCGCTGTCGCATGCCGCGGTTTCGGCGCTGTCCCGCGGGGCGAAAATCGGCGGTATCTGGATGGCGACCGGCGAGGGCGGGCTGGCGCCCTATCACCTCGAGGGCGGGTGCGACGTGATCATGCAGATCGGCACCGCCAAGTACGGGGTGCGCGACGAGCACGGGAAACTTTCGGAATCGAAACTGCGCGAGATCGCGGCGCACGAGAACGTGCGCATGTTCGAGGTGAAGCTCGCGCAGGGGGCGAAGCCGGGAAAGGGCGGCATCCTGCCCGGCGCCAAGGTGACGGCGGAGATCGCGGCGATACGCGGCATTCCGGCGGGCCGCGACAGCATCTCGCCCAACCGGCACACCGACATCGCCAACGTGCGCGAGCTCGGCGCCTTCGTCGCGCGCGTGCGGCGCGTGACCGGGCGGCCCGTGGGGGTGAAGTTCGTCGTCGGGCAGCCAGGCTTTCTCGACACTTGGTTCGCCGACTGCGTCGCCAACCCCGAGGGCTGCCCGGACTATGTGCAGGTGGATGGCGGCGAGGGCGGCACCGGTGCCGCACCGGCGCCGCTCGCGGATTACGTCGGGCTGCCGATCACGCAGGCGCTGCCGCTGGTGGCCGAGGCGCGCGCACGCCATGGGCTCGACGAGCGCGTCCGCATCGTCGCCAGCGGCAAGCTGGTCACGCCGGACAAGGTGGCGTGGGCGCTGTGCATGGGCGCTGATTTCGTTTCCTCCGCGCGCGGATTCATGTTCTCGCTGGGCTGCATCCAGGCGATGAAGTGCGGCAGCGGCAAGTGCCCGACCGGCGTCACCGCCGCGGACCCGAAGCTGATCCGCGGGCTCGACCCGCTGGACAAGGCGGTGCGCGTCGCACGCTATGCCGACCGCATCCGCGAGGAGGTGGAGATCATCGCGCACGCCTGCGGGCTGAGGAACGCGGGCGAATTCCGCCCGGCGCACGTGACGGCGATCGAGCGCGGGGTGAGCGGGTTCCGCAGCGCGGGAGCCTAGGGTCAGCCGCCGAAGACCACCGCGTGCATGATGCGGCCAGGGTAGAGCGTGAAGACGCCGGCGATGACGAGCGCGCCGACGTAGAGGCCGATCATGGCGCGGCGATGAGCATCGACATCGCCGCGGCGGGCCGCGAGCACCGCGCGTGGCAGTAGGATGAGCACCAACAGCGAGATGAGGTGGATGACGCTGAAGGAGCCGAACTCACGGATCGTGTGGATGAGCAAGCTGCCGGCTGCAACGAGCGCCATCAGTGTCACCCAGATCCAGCCAAGCGTACGATGCGCGAGCGTGCCCTTTGGCGATGCGAGCTGGACCGCCCCGAGCACGAAAGCCGCCATTGCGGCGACGGCATGAATCTGTATCACGGGCCCGGCCCGGAACAACGGCTCGAGGGTCATCCAGGGCCCGCCTCAGGCAGCTCGTGGCAGTGGGGTGATGCCCGGCAGCACCAGCATGCGAGCGGCCCACGCCCGGACACCGGGCCATTTCGCGAGATCGAAGCCACCCTCTTCCGCGGCCTGGGTGTATGCGACAAGGGCGATGTCGGCGACGGTGGGGCCCGCATCCGTAAGGAACGGATGCGCGGCCAGGCGCCGCTCCATCACGTCGAGCGCCTGGGCGCCGCGCTCCCAGCACTGGCGCACGCGTTCGATCTCGGCGTCCTTCCGCCGAAGATACGTGACGATGTTCCGGGCGACCGCGATGTAGGGCTCGTGGCTGTACTGCTCGAAGAACAGCCACTCCATCACCCGCGTCCGCGCGAGGCCGGGAGCGGGCAGCCACGGCGAGCCTTCCGCAAAGTGCAGCAGAATCGCGCCGCTCTCGGTAAGAACGGTTCCGTCGTCCAGCACCACGGTGGGCACCTTGCCGTTGGGGTTCAGCGCGAGGAATTCAGGCGTGCGGGTCCGCCCGGCATTTGAATCCGTCTCGATCCACGTGAAGGCGTGGCCGGTGAGGCGCAGGATGGTCGAGACCTTCCAGCAGTTGCCGCTCATGCCGAAGCCGTAGACGATGATGGCCATGCGTCGCTCCGATATATCGTTGCGCAAGCGGCCTACGCAAGCCCGCACGGACAAAAGTGCTTTGGTTCTTCCGTTCAGGAAAGAACCCGCTTCCTACACCGCGCCGTGTGGCTTCGGACGCGGGCGCTCGGCGTAGCGCGCGAGCCGGTAGGGCGTGGGATCGACGACGGGCGAGGCGCCGGTCACCAGGTCCGCCGTGAGCCGTCCCGCGCCCGGGCCGATGCCGAACCCGTGCCCGGAGAAACCGGTCGCGATCACCATCCCCGGCAGCGTGTCCACAGGCGAAATCACCGGCACCGCGTCCGGTGTCACGTCGATGAGGCCGGCCCAGCGCTGCACCACCTTCAGGCGGGCGAGCGCCGGCAGTTCCTGTTGCAGGCTGCGGCTCGCCGCGTCGAGGATCGGCTGGTACGGCTCGGGGTCGAGGATGCGCCGGTGCTCGAAGGGGGAGGGCTGGTCCAGCGCCCATTTGCGCGGCAGCCGCGCCTCCTCGAAGAAGCGCTTGCCGAAGCGCAGGTGCACGTCCTTGCGCTCGAGCCGCCACGCGGGCAGGAAATCGAAAAACAGGCGGAATGAATCCGGTACCAGGTCGTGGAAGCCGAAGCGGCCGTGCGTTAGCGTGTAGCCGCCGTCGTCGCGCTTGCGCAGCGCGAAGTCGTGGCCGAGGGCCGCGACCTCCGGCGCCACTTCGCCCGCCGGCAGCGGCGCCGTGCGCATGACGGAGGAGAGCATCTTGAGCTGCGGCAGCTCGATGCCGAGCGAGCCCAGGAACAGGCGCGACCAGGCGCCGCCGGCGACGACCACGCTCTGGCAACGAATGCGTCCGCGCTCCGTCACGGCGGCGGCGACGCGCCCGCCGCTTGTCTCGATGCCGCGCACCGCGCAGTTGGTGAAGACCGAGGCGCCCGCCCGGCGCGCCGCGTTGGCGATGGCCGGCGCCGCCTTCTGCGGCTCCGCCTGGCCGTCGCTCGCGGTGTAGAGGGCGCCGGCGTATTTGCGCGGGGTTCCGGGTATCAGCTTCGCGACCTCGGCGGAGCTGATGATGCGGGTGTCGAGCTGGAAGGGGCGCGAGTATTCGAGCCAAGCCTCGCGCTGCGCGATCGCGGCATCGTTCTCGCAGAGATAGGCGATGCCGCCCACGCGAAACCCGGTCGAGGCGCCGACGCGCGCGTCCATGCCGTTCCATTGTCGCAACGCGTCGATCGCGAGCGGCAGTTCGCGAGGGTCGCGCCCCATCTTGCGCACCCAGCCCCAGTTGCGGCTGGACTGCTCGGCGCCGATCTCGCCCTTCTCGCACAGCGCGACGGAGACGCCGCGCTCGGCCAGCGTCAGCGCCGTGCAGACGCCCACGATCCCGCCGCCGATGACGACGACATCCGCCGCCTCCGGCAGCTTCTCGTCGGAGACGACGGGATCGGGCGTGGGGCCGGGCATTACGCGGCTTCCGCCTTGATCGCGTCGGCGAGGGTGCCGAACATGCGCTCGATATGCGGCTTCTCCACGATGAGCGGCGGCGACAGCGCCACGATGTCGCCGGTGACGCGGACCAGCACGCCGGCATCGAAGCAGCGGTGGAAGACACGCATGCCGCGTTCCGTGGGCTTGCCCGCCCTCGACGCGAGTTCGACGCCGGCAACGAGGCCCATTGTGCGGATGTCGATGACGTTGGGCAGGCCCTTCAGCGCATGCGCCGCGTCCTCGAACGCCGGTTCCATCGCCCGCGCGCGGCCGGGCAGGTCCTCAGCCGTGTGAAGGTCGCAGGCGGCGATCGCGGCGGCGGCGGCGAGCGGATGGCCGGAATAGGTGTAGCCGTGGAACAGCTCGATGCCGGCCGGCGCGCCGTCCACGATTGCGCGGAAGATGCGGTCGTGCACCGCGACCGCGCCCATCGGCACCGCGGCGTTGGTGAGCCCTTTCGCCATCGTGATGATATCCGGCGTGACACCCAGCCGCTCGGCGCCGAAATTGGTGCCGAGGCGGCCGAAGCCGGTGATCACCTCGTCGAAGATGAGCAGGATTTTGTGCTTGTCGCAGATCGCGCGCAGGCGCTCGAGATAGCCCTTGGGCGGCACCAGCACGCCTGTCGACCCGGCCAGCGGCTCGACCATCACGGCGGCGATCGTGTCGCCGTGCAGCACCACCAGCGCCTCCAGCGCGTCGGCGAAATGGGCGCCGTATTCCGGCTGGCCGCGGCTGAAGGCCTGGTGCTCCGGCGCGTGGGTGGAAGGCAGGTGGTCGACATGGGGCAGCAACGCGCCGAACTGCTTGCGGTTGGCGCCGATGCCGCCCACCGACATGCCGCCGAAGCCCACGCCATGGTAGCCGCGCTCGCGCCCGATCAGGCGCACGCGCTGCGCCTCGCCGCGGGCGCGCTGGTAGGCGAGCGCGATCTTGAGCGCGGTATCGGCGCTTTCGGAACCCGAGTTGGTGAAGAAGATGCGGTCGAGCCCCGCCGGCGTGCGCTCCGCCACCTTGGCGGCGGCGGCGAAGGCGATGGGGTGGCCCAGCTGGAAGGTCGGCGCGAAATCCATCGTCGCCGCCTGGCGCTGGATCGCCTCCGTGATCTCGCGCCGCCCGTGCCCGGCGTTGACGCACCACAGCCCGGCGGTGCCGTCCAGGATCTCGCGGTTGTCGTTGCTGTAGTAGAACATGCCCTCGGCGCGGGCGAGCATGCGTGGGCCCGCCTTGTAGCCGCGGTTGTTGGTGAACGGCATCCAGAACGCGTCGAGATTGTTCGGGCGGGGCGCGAGCTCGTTCATCTGGGTCTCCCTGGTCGGCGGCAGGGTCGCGCGGCGACGCGGCGAGGGCAAGGAGGGTTGGCGCGGGGCTGCCATCGTGCGATTCGTGAGGCGCAAGAGGGAGGGTTCCATGCGCGGACGGATCATTATCGGCACGCGGCGCTATTCGTCCTGGTCGCTCAGGGGTTGGCTGCCGGTGCGGCTGGCGGGGCTCGACGTGGAGGAGGTCGTGATGCCGCTGGCCGGCGGCCACACGGCGAGCATCCACATGATCTCGCCCGGCGGCACGGTGCCGGTGCTCGACCATGACGGTAACCTGATCTGGGAGTCGCTCGCGATCGGCGAATACTGCGCCGAGCTGAAGCCCGGCCTGTGGCCCGCCGACCGCGCCGCCCGGGCGCTGGCGCGCAGCGTTTCGAGCGAGATGCATGCCGGGTTCCGCGCGCTGCGCCAGAACATGTCGATGAGCCTGTTCCGAAGCGCCGCCGGGGCCGGCCGGACGCCGGAGGTGCTGGCCGATATCGCCCGGATCGAGGCGATCTGGCGGGATTGCCGCGGCCGTTTCGGTGCCGGCGGGCCCTACCTGTTCGGCGCCGGCTTCACCGTCGCGGACGCGATGTACGCGCCGGTGGTGTGCCGCTTCCTCACCTACCAGCCGGAGCTTTCCGCCGCGAGCCGCGCCTATTGCGACGCGGTGCGGGCGCATCCGCTGATGGAGGAATGGTACCGCGCCGCCGCCGCCGAGCCGGAATCCTGGCGCCTGCCGGCGGTGGAGGCCCCACTCTAAGCCACGGCCCTAGACGGCAAGCGGGCCTTTCGCGGCGGCATCCAGTGCCGTGCGGACCTGTTCCAGCGACGCGACGCCGATGAGGGCGGGGGCGATGGAGTCGTGGGCGATGGCGAAGCGGATCGCGGCCTCGACCAGGCTGCCCGCCCTGCCCTCGCGCACCAGCGGCAGGAAGCGCGCGGCCGCGGCGACGTCCGCCGCGTAGTCGTCGCCGGAGCCGATCGGCGCGGGCGCGGCGCTCGCGATCTCGTGGCGCTCCATGCTGCCCGAGAGCGCGCCGCCGGCGAGGATGCGGATGCCGATGCCGCCGCAGCCCTGGCGCTGCGCCGCGAGCGCCAGCTCCCGGTAGTCCTGGCCGGTGAAGCTTGGCGGCGGCGGCCGCACCGCGGTCGGATTGATGAGGTTGATGACGATCTGCGCGCTCTGCACCCCGCCCGACGCGATGACCTCGTGCAGGGCGTCCGTCTCGCCGACGGCGGTGATGCCGACGAGGCGCGTCTTGCCGGCCTCGCGCAGCCGGGTGAAGGCGGGCAGCACGTCGCCCAGCACCTGCCCGACCGAGAGCGCCTCGCCGCCGCCCTTCTGCGTGATGACGTTGTGCAGGTGGAAGACGGTCACGTGGTCGCGGCCGAGGCGCTTGAGGCTGGCGTCCAGCGAGGCGCTGACGGTCTCGGCGATGGCGCCGAACTGCTCTGATCTGAGCCGCACCTTGGTGCCGATGACGGCGTCCGGCATGCCCAGCGCGGCCAGCGCGGCGCCGAGATGCGTCTCGGACAGCCCGTTGCCGTATTGCACCGCGGTATCGAAGTAATTGACCCCCGCATCGCGGCACAGGGCGATGGCGCGCTCGCGCTCCGCCGGGCTGCCGCGGACCATGAGACCGCCGACGACGCCGCAGCCGAGGCCGAGGACGGAAAGGTTCAGGCCGGAGCGACCGAACGGACGGGTGAGCATGCAGCCTCCTTGTCGGGCGGAAGCCTGACGCGAATTTGCCCGCCGCGTCCACCGCGTTAGCGGGATCGAGAGGAGAAAACGCCAGATGCTCCTGCCCTACCGGCCGCACGCCTTGCCTCGGGCGGTCACGGGAGAAGCGACCACGGCGGGGCGCCGACGTCCGGCCGCGCTACTTCCGCTTGACCGGATTCGGTGCGACAGCGCAGCGTTTTCGCCGGTTCCAGGCCATTGGCGAGGGGCTTTCGGGTTATGCGCGTTGTCATCATCGGTGCCGGCGTGGTGGGCACGTCCGTCGCATTCCGCCTCGCGGAGCGGGGAACGCGGACGATTCTTGTCGAGGAGGACCGGCCGGGCGCCGGCACGACAGGCACGAGCTTCGCCTGGCTCAACGCGCGGGACAAATCGCCCCGCGCCTGGCACGACCTCAACGTCGCGGGCATGCAGGCACATGCGGCACTGCGCGCGGAACTGGGCGCCGCCCCGTGGTGGCACGGCGGCGGCGCCATGGCCTGGCCGGTGGCCGCGGCGGATGTCGGCCGGCTGCGGCGCTGGGGCTACGGGGTGGAGGAAATCTCGCGCGAGGCCACGCTGGCGCGCGAGCCGGGCCTGGCGGGGGCGGCGCTCGGCGACGGCCCGTTCGCCTATTTCCCCGACGAAGCCTGGCTGGACGCCGTGGTCTATGCCGGCGCGATGCTGCTGCGCGCCGAGACGCTGGGGGCGGAGTTCCGCCGCGGCAGCGTCGAGGACCTCCTCGTCGAGGACGGCCGGGCGGCAGGCATCCGCCTCGCGGATGGCGGTACGATCCGGGCCGACACCGTGGTGAACTGCGCCGGCGCGCGGGCGAACTCGGTGGTGCGCGACAGTTCGCTGCACCTGCCGCTGGCGCGGAGGCGCGGCCTGCTGGTCGTCACGCCGCCGGTAGCCACGGGGCTGTCGCGGGTGCTGCACACACCGGGAGTGAATGTGCGGCCCGACGGCTCCGGGCGGCTGATGCTGCAAGCGGACGCGATGGATGCGGCGCTGGACGAGACGAGCACGCAGGCGAGCGTCGCGGCCCCGGCGGCATTGCTGATGGACGAGGCGCGCAGGCTGCTGCCCGCGGTGGGCAACGCCGCGGCGGAGACGGCACGCATCGGCGTGCGTCCCACCACCGCGGACGGGTTGCCCGCACTCGGGCCGGTACCGGGGCTGCCCGGCTACCAAGTCGTCGTGACCCACAGCGCGGTGACGCTGGGCGCCCATCTCGGGCGCCTGATGGCGGCGACGGTGACGGACGGAGAACTGCCGGCGGCGCTGGCACCGTTCGCGGCGGCGCGGTTTTTCAAGGAGTGAGGTTCTTCCTTCCAGGAAAGAACGAAGGAACCTCTGTCCGTTCGGGCGCCCGATGGCCGCCCGGGTGGGGCGGCCAACCGGATCGCCGCTCAGCCCATCGTTGAATTGAACGCGCCGCCGTCCAGGACCAGGTTCTGGCCGACGATGAAGCCGGAACTGGCGGCGCAGAGGAAGGCGCAGGCGGCACCGAACTCCGCGGGGTCGCCGATGCGCCCGGCCGGGGATTGTTTCGCCCGCAGCGCGATCTCCTCTTCCACCGAGCGTCCAGCCTTCTCCGCCTGGGTGCGCATGGTGGTGACCAGCCGGTCGGTGCGGAACGGGCCCGGCAGCAGGTTGTTGATGGTGACGTTGTGCGCCGCCACCTGGCGCGCGAGCCCGGCGACAAAGCCGGTGAGCCCGGCGCGCGCCCCGTTCGACATGCCCAGATTGGGAATGGGCGACTTCACCGAGGCGGAAGTTATGTTGACGATGCGCCCGAACCGCCGCGCCACCATGCCGTCCACCACGGCGCGGATGAGGAAGATCGGCGTGAGCATGTTGGCGTCGATGGCACGGATCCAGGTCTCGCGGTCCCATTCGCGGAAATCGCCGGGTGGCGGCCCACCGGCGTTGTTGACCAGGATGTCCGGCTCCGGGCAAGCGGCGAGGGCCGCGCGCTTGCCCTCCTCCGTCGTGATGTCGCCGGCGATGGGCGTGACCTTTACCCCCGTCGCGGCGCGGATCGCGGCGGCGGTCTCCTCGAGCGGGCCTGGCGTGCGCGCGGTGATGACGAGATCCACGCCCTCGCGCGCGAGGGCCTCGGCGCAGGCGCGGCCGAGCCCCTTGCTCGCGGCGCACACGATGGCGCGCTTGCCCTTGAGACCAGTGTCCATGGATCATTCCTCCCGTGTGAGATCAGCCCCGACGAGATCGGCGAGGGCCCGGCGCACGTTAGCGGGGATCGGAACCGGGCGCATCGTCTCGCCCGCGACATAGACGTGCACGAAATGCGCCTCCGCCGCGGCGACGTCCTCGTCATTGCGGAAGATGCCCAGCTCGTAACGGATGGAGGACGTTCCGAGGCGCGAAATGCGCAGGCCAATGGTGACGAGATCCGGGTAGGAGATTTCGGCGTGGAAGCGGCAGCCGTTCTCGACCACGATGCCGAAGACGTCTGACTGGCCGGGCACCAGCGTGCCGCGCTCGATGAGCACGCGGTTCACAGCGGTGTCGATCCAGACATAGTAGACCGCATTGTTGGCGTGGCCATAAATGTCGTTGTCGGCCCAGCGCGTGGGGACGGTCTGGAAGACGGGATAGTCGGCGCGGGTGGCGCGGGTGCGTTTTTCGTTTGGCATGGCGAGGCGTGAAACTGCCGCCGATGCGGGGCCGCGGCAATGGGCGGCGGCGATCGCCACGCCGCGACGCCTTCCGCGCGCGGCGGCATCGGGCTATCGGGGAACACAGCAACATGGAGTGTCCGATGCGGCGATGGGGTAGGGTTCTGGGTCTCGTGATGCTGTCCGGCGGGATGGGGGCGCTCGCGTTGAGCGGCACCGGCGCCGCGGCCTCGGCCACCGTCGATGTTCCGGCGAAGGTAACTTCGATGGCTGCGGCGGTGAAGGTCGGGCAGGACATCTACATGCGCGACACGTTTGGCGGCATGCGTACCTGCAATACCTGCCACATCAACGGCGGGCGCACCCCGGGCAAGCTGCCCAGCGGCGCCACGATCCCGAGCCTGGTGGGCGCCGCGGCGGTATTCCCGCGCTTCATCCCGGGAATGGGGCGCGTGATCACCCTTGAACAGCAGCTTCAGAAATGCATCAAGGGCGGCCTGGGCGGCACGCCACCGGCGGTCGGCAGCGTGGCGATGAACGACCTCGCGGCCTATGTCACCTCGCTCTCCAAGGGCCAGGTGATGGGGAGCCAGTTCGGGAGCAAGTGACCCGCGCGCCCCGCGTCGTCCTCACCGCCGATGACTTCGGCCTTACGCTCGCCGTCAACGAGGCGGTTGAGCGCGCCCATCGCGAGGGCGTGCTCACCGCCGCCTCGCTGATGGTGGCGGGTGACGCGGCCGCGGATGCGATACGGCGCGCCAAGGCAATGCCCGAACTGCGGGTAGGGCTGCACCTGGTGCTCGTCGACGGGCCGGTGGTGCTGCCGGACGGGCTGGCACCGGGCCGCGTGCTGCCCAACGAGCAAGTGCGCCTCGCCTTCCGCCAGGTGCTGCGCCCACGCGCGCTGCGGCGCGAAGTGGCGGCGCAGTTCCGCGCCTTCTCGGCCTCCGGGCTCGTTCTCGACCACGCCAACGCGCACAAGCACATGCACATGCACCCGCTGGTCGCCCGTACGCTGATCGCCGAGGGGCGCCACCACAGGCTGCGCGCAGTGCGCGTGCCGGCGGAACCGGGGGCCGGGATGTGGTGCGGGCTGCTGCGCCGGCAGGTGCGCGCGGCGGGGCTCGCGGCGCCGGACGCGGTGTGGGGTCTGCGCGATACCGGGCACATGGACACGCCGCGCACGCTCGCCGTCGCGCGCCGACTGGTGCCTGGGCTCAACGAAATCTATTTCCATCCGGCAACGGAGCGGGACCCATTGCTGGCTCGCCTGATGCCGGACTACGACCATTTGGGCGAGCTTGAGGCGCTGCTCTCGCCCGAAGTGCGCGCGGCGCTGGGGCCGGCGCGGCGCGGCGGGTATCTCGACCTGATCTGAATCCGCCTCTACGTTCCCCTAAACAGGAGCACGCATGACCAGCAACAGCGAAACCATCTGGCGCCACGTCGACGAGCACGCGGAAGCGTTCAAGCAACTCGCGGACGCGGTGTGGGAAACGCCGGAGGTGAACTACACGGAATACCGTTCCGCCGCGACGCACAAGGCGGAGCTGGAACGGCAGGGTTTCCGCATCACCACGGGTCTGGCCGGGATTCCCACCGCGATGATGGGTGAGGCCGGCGAAGGCGGGCCGGTGATCGCGATCCTCGGCGAGTACGACGCTCTCTCCGGCCTGTCGCAGGAGGCGGGGGTCACGGAGCCGAAGCCGCGGCCAGGCGAATCCGCTGGGCATGGCTGCGGGCACAACCTGCTGGGCTCGGCCGCGATGCTGGCGGCGACCGCGGTGCGCGACTGGCT
>JAJZUI010000125.1 GCA_021847175.1 Pseudomonadota bacterium
GCTGCCAACGCGGCGGCGGCGCATGCGGGCTCGCTGGCCTTCGTGGCCCAGGTGCCGCAGGGCGCCGTCCGCCTCGTCGATGTCCGCGCCAAGGCTGCCTGCGAGCACGCCTCGCTCCCCGGCGCGCGCTGCCTTCCCGCGGCAAGCCTGTTCGGCCCCGACGGCCGCCCGGCAGGGTTCCACGCGCTGCGCTGGCTGCTCGGCACGATCGGCCTCGCGGGAAGCGAGCGCGTGCTGGTCTTCAGCGCCTCCGCGCGGCAGGCGGCCTCGGTGGGCGCGCTGCTCTTCCTCGCCGGCCAGCGCGACGTCATGGTCCTCGACCACGCGCCGTCCATCCCGCCCGGCGCGCCGCCCGGCGCTCCGCGCAGCCTCGTGAGCGAAACGATCTTCACCGCCCCCATGCGCGACACGCTGCTCGTCGCCGCCCCGGAGCGGGCGCCGCGCGGGGCCATCGTCGCCGGCCCGCCGGAAGCGCGCCTCGTCGCCTTCGCGCGCGGCTACCAGGCCGGCGTGCATCCCCGCAGGCTGCGTCTGTGGCCCTGACGCGCCAGCCCTGACCCGCGAACCATGACAGGGAACAAAGACGCCTTGGACATCCTGCTCCACATCGCCAACCCCGCCGCCGCGCGCATCGCCGCCCCGCTGGCCCGTGCCTTCGCCGCCCGCGGCGTGCGCTGGGGCTGCTTCCTCACCAACGACGGCGTGCGCGCGCTGGGCGACGCCGCGTTCGCCGCCACCCTGCCCACCGCCGTGCGCGTCGTCGTCTGCGAGCATTCCTGGGACCAGCACATGGCCGGCCGCGAATGCCCCGCCCAGCGCGGCAGCCAGACCATCAACAGCGCGCTGATGGCCGAGGCCACGCGCGTCGTGAGCCTTTAGGGACGGCGATGGCGGGCAGCGTGAAATCCATCCTGGTGCTGGCGCGGCGCGACCACGGCGAGGGCATGCGCGTCGCCGCCGGCCTCACCATCTTCGGGCACCGCGTCAGGCTGGTGTTCATGAACGGGCCGGTGGCGGACACCGAGGCCAACGCGGAACTCGCGGAACTGCTGGAGCTTTCGGACATCGCGCCCGAGAGCACCTCGCCGGAGATGGCGGGCGCCCTGCCGGTGCTCGACGCCGCTTCGCTCGCCGCCGCCATCGCCGCCAGCGACCACGTGGTCAACGTCTGAGAGCCCGGTGCGATGACGAAACGGATCCTCGAACTCAGGACGGGCCTCTACCCGGATGCGGCGACGCTGGATACGGCGCTCGCCGCCGCCGGGGGCGATGCCAGCGTCACGCGCCTCGACGTCTCCACCCTCGCGCCGGACGACGAGCGCGCATGGGAGGCGGCGGCCGAGGCGATCCTCGCCGCGGACGTGACCGTGACGGCGTAGGGCGATTTTCGAAGCAGGCCAGCAATGGCGAGAAGACCAGCAAAGGGAGGAAAGAACATGAAGACGAAATGGCGTAACCGATGGTTCTCCGGCGGCGTGGCGCTCGCCTCGGCCGTCGCCGGGCTGGCGCTGTCCGCCGGCTCCGCGATGGCGGCCCAGCCGCTCGTCAGCGCCGAGTGGGCGGTGGCGCATATCGGCAAGCCGGACGTGGCCTTCATCGACGCGCGCCCGCTCGTCGCCTATCTGCGCGGCCACATCCCCGGCGCCGTCCACACCCACTTCGCGACCGATGGCTGGCGGGTGAGCCGGGGCGGCGCGCCCGGCATGTTCACCCGCCATCCGGAGAAGCTCGCCAAGCTCATCGGCGACTTCGGCATCGACAACAAGACGCATGTCATCCTGGTCTCGCCGGGCATGAGCTCCACGGACATGGGCATGGCGACGCGCATGTTCTGGACCTTCGAGGTCCTGGGCGACAAGAACGTCTCGATCCTGGACGGCGGCATGGCGGCCTACCTCGCCGCGGTGAAGGCGAAGGGCAACCCCGCCGACCTGCTGCAGAAGGGCATGGTGAAGCCCGCCGCGAAGACCTTCACGATGTCGCTGCAGAAGGACCTGCTCGCCAACCGCGCCGCGGTCGAGGCCGCGCTCAAGCAGCCCGGCGTGACGCTGATCGACAACCGCCCGTCCGACCAGTACCTCGGCGTCACCCGCCCGCCGGTCGACACCAAGAGCGGAACGATTCCCGGCGCCCACAACGTGCCCCAGGAATGGCTGACGCAGAACGGCGGCGGCATGTTCCGCAGCAAGGCGGAGATCGAGAAGCTCTACGCCGCGGCGGGCGTGCCGACCACGGGCAAGCAGATCACCTTCTGCAACACCGGCTGGTGGGCCTCCATCGGCTGGTTCGTCTCCTCGCAGATCCTCGGCAACAAGGACGCGAAGATGTACGCCGGCTCGATGAGCGACTGGACGCACCACAACATGCCGGTCGAGACGAAGATCAGCGTGAAATGAGGCGCCGCGCCGCACCGCGCGGCGCAGCAGGCAGCCGCGGCGCTCCGGCGTCGCGGCTGTTCTTTTTCGTAGTCGCCGCCACCGCTGCCCTGGCCGCGGCACAAATGGCGGGGGCGGCGCCGCGAGGGCAGGGGCCGTCCCTGCGCGCCACCGCGGAACTGCTGCTGCTGCGCGGCGACCTGCGCCGCCTGGACAGCACGCCTGCCTTGCCGCCGGCCAACCGCGAGGGCCTGCGCCAGCGCATCGCCAGCGAACTCGGCCTCCTGCCCTGGCTCCTGCGCCAGGACGGCGACCCCGCCGGCGCCGGCCGCCTGCGCCCATGGCAGCACAGACCGCTCTCCGACCCCGCTGCCCTGAAGGCGCTCGCCGCCACCGTGGACGCGCTGCTCGCCCGCCATAAGCTCGACCGTGCCGCCTTCCTCGACCCGCCGCCAACCGTTGCGGACCTGCAACAGGCCCGCGCGATCTACGCCACCTATTGCGCCGCCTGCCACCAGGGCATGGGCAACGGCCAGCCAGGGGCGATGCTGCCCGCCCGCGACCTGTTCCTGATGGCGCGGCGCGAGCCTGCGGACGAGTTCCTCGCCCGCATGGTCCAGGGCGTGAAGGGCACCGCCGCCATCCGCTTCGCCAACCCGCTGACGGCGAGGCAGATCGGCGCGATGGCAATCATGTTCCGCCGCGCGCCGCCCTCCCGCTGACGCCCCGCCTCAATTCCGTTCGTTCGCCAGCGTCCGCGCCGCGTCGTCGAAGGCAGCCAGCGTATCGCGTACGTCGCGCTCGTCGTGGGCGACGGAGATGTACATCTTGCCGTCGCTCTTGAGCACGCCGCGCTCGCGCGCCAGCGCCGTGAAGCGCTTCGCCAGGCCCGCGTCCGCGTCCAGCGTCTCGCGGTAATTGTCCACGCTGGCGCGGGTGGTGAACAGGGCGTCGAACATCACCGCCTCGCCCTTGATCACCGCCGGGATGCCGGCATCGCGCAGGCTCCGCTCCAGCCCCGCGCGGATGGCGTTGCCGGTCGCGTGCAGCTTCTCGTAGACGCCGGGCCGCTTCAGCACCGCGAGCGTGGCCAGCCCCGCGATTGCCGCGACCGGGTTGCCGGAAAGCGTGCCGATCACCGGCATGAACCCCTCCGGCCCCGCTTTCGCGCGGTCGAAATGCGCCATGATATCCGCCCGCCCCGCGACGGCGGAGAGCGGATAGCCGCCGCCGATGACCTTGCCCAGCGTGCAGATGTCCGGAACGACATCGTAATATCGCTGCGCCCCTCCCCAGGCCAGCCGGAAGCCCGTCACCACCTCGTCGAAGATCAGCGGGATCCCGTATTCGGCGGTGATGTCGCGCAGGCCCCGCAGGAAGCCCGGCAGGGGCGTCAGCAGCCGCTGCAACGGCTCCACGATCACGCCGGCCAGCTCGTCGCGGTGCGCGTGGATGAGCTGGCGCGCGGCCTCCAGGTCGTTGAACGGGGCGACCAGCATCTCGCCGCGCACGCTCTCCGGGATGCCCGCGGAATCCGCGACCGGCTGCTCGGAGTTGCCGGCGCGCGCGGGCCACAGGCTCATCAGCGCGTAGTCGCTCATGCCGTGGTAGCCGCCCTCGAACTTCAGGATCTTGGGCCGCTTGCGGTGCGCCCGCGCGAGCCGCATCGCCAGCGCGTCCGCCTCCGTGCCGGAGGAGGCGAAGCGCACCTGCTCCGCGCACGGCACCGCCTCCACGATCTCGGCGGCGAGCGCGATGCCGTGCTCGTTGTTGACGAAGAACGTCGAGCCGCGCGCAAGCTGTTGCGCCACTGCCGCGTTCACCTCCGGGTGCGCGTGGCCGAGCAGCATCGGTCCGGAGCCGAGCAGGAAATCCACGTACTCGTTGCCGCTCACGTCCCAGACGCGCCCGCCGCGACCCTCGCGGATGATGATCTCGCTCGCCATATTGCCGAAATTGCCGCCCGGCAGCACCCGCCGCGCGGTCTCGACCAGGCGTTGCTCCTCGCTCGTGATCTTCATGGCGGTCCCTCCGGGCTGGATGGCCGGCAGCGTTCACGCAAAGCGCCGCCGGGTCAATCGATGCGCGATGCCTCAGGCGTCCGGCGGCACGCTGCCTGGCCTGGGATCGAGCGGGAAGTTCCCAGCCCAAGGCGCGATCCGCTCGAAGACCGCGCCCGCCGCCAGCAGCGCCGCCTCGCCGCGCGGCGGCGCGATGAGCTGCAGCCCCACCGGCCGCCCGTGCCGGTCCAGGCCGCAGGGAACCGAAAGCGCCGGGCAGGACGTCAGCGTGATCGCCGAGGTCAGCAGCGAGCCGGCGATGTAGCTGTCCAGTTTCCTGCCATCCACCACCGTGCGCGCGCGCTGCGTCACGTCCCACGCCGGCGTCGGCGCGCCAGGTGTCACCAGCAGGTCGTAGGTCTCGAAGAAGGCGAGGAAGCGCCGGTACAGCGCCGCCCGCTCCCGCTCCGCCCAGGCGAGGCGGGAGGGCGTCTGCGCCAGCGCGAGTTCCGTGTTCCAGATGATGTCCGGCTTGAGCTTGTCCCGATGCGCCTGGAGCTGAAGCTCCCGGTCCACCAGGAAATGCTGCGAGCGCAGCGCGAGGAACACGTCCGCCGCCGGCCCCAGGTCCGGATGCGCCTCCTCCACCACCACGCCCGCCTCGGCGAAGCGCAGCGCCGCCCGCGCGCACAGCTCCCGCGTCTCCCGCTCCACCGGCACCGCGCCGCCATAGTCCGCGGTGAACGCGATGCGCCGCGGCGGCTTGGGCGAGCGCGCGGCGACAGAGAACGGTATCGCCGGCGCCTCGAAGCTCATCGGGTCGCGCCTGTCGTGCCCGGCCATGGTGTCGAGAAACAGCGCGATGTCGGCGACCGTTCGCGCCATCGGCCCCTGCACCGAGAGCGGCGAGAACAGGTTGGCGGGCGTGCCGCGCGTGACGCGCCCCGGCGAGGGCCGCAGCCCCACCACGCCGGTGAGCGTCGCCGGCCCCCGCAGCGAGCCGCCATGGTCGGAGCCATGCGCGAGCCAGGCCTCGCCGGTCGCCAGCGCCACCGCGGCGCCGCCGGAGGAGCCGCCGCAGGTGAGCGAGGTGTTCCACGGGTTGAGCGTGCGGCCGAACACCTCGTTGAACGTGTTGCCGCCGGCGCCGAACTCCGGCGTGTTGGACTTGCCGATGACGATGCCGCCCAGCGCCTCGATCCGTTCCACCAGGGGATGGGATGTTGCCGGCACATGCTCGGCGAACAGCGGCGAGCCGTACGTGGTGCGCACGCCCGCGACGTCCACGAGGTCCTTGATCACCACCGGCAGCCCGTGCAGCGCGCCGGGATGCTCCGGCATCGCGCCCATCCGTCGCGCCCGCTCCCGCGCGCGGTCGAGGCAGAGCGTCGGCAGTGCGTTCACCGCCGGCTCGACGACGGCGATGCGCGCGGCGGCGGCGTCGATGAGTTCGAGCGGCGAGACCTTGCGCGCCTTCAGCGCGGCCACCGCTTCGGTCGCGGTCAGGCGGATCAGCGCGTCGCTCATCGTCCCTCTCCCAGGCTGCGCGCCGAGGCTGGACAATCGCGGCGCAAGCCGCAAGCCGCATCGCGCGGGTTGACCGTCCCGCCGCCGCCGCCCAGGCTGATGCCCGCACGACGGAGCACAGCGCCATGCCCCACATCCGCGAAGGCCGCATGCCGTTCAAGGGCGGCGAGACCTGGTATCGCATCACCGGCGACCTCGGCGCCGCGCGCCCGCCGCTGCTGTGCCTGCATGGCGGGCCGGGCGCGCAGTCGGACTACCTCCACCCGTTCGACACGCTGGCGGCCGGCGGGCGCGCGGTGATCCAGTACGACCAGTTCGGCTGCGGCCGCTCCACCCACCGGCCGGAGGCGCCGGCGGATTTCTGGTCGGTGCAACTCTTCATCGAGGAACTGGACGCGCTGGTCGCGCACCTGGGCATCGGCGAGGCGTATCACCTGCTCGGCCAGTCCTGGGGCGGCATGCTCGGCGCGGAGCACGCGGTGCGCCGCCCCGCTGGGCTGCGCGGCCTCGTCATCGCCAACTCGCCGGCGAACATGCGCACGTGGGTCGCCGAGGCGAACCGCCTGCGCGCCGGCCTGCCGCAGCATGTGCAGGCGACGCTGCTGCGCCACGAGGCGGCCGGGACCACGGCGGACGCGGAATACGAGGCGGCGGTCAACGTGTTCTACGAGCGCCATCTCTGCCGCGTCGTGCCGTTTCCGCAACCATTGCGCGACAGCTTCGCGGGCATGGCCGCCGAGCCCACCGTCTACCACACGATGAACGGGCCCAGCGAGTTCCACGTCGTCGGCCACATCCGCGACTGGAGCATCGAGGACCGGCTGCCCGCCGTCGCCGCGCGCACGCTGGTGCTCTCCGGCCAGCACGACGAGGCGACCGAGGCCTGCGTCGCCCCCTACGCCGAGCGCATCCCCGGCGCCGAATGGGTCATCATCGGCGGCGCCAGCCACTGCGCGCACCTGGAAAAGCCGGACCTCGTCATGTCGATCGTCGCCGCCTTCCTCGCCCGCGCCGACTGAGAGGCCGTCACACGCCGGCCGCGTACCCGTCGCGCTGCGGGTCCGCGCCGCCCTCCAGCACGCCGTCCCAGCCCGTGATGCCGTGCAGCGCCGCGAACGGGTAGGAGTGCGCCGAACGGTTCACCGCGTAGCCCGCCTCCGCCACCGCCGCCTCCACCGCGCGCGGGATGCGGTTGCTGATGTCGATCGCGTTGGTGGTTGCGGAGAAGCGCGGCGCCATCACCGCGTCCTGGATGCCCATGCCCCAGTCGAGCAGGTTGAGCAGCCCCTGCAGCACCGCGACGCCGATCCACGCGCCCCCCGGCGCGCCGATCGAGACCGCGGGCTGGCCGTCCTCGAACACCAGCGTCGGCGACATGCTGGAAAAGCGGCGCGAGCCGGGCCCGATGGAGTTCGGCCGCCCCGGCCGCGGGTCGTACCAGTTCATCGCGCCGTTGAGCATGAACCCGGTGCCCGGCGGGATCGCGCCCGAGGGCAGGCCGAGCGTGTGCGTGAGCGAAACGACGAGCCCATCCGCATCCCAGCAGCAGACCTGCGTGGTGTCCTTGCTGTCGCCCGTCATGCGGTCGAGCGACGCCTTCTCGCCCCGCGCGATGGCGGCGGCGCACTCGTCGGCATAGGCATCGGAGAGCAGCCGCCCGACCGGCGCCGGGGCGCGGTCCGGGTCGCCGACATGCCGCTCCTTGTCCCGCCCCGCGATCTTCATCGCCTCCGCCACGGTGCGGATGTAGCCGGGGCTGTTGTGGCCCATGGCAACGAGGTCGAAGCGCTCAAGGATGCGCAGCATCTCCAGCACCACGATGCCGCCCGCGGCCGGCGCCGGTGCCGCGACGGTGCGGCCGCGATAGGTGATGGTGAGCGGCGCGCCGCGGCGGATGCGGAACCCCGCGAGGTCCTCCATCGACAGCAGCCCGCCATGCCGCTTCATGTCGTCCACGATGAGGTGGGCAAGCTCGCCGCTGTAGAACTCCTCCGCCCCCTTGCGCGCGAGGCGCTCCAGCGTCGCGGCGAGGTTCGGGTTCCTCACCATCCGCCCCATCGCCTTGGGCGCATCGGCGTCCATGTAGAGCTCGCGTCCCTCCGCGCTGTAGGCGAGCTTGTCGGCCATCCGCGCGCGCCCGTAGGGGCGGTCGTCGGAGGCGAACATCGCCGCCACGTGCGGGCGCACCGCCCAGCCCTCGCGCCCGCGCCGGATCGCGGGCGCGAACAGATCCGCCCAGGGCAGCCGCCCATAGCTCGCGTGTGCCGCCTCGAACACGCGCAGGATGCCGGGCGTCGTCACCGCGCCGTGGCCGGTCTCGTTGACGGCGCCGCGCAGGACGTAGCCGTAGCCGTCCTTGCACTCGCCCTCGAAGATCCCTTCCCACATCGTGGGCGTCGCGGCGGCGGGCACGGTGGAAAGCCCGTCGATCACCTCGCTGCGGCCGGTGCGCGTGTCGTGCACATGGAGCACGCCGAGCCCCGCGACGCCGCACATCAGCGGGTCCACCACGCCCTGCATCAGCGCGCAGGCGATGGCGGCATCGATCGCCGAGCCGCCCTCGGCCAGCACCGCGGCACCGGCCTCCACGGCGTCCGGCTGCGGTGCCACGATCATGGCCCGGTGGCGGGGGCGGCGGTCCTGCGGGCGACGGGGTTTCACGAAGGCACCTCCTGGGTGGCGAGCGGCGGGAAGTGTCGGAGAGGCGCGGGGCGGAGGCAAGGGCGCGCCGCCCAGCGCGGGCGTGGCGGTGGTTGCGTTACCACAACATCGGCCCGCGCTTTTGGCTTCGGTGGTTGCGTTATTCAGACCAGCGGTCCATCATGCAAGCCAAGCGCCGCCCGCCCCCGTCGTGGCGCGGGTGGGATATAAGCAAGACAGAGGGGGGAGGAACCATCCATGCGACTGCGAACCTGGCTATCACTCTTTGCCGCGGCCGGGCTGGCCGGCGGGCTGGCGGCCACGCTGGGGGGCGGCGTCGCGCAGGCCGGGCCGGCCTATCCGGACCACCCGATCCACTACGTGCTGCACGTCTCCCCCGGCGGCGCTACGGACGTGATGGCGCGCAAGCTCGGCAGCGTGCTGCAGAAGGAACTCAAGATCCCCATCGTGATCGAGAACCGCCCCGGCGGGCGCGGTGCCGCGGAGATGGCGATCATCACCCACTCTAAGCCGGACGGCTACACGATCGGCTCCGCCACCAGCACGCATCTCGCGGAATTCCACCAGACGTTACGTCAGTATAACATCCACAGCGTGACCTGGGTGGCGCGCCTGGTGACGGACCCCTACCTCTTCGTGGTCCCCGCCAAGAGCAACATCCATTCGATGAAGGACCTCGCCGCCGCCATCAAGGCGGATGCCGGCAAGATGGTGGTGGCCGGCTTCGTCAAAGGCTCCGGCGCCAACATCGCCTGGGAGATGTTCATGTCGGCGGCCGGGCTGCCGGCGTCGGACGTCAACTGGGTGCCCTATAACAGCGTCGGCGGCGGCGTCACCGCGGTGCTCGGCGGCCATGGCGCGGCGACCGTCGCCTATTACGGCCTGGTGAAGGACCAGGTCGCGGCCGGGCATCTGCGCGTCATCGGCGTCATCGCGCCGAAGCGCCTGGCCGACCTGCCCAACGTGCCCACGGTGGAGGAGCAGGGCTACAACGTGCCCACCTTCTGGAACCAGTGGCGCGGCATCATCGCACCGGCGAACATGCCGCCCGCGATCCTCGCCGCGCTCGACGCCGACATCAAGAAGGCGATGGAGAGCCCGGACATGCAGGCCTACGTGAAGAACAACTCGCTGCAGTACGACTACGCGGGCTCGGCGACGTTCGACACCTTCATCCAGCAGCAGGACAAGGTGACGCTCGTCTGGCTGAAGAAGCTGGGCTTCGTGAAGTAGCCATCGAAGCAGCCATCGAAGCAGCCATATGGCGCGATGACTGGCGATCCTTCGCGGGGGGCGGGGGAGGCGGAGGTAACGGCCTCCGTCCATGGAGGCAGGGAGGCATTTCGCCTCCCTGCCTTCGTGCTTGACGCCGGTATCGGCGCTGTGATGCTGGCGATCGGGCTATGGTTCTGGTTTGGCGCCGGCTGGATCCAGTCCCAGTCGCGCGGCCTGATGAGCCCGATCGCGTTCCCCAGGGCGATCTCGGCGATGCTGGTTCTCTGCGCCGTGCTGCTGATCGCGCGCAGCCTCGCCCGGGGGCGCCTCGCCAAAGCCTCCGCCCTGGTCTCGGTGGAACGGCCATGGTTCGTGCTCGCCGCGATGGGCATGACGATCCTCTACCCGCTGCTGATGGCCAGCCTCGGCTACTACCTGGCCACCGCGCTGTGGCTGCCGCCGTTCCTCTGGATCGCCGGCTATCGCAGGCCCGTCGGCATCGCGCTGGCGACGGCGGGCTTCCTTGTCTTCACGCGCGTTATTTTCCAGCACGTGCTGGGCACGCCCATGCCATAAGCGGACGATGATCGGGCAAGGCTTTCTCTTCGCGCTGCATCACATGGAATCCTGGGACGTGGTGGCCGGCCTCGTCGGCGGCACGCTCGCCGGCTATTGCATCGGCAGCATCCCGGGCCTGTCGTCGAGCATCGGCATCGCGCTGCTGATCCCGTTCACCTACGGCATGTCGCCGATCACCTCGATCGTGCTGCTGGTGACACTGTACATGGCGACCGAATACGCGGGCGCCATTCCCGCGATCCTGATGAACACGCCCGGCGTGCCCGCCGCCGCGGTGACCGCGCTCGACGGATACCAGATGCGCCTCAAGGGCGAGGCGGGCGCGGCACTCACCATGTCGATCCTGAGCGCCGGCTTCGCCTCCATCACCGGCACGCTGCTGCTCATTGGCTCCTCGACCTGGATCGCCTCCGTGGCGCTGGCCTTCGGGCCGGTGAAATACTTCGCGATCGCCGTGCTCGGGCTCAGCATGGTCTCCTCGCTCTCCGGCGATTCCATGCTCAAGGGGTTCATCGGCCTGTTCTTCGGCCTTGCCGTGGCGCTCATCGGCACCGACCCGATGGACGGCGTGCCGCGCTACGTCTTCAACGACAACCTGTTGAGCGGTGTCGGCTTCCTGCCCGCGCTGATCGGCCTGTTCGCGCTCTCCAGCGTGTTCTCGCTGGTGGAGAAATCCGCCGACATGCCGGCACCGCTCAAGAAGCTGCCCAGCGTTTCCGGCCAGGTCGGGCTGATGCGGCCCTATCTCGGCCCGCTCGCGCGCAGCAGCGTGCTCGGCTTCCTGGTCAGCGTCATCCCCGGCCACGGCGCCACCATCTCCGCGTTCATCTCCTACGGTTTCCAGAAGCGGATCTCGAAACGGCCGGAAACGTTCGGCCATGGCAACCCCGAGGGGCTGATCGCCTCCGAGGCGGCGGCGAACGCCTCCGTGCCCGGGGCGCTCGCGCCGATGCTCTCGCTCGGTATTCCGGGTTCCGCCAGCACCGCGGTGCTGATTGGCGCGCTCACGCTGCACGGCGTGCAGCCGGGTCCGCTGCTGTTCACCCGCAACCCCGAGATCCCGTATTCGATCTTCATCGCGCTGATCGTGACCATGCCGCTCATGGTCGCCCTCGGCCTCGCCGGCACGCGCCTATGGGTGCGCGTGACCCAGGTGCCGCGCAGCATGATCGCGGGGCTGGTGGGGGCGATGTGCCTGCTCGGCAGCTACGCCTCGCAGAACGATCTCTTCGCGGTGTGGACGACGATCTTCTTCGGCATCCTCGGCTACGTGCTGCAGAAGGCGAAGATCCATCCGGCGCCGATCGTGCTGGCGCTGGTGCTGGGCAACATCACCGAATCGAACTTCCGCCGCTCGCTCATCACTTCGCGCGGCCACCTCTCGATCTTCGTCACCCACCCGTTCGCGGTCGCGTGCCTTCTCGTGGCGCTCGCGGTTTTCCTGGCCCCGTTCGTCCGCCGCGCGCCGGCTGCGGCTCCCGCGCCCGCACCTTCGACGCACTGACCTCCCGCGGGGCCTCCTCGCCGCCGGGGGCGGGCAGCGCCGGCGCGATCGCGGCCGCGGCATCGAGCAGCAGGCGCAACGCGGCCTTCGGTGCGTCGCCGGCGAAACGCATCGAGGGCCCCGAGACGACGAGCGCGCCGTGCAGCCGCCCCGCGGCGTCGCGCACCGGCACCGCGGCGGAGGTGGTGTGCGCCTCGCGCCCGCGCCCGATCAGGAACCCGGCCTTGCGGATTGCCGGCAGGTC
>JAJZUI010000126.1 GCA_021847175.1 Pseudomonadota bacterium
GGCGTGAGGCCGTGGCGGCGCATGATCTCCACCATCCTGGCGGGGTCCGGCGGACCGCCAGCCGCCGCGTTGACCACCGCGAAAGCCTCGCGGAAAAACTGCGGACCGATTGCCGCCGGCGTGATGACGCAAAGTGCCTTCACGTCGTCGCTTGTGTTGTTATCGAACCGATGAACGGCGCCGCGGGGAATGCACAGCGCCTGCCCCGGCCCGACCTCGATCCGCTGGCTGTCGACGGTCCAGGTCAGCACGCCGTCGATACCGTAGATCGTCTCCTCGTAGTGGTCGTGGCTATGCGCCGGACCCAGCAGGCGCTGGGCCGCCGGTACCGTGAGCTCGAAGGCCGCGATGCTGCCGCCCGAGTTCTCCCCCGTGATCAGGAACCGCACCGTGAGCGGCCCGCCGCTCAGGGTCTCGGCGGAAGGATCGACGCGGAGGCCGGTGGATGGCTGTACCATGCGCTCTCTCCTGTGGTAAACGGCATTTACCTTACCGGGAGGTAAACGCCATTTACGACAGATGTCAATGCCGCCGCTGAAAGGTCCGCCGGCCAGGACGCAGGACATGCTCATCGGCGCCCTGCTGCGCGTACCGGCGCAGGCCATCCATCGCCGTCTCGTCGCGGAGCTGAATGCCGCGGGTTTCGAGGAGCTGCGCCTGCCGCATATCGCGGTGATGCAGTTTCCGGGGCCAGACGGGGTTCGCCCGGGCACGCTCGCCGAGCGTGCCGGCATCAGCAAGCAAGCCATGAACCAGCTCCTCGGCAGCCTCGAGGGGTGCGGCTACATCGTCCGCGCCCATGCACCGGATACGCCGAGCGCACGCGTCGTCCGCCTGACCACGCGCGGCCACGCCGCCTATGCGAAAATCCTCGACATCCTGCGCGACATCGAGCGCGAGTGGAGCGCCGAGCTTGGGCACAGGCGCTTTACCCAGCTCAAGGAACTGCTCGGCGCGGTCTGGGAAAGCCCGTTGATTCGCTAGAGCAACATCCGTTCGCCTTCCCTCATGGGCCTCGCGCCATGTAGGACGAGACTCCGGAATGCGTACCCGGGGCGGATTTCCGCCGGCCGTTCCGGCTTTATGGGGCCGCGCCCTGGTTATTCGGTCAGTCCGCGGCACTCTCCAGCACGCCCTGGCGGCGCAGCAGTTCGCGGTAGGGGCCGGGGCGTTCGGCGAGCAGCGCGGGCGGGCCGTCGTCCACCACGCGGCCGGAATCCATCACCACGATGCGGTCGAAGCGTTTGAGCGTGGACAGCCGGTGCGCGATGGCGATCACCGTGCGCCCGCGCATCAGCACGTCGAGTGCGGCCTGGATCGCCTGCTCGCTCTCGCTGTCGAGTGCGGAGGTAGCTTCGTCGAGCAGCAGGATCGGCGCGTCCTTGAGCAGCGCGCGGGCGATGGCGAGGCGCTGGCGCTGGCCGCCGGAAAGCTTGGTGCCGCGGTCGCCCACCACGGTATCGAAGCCCTGCGGCAGCGCCTCGATGAAGTCGCGGCAGCGCGCGGCCTCGGCGGCGGCGAGCACCTGCTCCTCCGTCGCCTCCGGCCGGGCATAGCGGATGTTCTCGCGCACCGAGCGGTGGAACAGGGAGATGTCCTGGGGCACGATGGCGATACCGGCGCGCAGGCTGGCCTGGGTGATCTCGCGCAGATCCTGCCCGTCGATGCGGATGGCGCCGGCGTCGACGTCGTAGAAACGTTGCAGAAGGGCAATCACTGTCGACTTGCCCGCGCCCGATGCGCCTACCAGCCCCACGCGCTGTCCCGCCTCGATGGTGAGGTCGAGCCCGTTCAGGATCGGCTCGCGGCCGGGATAGGCGAAGCGCACCGAGGCGAACTCGACGCGCCCGCCGGCGGAGGCCAGCGCCCGCGCGCCCGCGGCATCCGTCAGCGCGTGCGGGGCGCCGACGGCGGTGACGGCCTCCTCCAGCCGCGCGATGTTCTGGGTGAGGTCGACCAGCGCCACGGCGAGGTCGCGCGTGCCGTGCAGGATGGTGAAGCCCATCGAGGTGATGAGCACCAGGTCGCCCGCGGTGCCGGTGCCGGCGCGCCACATCATGACACCCCAGAACAGCAGGCCCGCGGTGATCGCCGCCGTCATCGCGGCGTGCAGCAGGCGCAGCTTTTCCAGATACAGCAGGCTCTTCGTGCGTGCCCGCATCTCCTGGTCCAATTCCGCGCCGAGCCGCTTGTGCTCGCGCAGCGTGGCGCCGAAGGCGCGCACCACGTGCATGTTGCCGATCACGTCCACCAGCTCGCCGTCAACGCGTGCGGCGGCCTCGGCATAAGCGCGGTGCACCTTCGTGCCGCGCCTGGCCAGGCCGTAGATGATCAGCGCCATGGCGAGTGCCACGCCCGCCAGCGCCAGCGCCATCGTCAGGTTGACGGTGCCGAGGAACAGGATGGCGATCACCACCGCGAGGCAGGGCGGCAGCACGTTCCACGTCAGCGCGCTTTCCGTGAGGTAGATCGCGTTGGCCGTCGCGGAGATGCGCCCACCGAGCGTGCCCGGCAGGCGGTCCGCGAAATAGGCCGGCGCGTGGCCGGCGAGGTGGAGGAAGAGGTCGCTCCTCACGTCGCCGGTGACGCGGGTGAAGGTGCGCGCGGCGACGAAGCCCGCGACGCGCCAGGAGAAATTATCCGCGGCGATGAACGCGCAGAGAATGATCAGCGGCGTCCAGATCGCGTTGCCCGCCGCCGCCGGCCCACGCGCCACCACGTCGATCAGCCCCTTCAGCGCGTATTGCGAGGAGGTGGAGAAGGTCACGGCGAGCACGACGAAGCCGATGATCACCGCATGCGCCGCCCCGTGCAGCCGCACGTAGCGCGCGAGGAAGGCGATCGGACGGCCCTGGTAGCCGGTCATCTCTGTCGGCATGATGGCGCACACACTACCCCAATACGGCGGATTTCGGGCCGGTTTTCGCCATATTCGACCCCTAGTCGGCCGCCGCCCGCCGACCCCCACGGAGCCTGCCATGCGCATTGCCCAGATCGCCCCGCTGTTCGAGGCCGTTCCCCCCAAGCTCTACGGCGGCTCCGAGCGCGTCGTCTCGGCGCTGACCGAGGAACTGGTCGCGATGGGCCACGACGTGACGCTGTTCGCCAGCGGCGATTCCGTCACCTCCGCGAAGCTCGACCCACCCTGGCCGCAGGCGCTGCGACTCGACCCCGAGATCCGCGACTGGGTGGCGACCTACAACGTGATGCTGGAATACGTCTATCGCCGCGCGCACAACTTCGACGTGCTGCATTTCCACATCGACTATTTTCCCAACGCGCTGTTCTCCCGCCAGCCCGTGCCTTTTCTCTCCACCATGCACGGCAGGCTGGACCTCAAGGAGTTCGCCGCCGTCTACCGCATGTTCCCGGACGTGCCGATGGTTTCGATCTCGAACAATCAGAGGAAGCCGATCCCGGACCTCAACTGGGTCGCGACGGTGCTGCACGGGCTTTCGCCCACGCTGCTGCACCCGGTGCCGGCATCGCCCGAGTACTTCGCCTTCCTCGGCCGCATCTCGCCGGAGAAGGGGATCGAGCGCGCCATCCGCATCGCGGGTGCCTGCGGCGTGCAGCTCAAGGTCGCGGCCAAGGTGGACCGCGCCGACGACGAATATTTCAAGAAGAGCGTCGAGCCGCTGATCCGCGAGGCCGGGGCGAACGTCGATTTCATCGGCGAGATCAACGATGCGCAGAAGCCCGCCTTCCTCTCCGGCGCCAAGGCGCTGATGTTCGCGATCGACTGGCCGGAGCCGTTCGGCCTGGTGATGATCGAGGCGATGGCCTGCGGCTGCCCCGTCATCGCCTTCCGCCGCGGCTCGGTGCCGGAGGTGATGGAGGACGGGCTGACCGGCTTCGTCGTCGAGAACGTGGAGGAGGCGATCGCCGCCTGCGGCCGCCTCGGCGAACTGGACCGCGCCAAGGTGCGGCAGCGTTTCGAGCAGCGCTGGACCAGCCGGCGCATGGCCGAGGACTATGTGCGCGTCTACGAAAGGCTGGTCGCCGCACACCGCGGCTGAGGTTCCGCCCGGCGCCGCGGCGGCGCGCGCGGGGAATCGGCGCCGCCTGATACGCTCCCTTCGATTCGAGGGAGAATCGCTATGCGGGTGGCGGGCGGAACGATGTCGCGGGCGGCCATGGCGCTGGCGGCGCTGCTGGCGCTTTCGGGCTGCGGCGACCGGCGGATCACGGCGGCGGAATACAACGGCCTGCAGGAGATGGACGCTGGCCACGCCGCGGGCGCGGCGCGCCAATACCGCGCGGCGCTGACACAGGCGCAGAAGGACGGCAACGCCTCCGCGATCGCGACCGCCGGCACCAACCTCGCCATCGCGGAACTGGCCGACAACCAGCTCGCCCAGGCGCTGGCCGATGCGCGCAACCTCCAGGCGGAACTGGCGCGGCGCGGCCACCAGCCGCCGCCGACGCTCGGCCTGGTGATCGCGACCGCGCTGTATCGCCAGGGCAACCTGTCGCAGGCCGCGACGGCCGCGCAACAGGTCGCCGCCGGCCGCGACAAGGCGGTGGCGCTGCGCGGGCGGTTCCTGATGGGGCTGATCGCCGCCGAGCAGCACGACACGACGGGGCTGCTCGCGGCCTCGCTGGTGCTGGCGCCGCACCATGACCCGCTCTCGATCGCCGACACATGGGAGCTCAGCGCCCGGCTGTCGCTCGCGCGCGGCGACGCCCAGGCGGCCCGCACGCGGGCGCTGGAGGCGGTGAAGCTGCGCACGCAGCTGCAGGACCCGCGCGGCGTTGCGCGCTGCGAGGCGGTGGCGGCGGAGGCCTCGCTCGCGGCCCACGCAACGGCGGAGGCGGCGAGGCTGTACCTCAAGGCGGGCGAGGGCGAGGCCGCGGTCGGCGACCACGCCAGGGCGCGGGAATGGCTCGGAAAGGCGAAGTCGCTCACCGCCGACGCGCATGTGCGCGAGGAGGCGATGGCGGCGCTCGCAAGCCTCGGCGGCTGAACCCGGCGGGCTTTTCCGCCGCGCCGCTTGCGTGGTATGGTAGCGATAACATAGACGATCGCCACCCCAGACCGCCACCCCGAGACCACAGGAGCACCGATGCCCCGCTCTTCCGACGCCGTCCGCGCCGCGCTTTCCGGCATTTCCGGCATTCTCGTCACCCCGTTCGACGCCCAGGACCGGCTGGCGCCGGCGCGGCTCAAGCCGGTCGCGGACCGCGCCATCGCCGCCGGCGTGCAGGTGCTGGTGACCAACGGCAACACCTCCGAGTTCTACGCGCTGACCACCGCCGAGGCGGAGACGATGGTGCACGCCGCGGCGGAGCAGGTGGGCGGGCGCGTGCCGTTGCTCGCCGGCGTCGGCCGCGCGCTGCCGGATGCGCTGGCACTCGCCCGCGCCTCGGCGAAGGCGGGGGCGGACGCGCTGATGGTGCACCAGCCGCCGGACCCGTTCGTCGCGCCGCGCGCCGTCGTGGAGTACGTCGCGCGCATCGGCGAGGCCGGCGGCGGGCTGCCGATCGTGCTCTACCTGCGCAACGACGCGATCGGGCTCGACGCGATCGAGGCGCTGTGCCGCGTGCCTGGCGTGATCGGCGTGAAATGGGCGAGCCAGACGCCGATGCGCCTCGCCGCCGCCATCCGCCGCGCGCCCGCGGGCATCGCCTGGGTCGCGGGGCTCGCCGAGACCTGGGCGCCGCCGCTCTACGCCGTGGGCGCGCGCGGCTTCACCTCCGGCCTGATCAATGTCTGGCCGTCGCACTCGGTCGCGATCCACAGGGCGCTGGACAAGGGCGACTACGCGGCGGCGATGGCGCTGATCGGGACGATGTCCGCCTTCGAGGAACTGCGCGCCGAGGAAGGCAACGGCACGAACGTTTCGGTGGTCAAGGCGGCCCTCGCCTTGTCCGGCCACGATTGCGGGCACGTGCGCGCGCCGGGCGCCTGGCCCCTGTCGAAGGCGCAGGGCGAGAAGCTCGCGAAGCTCCTCGCCGCATGGAACCTGGAAAAGCTCGCCGCCTGAGGCGGCGAGCGCCGGTCAGGCCTTGGCTTCGGTCTTGATGCCCTTCTCGGCCAGCATCGTCGCCAGCTCGCCGGACTGGAACATCTCGGTCACGATGTCGCAGCCGCCGACGAACTCGCCCTTGACGTAGAGCTGCGGGATGGTCGGCCAGTTGGAAAACTGCTTGATGCCGTCGCGCAGTTCCGGGTCCTCGAGCACGTTCGCGGTGGCGAACGGCACGCCCATGTGCGAGAGGATCTGCACCACGCGGGCGGAGAAGCCGCACTGCGGGAACATCGCCGTGCCCTTCATGTAGAGCATTACCGGGTTCTCGGTGATCTCGGACTGGATGCGTTCCGCGATATTGGCCATGAGCGGGATTCCTGGTGGGTGAACTTGGGTGGGTGAGGGGGTTCAGGGAGCGGAGGTCTGCAAGGCCAGCGCGTGCAACTCGCCGCCCATGCGGCCGCGCAGCGCGGCGTAGACGATCTGGTGCTGCCGCACGCGGCTGAGGCCACGGAAGGATTCCGCGACAACCGTCGCCGCGTAATGGTCGCCGTCGCCAGCCAGGTCCTCGATGGTGACGGAGGCGTCGGGGACGGCCGCCTTGATCAGCGCCTCGATCTCGCTTGCCGGCATCGCCACGGTTCAGGTCTCCATCAAGGCGGGGAAGAAGCGTTCGTGCGCCGAACGCAACGTAGCCAGCGATATGGTTGTGCCATCGGGGAGTGTCAAACCCTCGCCGCCGGTGCGCCCGAGCAGTCGCGCGGGAATGCCCGCCCCCTGCGCCGCCGCGACGAGGGCGGCGCCATCCGCGACCGCGACCACGTAGCGCGCCTGGTCCTCGCCGAACCAGAAGCCTCCATCCGTGGGGCCCGCGAGCGTGGCGCCCACGTTGCCGGCCATCAGCATCTCCGCGACGGCGACCAGCAGCCCGCCGTCCGCGACGTCGTGGCAGGCGCGCACCTCGCCCGAGGCGATGCGGGCGCGGACGAAATCGCCGTGCCTGCGTTCCGCCGCGAGATCGACCGGCGGCGGCGGGCCGGCCTCCTGCCCCGCGATCTCGCGCAGCCACAGGGACTGGCCGAGATGGGAGGGCTCGGCCCCGACCAGCACCAGGTCCTGGCCCGGGGCGGCGGCGAGGCCCACGGCGCGGGCCGCGTCCTCCAGCACGCCCAGCCCGCCGATCGCGGGCGTGGGCAGGATCGGCGAGCCCTCGGTCTCGTTGTAGAGACTCACGTTGCCGGATACGACCGGGAAGTCGAGCGCGGTGCACGCCTTCGCGATGCCGGCGACGGCGGCGGCGAACTGGCCCATCACCACCGGCTTTTCCGGATTGCCGAAATTCATGTTGTCGGTGATGGCGAGCGGGCGCGCGCCGGTCGCGGTGATGTTGCGCCAGGCCTCGGCGACGGCCTGCGCCGCACCCGCCTCCGGGTCCGCGGCGACATAGCGGGGCGTGCAGTCCGTGGTCAGCGCCAGCGCCAGCCGGTGCCCGTCCACCTTCACGATGGCGGCATCCGCTGCCCCCGGCCGCTTCACCGTCTGGCCGCCCACGGTGCTGTCGTACTGGTCCCAGACCCAGGCGCGGGAGGCGAGGTCCGGGCAGCCGATCAGCTTCACGAGATCGTCCGCGAGCCTCGCGGCGGGGATCGCGCCGACCGGCTTAGGCGCCGGAGAGGGCGCGGTCGGGCGATGGTAGAGCGGCGCCTGGTCGGCGAGCGGCGCGAGCGGGATTTCCGCCTCCACGCGTCCCTGGTGGCGCACGACGATGCGGCCGGTGTCGGTCAGGTGGCCGATCACCGCGAAATCCAGCTCCCATTTCTCGAAGATGGCGCGGGTGATTTCCTCCGCGCCCGGGCGCAGCACGATCAGCATGCGCTCCTGGCTCTCCGACAGCATCATCTCGTAGGCGGACATGCCGGTCTCGCGCTGCGGCACCTGGTCGAGGTCCAGCTCGATGCCGACGCCGCCCTTGCCCGCCATCTCGACGGAGGAGGAGGTGAGGCCGGCCGCACCCATGTCCTGGATGGCGACGATCGCATCCGTCGCCATGAGTTCCAGGCACGCCTCGATCAGCAGCTTCTCGACGAACGGGTCGCCGACCTGCACCGTCGGGCGCTTCGCTTCGGCATCCGCGCCGAACTCGGCGCTGGCCATGGTGGCGCCGTGGATGCCGTCACGGCCGGTCCTGGAGCCGACATAGACCACCGGGTTGCCGATGCCGGCCGCCGCCGAGAGGAAGATGCGGTCCGCGGGCGCGATGCCCACCGTCATCGCGTTGACCAGCGGGTTGCCGTCATAGGCGGGGTGGAAGTTGATCTCGCCGCCCACGGTCGGCACGCCGACGCAGTTGCCGTAGCCGCCGATGCCGCGCACGACTCCATCGACGATCCGCCGCGTGACGGGGTTCTTCGGGTCGCCGAACCGCAGCGCGTTGAGGTTCGCGACCGGGCGCGCGCCCATGGTGAACACATCGCGCAATATGCCGCCGACGCCGGTCGCGGCACCCTGGTACGGCTCGATGAAGCTCGGGTGGTTGTGGCTCTCCATCTTGAAGATGGCGGCCAGCCCCTCGCCGATCGCCACCACGCCCGCGTTCTCGCCCGGCCCGTGGATCACCCAGGGCGCCTTGGTCGGCAGCGTGCGCAGCCATACGCGAGAGGATTTGTAGGAGCAGTGCTCCGACCACATTACCGAGAAGATGCCGAGCTCGGTCAGCGTCGGCGTGCGGCCCATGATGTCCAGCACGCGCGCGTATTCCTCGGCGTTGAGGCCGAACTCGGCCGCAAGCGCCTGATTAACCGGTTTGTTTGTCACGCGGCGAGAGCGGCCGAAAGGCCCTCGAACAGGGGCGCACCGTCGGTGCCGCCCATCAGCGGGTCCACCAGGTCCTCGGGGTGCGGCATCAGGCCCATGATGCGCCGGTTGGGCGAGAGGATGCCGGCGATGTTGCGCGCGGAGCCGTTGCGGTTGGCCTTCGCCGTCACCGCGCCGTCCGGCTCCACATAGCGGAACACCACAAGCCCTTCGCCTTCAAGCCGATCGAGCGTCGCCTCGTCGGCGAAGTAGTTGCCGTCGCCGTGGGCCAAGGGCGCGCGGATCACCTGGCCGCGCTGGTAGTGGGCGGTGAAGTCCGTGTCCGTCCGCTCCACGCGCAAATGGCAGTCCATGGAGAGGAAGCGCAGCGAGGCGTTGCGCAGCAGGGCGCCGGGCAGCAGCTGCGCCTCGGTCAGGATCTGGAACCCGTTGCAGACACCGAGCAGATGTCCGCCGCGCGCGGCATGGGCGCGGATGGAATCCATCACCGGGGACTGCGCCGCCATGGCGCCGCAGCGGAGATAGTCGCCATAGGAGAAGCCGCCGGGAATGACAATGAGATCAAGGCCCTGGAGGTCTGTCTCGCGGTGCCAGATCATCCGCGGCTTGCGCCCCGAGGCACGCTCCAGCGCGATCGCCATGTCGCGCTCGCGGTTGATGCCGGGGAAGACGACGATGCCCGCCTTCATGCGGCGTCCCCCTTGGCGATCTCCACCTTGAAGCTCTCGATCACAGTGTTGGCGAGCAGCTTCCTTGCCATTGATTCAGCAGCATTTTTTGCGGCATCTGGGTCGGTCTCGGCGAGTTCCAGCTCGATCACCTTGCCCGCGCGCACCTCGCCGACGCCCGCGAAGCCGAGATGCGACAGCGCCTGGCCGATCGCCTTGCCCTGCGGGTCCAGAACGCCTGGCTTGAGCATGACGGTCACGACAGCCTTCATTGTCTAATCAACCCTTTGCGGCAATAAATAAACGCAGGTGGCGCCGCCACTCATTGCATGATCTCCGGAACCTTGAAGCGGTCGATCATTGCATGATCTCCGGGCCCTTCACGTCCCGCACGCCGGCTTCGGGCAGGATTCCGAGGCGCCGCGCCACCTCCTGGTAAGCTTCCTCGACGCGGCCGAGGTCGCGGCGGAAGCGGTCCTTGTCCATCTTCTCGTTGGTCTTGGCGTCCCACAGCCGGCAATTGTCCGGGGAGATCTCGTCGGCGAGGACGATGCGCATATCCTCATTTTCCCACAACCGGCCGAACTCGACCTTGAAATCGATCAGGCTGATGCCGACGCCGAGGAAAAGACCGGTCAGGAAGTCATTGATCCGCAACGTCAGATTGACGATGTCGTCCATGTCCGCGGGGTGCGCCCAGCCGAAGGCGGTGATGTGCTCCTCCGAGACCATCGGGTCGTTGAGCGCATCGTTCTTGTAGTAATATTCAACAATTGAGCGCGGCAGGCGCGTGCCTTCCTGGATGCCGAGGCGCGCGGAGAGGCTGCCGGCGGCGACGTTGCGCACCACCACCTCGACCGGGATGATCTCGACCTCGCGGATCAGTTGCTCGCGCATGTTGAGCCGGCGGACGAAATGGGTCGGGATGCCGATCTCGCCCAGGCGCTGCATCAGGTATTCGCTGATGCGGTTGTTGAGCACGCCCTTGCCGGTGATCACGCCCTTCTTCTGGGCGTTGAAGGCGGTGGCGTCGTCCTTGAAGTACTGCACGAGCGTGCCGGGTTCCGGCCCCTCGAACAGGATCTTCGCTTTACCTTCGTAGAGTTGGCGGCGGCGGGCCATGGCGCGAATCCCTTGCGGCGCCGAGGAATCACGGCGACTTTTGCTGCGCTGCGTATAGCAGCGGGTGGCGGGCCGCGCCATGGCGCGTGCCATGGTTGATGCCATGCCGTGCGCGCGTGGGTGTTCGCGCACATGGCCCTCGGGTGCGGGAGCCGCCTGTCAGTCGGCCAGGGGGCGGGCTGACCGCTCCGAATTGGTTTTCGCCGGTTTTATACGGACGTTCGTTGATCGGGATCCACGGCCGCGTGTGTCGGTCTTGCCCGCCGCGCGCCAGCCCGGCGCGTGAAAGAGACCCGCTGATCACGGAGGAACCACGAAGGGCGAGGTCGGTTTCGATGGGCCCGCGCCGAAGCTGGGCGAGGCGGAGGATATTCACCGGCAGCAGGATGCAATGCAGCAGGAGAATCGGCCAGAGATCGAGCACGAGCGCATAGAAAATGAAGGCACAGTTGCTGGCGATCGCGATCCAGCGGAGGCGGGCCATCGAGGTCTGGCAGAATGTTGCCAGGACAAGGGCGGAGGCGACGTAGCCGGGCACATTCGTGCCCCACAGGGTGTGCGCGGTGCCGTACGCCCACGCATGCAGCTCCGCCAGCACGGCGCGCTACCGAACCGCCGGGGCGCGGGAGAGCGGTGCCCGTCGCTGCCGCGGCGTGAAGGTGGGGGCATGGACATCGCCCATCGGCCCCTCGGTGACGCCGGTGGTGCCGGGGGTGGCAGCCGGAACGGGAAAGGCCAAAAGCGTAGCATACGCCGATGTGGCTGCACGCATGCGATGGGTTCCCAGAAGACGGTTGCGGTGGCTGGAGGGCGGACACTCGCCGGGCGGAAGCACGAACCGTGATTTAGGTCCGATGGGCTGGCCGCCCGTCGAGCCGGCGCATTATGGCGACCCCGCCGGGGGACCGGGACGGTTTTCTGCCGCATGCCCATACAATGCTGCCGGATCCGTCCAGCTGCTGCCGGATCCGTCCCCCGCGTGGGGTCGGCGCGGTGGACAGGCTTGCAAACGAGCGTCCGCCTCTGTGTCGCGCCCAAAGGGGGCGGAAGAAATCCATGTGCGCGGCGGTGGCTTGCGTTATCGTTCCGCGGCCGGCGGGCGGAGGAGTTCATGCGCGCCCATGCCGCGGAACCGCTGCGCATGTCCCAGGTGGCCGCGGCCGCGGGGTGCAGCGTGCGGACCCTGGGCGCCGTGTTCCCGTGTTTCCGCGGCAAGACGCCGCTTGGCGTGCTGCAGGCGATCCGGCTCGAGAAGGCCCACCGCGAGCTTTGCATGGCCGCCCGCGGCCAGACGGTCGGCGCGATCGCGCGCCGCCACGGCTTCACCAACGCCGCGCGATTCACGGCGGCGTTCCGTCGCCGCTACGGCGATGCGCCGTCGGAGATCCTCCACCGCGCGTGGCGCCGGCAGGGCTGAGCGTTCGCCAGGCGGCTCTTCGGCTCCCCGCATGCCGTGTGCGCGGCGGCTTGGTTGCGCGCGGGCGTGCCGGCGGTCATCGTCGGGGAACGAACCGAGGGAGAATGTCCAT
>JAJZUI010000127.1 GCA_021847175.1 Pseudomonadota bacterium
GACGTAGTGCGTATAGAGCAAGGTTCCGAGTTGCTCGGTGTTGGTCATGATCGCAGCGATGGGAGCCGCGCGCAGCGCCGGCGCAGCTGTGGCAACCTGCCACCCTCTCAGTACCACACCCAACTCGAGCAGCAGCACCACACCTACCGCTGCCCCCACCGGCGTATAGCGCTGGAAGCCCTCGCGCAGGCGCGTGAAGTCGATGTCGAGCATCATCACGACAAAAAGAAACAGTACTGCGACTGCACCGACATAAACGATGACCAGGATCATCGCGAGAAATTCGGCGCCGGCCAATAGGAACAACCCAGCGGCGTTGAAGAAGGCGAGGATCAGGAACAGCACCGCATGAACCGGGTTGCGGGCGGAGACTACCATCGCCGCCGAGGCGACGAGGATCGCCGCCAGCACCCAGAACGCAATCGCCGGAAGCGCGGCTTGTATTGCCGCAAAGATTGCCATCTCTGTTTCTTCCTCAGCGGTATGGCGCGTCGAGTTCGAGCCGGCGGGCGATCTCCGCCTCCCAGCGGTCACCGTTCGCCAGCAGCTTAGCCTTGTCGTACAGCAACTCCTCGCGCGTTTCCGTCGCGAACTCGAAATTCGGCCCTTCGACGATCGCATCCACAGGACAAGCCTCCTCGCAGAGACCACAGTAAATGCACTTCGTCATGTCGATATCGTAGCGCGTGGTCCGCCGCGAGCCGTCGTCGCGCGGTTCCGCCTCGATGGTGATTGCCTGCGCGGGGCAGACTGCCTCGCACAGTTTGCAAGCGATGCATCGCTCCTCGCCATTGGGATAGCGGCGCAACGCGTGCTCACCCTTGAAGCGGGGTGAAATCGGCCCCTTCTCGTATGGGTAATTGATCGTCGCCTTGGGCCGGAAGAAATAGCGCAGCGTCAGGGCCATGCCAGAGAGGAGTTCCTCCAGCATCAGTCCGCGAGCGGTACGGTCGAGGAAAGCCATGCCTAACCTACCCGTTTTTCAGGTCACCGGCAGCCAGCCGGCGAACTCAAGCACGCCCGCCGTCAACACCAACCAAAACAGTGACAGCGGCAGGAACACTTTCCAGCCCAACCGCATCAGCTGGTCATAGCGGTAGCGCGGGAAAGTCGCGCGCACCCAAAGGAACACGAAGAGGCAGAAGCAGATCTTGGCGATGAACCAGACCGGACCTGGGATCCACGTGAAAGGCGCGAGCCCGAACGGCGCCAGCCAGCCCCCGAGGAATAGGATCGTCGTCAGAGCGGACATCAGGATCATGTTGGCATACTCGCCGAGGAAGAAGAGCGCGAAGCTCATCGACGAGTACTCGACGAAGAAACCGGCCACGATCTCGCTCTCGCCCTCGGGCAGATCGAACGGCGGTCGGTTAGTCTCGGCGAGCGTCGAGATGAAAAACACCACGAACATCGGGAAGAGTGGGATGCAGAACCACCAGTTGCGCTGCGCCTCCACCACCGCGGTCAGGTTGAGCGACCCCACGCACAGCACGACGGTGACAATCACGAAGCCCATCGAGACTTCGTAAGAGACCATCTGGGCGGCCGAGCGCAACGCGCCAAGAAACGCATATTTGGAGTTGCTGGCCCAGCCAGCGATGATGACGCCGTAGACGCCGAGCGAGGAAATCGCGAACAGATAAAGAATGCCCACGTTGATGTTCGCGTTCACCCAACCGGGGTTCACCGGGATCACGGCCCACGCGATCATGGCCAGTGCGAAGGTGAGCATCGGCGCGAGCAGGAATAGCCCGCGATTGGCGCCTGCGGGAAGGATTGTCTCCTTCATGAGCATCTTGATTGCATCCGCGAAGGGCTGGAACAGCCCGAACGGCCCGACGACGTTCGGCCCCTTGCGGAGTTGCATCGCTGCTAGAACTTTGCGCTCCGCGTAAGTGAGATAGGCAACGCCGATCAGCAAAGGCACGAGAAACAGCAGCGCCTTGACGAGCGTCAGGATCAGAACCCCGAGCGGGGTAGCAAGAAACGCACTCATGCTCATTCTGCCGCCATCGCTTTACCGCTATGCGCTTCCGTGCAGGCGGCCATCGTGGCGCTTGCGCGACTGATCGGATCGGTCATGTAATAGTTGGAGATAGCCGCGCAGAACGGGGCATCGCTGAGCGTCCCCCGTGACGCGGGGCCGCTCGTGTCCGAACAGCCGGAACGCGGCAGGATATCGAGATTGCGCAGCACGGGATGCCGTGTCTCGACCGAACACCGCAACGCCGCGACCGTGTCATATGGCAGTGTCCTGCCAAGAACCGCCGAGGCGGCACGCAGGATCGCCCAATCCTCGCGCGCCTGGCCGGGCGGATCGCCCGCGCGCTGGCCACGTTGCACGCGGCCCTCGGTGTTGACCCAGGTGCCCTCCTTCTCGGTGTAGGCACAGCCAGGCAGGATGACATCGGCGCGTGCCGCACCGCGATCCCCGTGATGTCCCTGGTAGATCACGAAGGTCGAGGCGGGCAGCTTCGTGACGTCCGCCTCATCGGCGCCGAGCAACCACAGCGCATCGACCCCGCCCGCCAGCATCGCCGCCGCGTCCCTGCCGCCAACGCCGGGCAGGAAGCCAACATCGAGTCCACCGACGCGTGCCGCGGCCGTATGCAGCACATTGAAGCCGTGCCAGTCGGGGGTCAGCATCCCGCACGAAGCCGCGAGCGCCCAGGCCTGCGCCAGAACTGCCGCGCCATCCGGTCGCGTCAGAGCGGCCTGGCCGAGGATTAGCATCGGCTTCTTCGCCGCCTTCAGTACCGCTGCGAAGGGATGCGTGCCAGCGGCGATCGCAGCCAGGGTCGACGGCCGGTTCTCCAGCATCTCGACCTTGTAGGTCAGGTCCGCCGCCTCACCGATGAGTGCGACCGGAATCTCACCTTGCAGCCACCGCTTGCGCAGCCGGGCATTGATCAGCGGCGCCTCGATCCGCGGGTTGGTGCCGATCAGCAGCAACGCGTCTGCTTCTTCGATCCCGGCAATCGTGCTATTGAACGTGTAGAAATCGCGTCGGCTCGCGTCGAGCGCGGCGCCGTCCTGCCGGCAGTCGAGATTGGGCGAGCCCAGCGCCACCATCAGATCGCGGAGCGCCACCATGCTTTCGACGTCGCAAAGATCGCCGGAGATCGCGCCGATCTTTGTGCCATCAAGCCCGGTCAACCGATTCCTGATCGCATCGAACGCTTCGTTCCAAGTCGCCTTGACCAGCTTGCCGCCCTGCCGAACCCAGGGGTGGTCCAGCCTGCGCCTGCGGAGCCCGTCGATCGCGAAACGGGATTTGTCCGCGAGCCATTCCTCATTCACGTCTTCATTTAGTCGCGGCAGGATACGCAGCACCTCGGGCCCGCGCGTATCGACGCGGATCGCGGCGCCCACGGCATCCATCACATCGATTGAATCGGTCTTCGTCAGCTCCCACGGCCGCGCCACGAACGCATACGGCTTCGAGGTCAAAGCCCCGACAGGGCAGATATCGATCAGGTTGCCGGATAGCTCGGAGGAGAGCGCCTTCTCGACATAGGTGCCGACCTCCATGTTTTCACCTCGGGCGGTCGCACCCAGCTCCGGCACGCCGGCTATCTCGGTCGAGAAACGGATGCAGCGCGTGCAATGAATGCAGCGCGTCATCACGGTCTTGACGAGTGGCCCCAGGTCCTTGTCGCGGACCGCCCGCTTGTTCTCGGCATAGCGCGAATGGTCCATGCCATAGCCGACCGCCTGGTCCTGAAGGTCGCACTCGCCGCCCTGATCACAGATCGGGCAGTCGAGGGGGTGGTTGATCAGCAGGAATTCCATCACGCCCCGGCGCGCGGCGCGCACCATCGGCGAGTCGGTGTGGACCACCATCCCGTCGGCCGCAGGGTAGGCACAGGAAGCGAACGGCTTGGGCGGCGCCTTCTCGATCTCGACCAGGCACATCCTGCAGTTGCCAGCGACTGAAAGACGTTCATGGTAACAGAAGCGCGGAACTTCCTTCCCCGCAGCCTCACACGCCTGCAGAACGTTGCTGCCCGGCGGTACCTCTACCTCGATCCCATCGACGGTAACCTTCATCGTCCTACTCCGCCGCCATGCGGTGACCCGCCTTATAGGCGGCGATACGCTCCTCAATCACCGGGCGGAAGTGGCGAATCAATCCCTGGATCGGCCATGCCGCCGCATCGCCAAGCGCGCAGATCGTGTGGCCTTCCACCTGTTTCGTCACCTGCTCCAGCGTATCGATCTCCTCGGGCTCCGCGCGCCCTTCGACCAAGCGGTTCATCACCCGCATCATCCAGCCGGTACCCTCGCGACACGGGGTACACTGGCCGCAACTCTCGTGCTTGTAGAACTGCGACAGGCGCGCGACTGCGCGGATGATGTCCGTGGACTTGTCCATCACGATCACGGCGGCCGTCCCCAGACCGGATTTCACGTCTCGCAAGCTGTCAAAATCCATCATCACGTCATCGCAGATGCTCTTCGGTAGCACCGGGACGCTCGACCCTCCCGGAATGACCCCGAGAAGGTTATCCCAGCCACCGCGTACGCCGCCGGCGTAACGTTCGATCAGCTCGCGCATCGGGATGCCGAGTTCTTCCTCGACGTTGCACGGCTTGTTCACATGGCCGGAAATGCAGAACAGCTTGGTGCCCGTGTTCTTCGGCCGGCCCAGCGCCGAGAACCACGCGGCGCCACGGCGCAGGATCGTCGGCGCCACCGCGATACTCTCGACGTTGTTCACGGTCGTCGGGCAGCCATAGAGCCCCACGGCGGCGGGAAATGGCGGCTTTAACCGCGGCATTCCCTTCTTTCCCTCGAGGCTCTCAATCAGCGCTGTCTCTTCGCCGCAGATATAGGCGCCAGCGCCGCGGTGCACGTAAAGGTCGAAATCCCAGCCTGAACCACAGGCATTTCTGCCGATCAATCCGGCTTCATAAGCCTCGTCGATCGCCGCCTGCAGGTGCAGAGCCTCGTTGTAGAACTCGCCGCGGACATAGATGTAGCAGGCATGCGCCCCCATCGCGAACGAGGCGAGCAGGCAGCCCTCCACCAGCTTGTGCGGGTCGTAGCGGAGGATGTCGCGATCCTTGCACGTGCCGGGCTCGGACTCGTCCGCATTAACCACCAGGTAGTGCGGCCGCGGCCCGATCTCCTTCGGCATGAACGACCATTTCATGCCAGTCGGGAATCCGGCACCACCTCGCCCGCGCAGGCCCGAGGCCTTCATTTCCTCGACGATCGCCTCGCGGCCGCGCGCCATGATCGCCGCCGTCCCGTCCCAGTCGCCGCGCCGGCGCGCGCCAGCAACGCGCCAATCGTGCTGGCCGTAAAGATTCGTAAAGATCCGATCCTTGTCCGACAGCATTCGCCTACTCCGCCGGCACGTCGAGGAGAGTCGTCGGACCGCCTTCCGGCGCCGAGCCCTGGCGTCCGGCCATCGATCCGGGCTTCGGCTTCTCGCCGCGGCGCAGCGCCTCGATCAGCGCCTCTGTCTTCGCTGCGTCCATGTCCTCGTAGAAATCGTCGTCCACCTGCAGGATTGGCGCGTTCACACAGGCACCGAGGCATTCGACCTCGGTCATGGTGAACAGCTCGTCCTCGGACGTCTCCCGCCAGCCCTTGATACCCGTGGCGCGCCTGCACGCGGCCGTCACCTCGTCCGAGCCGCGCAGCCAGCAGGGCGTCGTCGTGCAGACCTGCAGGTGGTACTTGCCGATCGGTTTCGTATTGAACATGAAATAAAACGTGGCGACCTCGTAGACCCGAATTGGCGCCATGCCGAGGCGGGCCGCAATCACATCCATCGCCACGCGAGGCACCCAGGCGCTGCCGGTCAGACGCCCCATCTGGCGCTGCGCCAAGTCGAGCAGAGGCAGAACGGCGCTAGCCTGGCGCCCTGAGGGGTACTTGGCCAGGATCTTGGTGATCTTGACCTCGCTCTCGGCGTCGAAAGCGAATGTAGCGGGCTCGCTCATCGGTCGATCTCCCCGAAGACGATGTCGATGGAGCCAATGATGGCGACCGCGTCCGCCAACATATGCCCCTTCGCCATCGTCTCGATCGCCTGCAGATGCGCGAAGCCGGTCGCGCGGATCTTGCAGCGGTAGGGACGGTTGGTGCCGTCGGAAACGAGATAAACGCCAAACTCGCCCTTGGGTGCCTCGACCGCGGTGTAGCTGGCGCCCGCCGGCACGTGGAACCCCTCGGTGTAGAGTTTGAAGTGATGGATCAGCGCCTCCATCGAGCGCTTCATCTCGCGCCTTGTGGGCGGGGTAAACTTGCGATCCTGCACCTTGACCGGGCCGGGCTTCATTGCCGCGAGGCACTGTTTGATGATCGAAACGCTCTCGCGCATCTCCGCGATGCGGATGAGATAGCGATCGTAACAATCACCGTTGCGCCCGACAGGCACCTTGAAGGCAACCTTGTCGTACATTTCGTAGGGTTGGGCGCGACGCAGATCCCATGGGATACCGGAGGCCCGGATGCAGGGACCGGAGAAGCCCCAGGCTAGCGCCTGCTCCGGGGTCATGATGCCGATATCGACCGTCCGCTGCTTCCAGATGCGGTTGGACGTCAGCAGCCCCTCGAGATCGTCGATGAAGTTCGGGAACTTTTCGGCCCAAGCCGCGATGCGCTCCTCGAGACCTACCGGCAGATCCTTCGCGACACCGCCTGGGCGGAAATAGTTGGCATGAAGCCGCGCGCCGCATGCGGCTTCGTGAAACTCCATCAGAACTTCACGTTCCTCGAAGCCCCAGAGGCTCGGCGTGATCGCGCCGCAGTCGAGCGCGTAGGTGGTGAGGTTGAGCAGGTGGTTGAGCACCCGCGTGATCTCGCTGAACAACGTGCGGATCCACTTCGCACGCTCCGGCGCCTCTATGCCCAGCAACTTCTCCGTCGCCAGCACGAAGGCATGCTCCTGCGTCATCGGGCTGACGTAATCGAGCCGGTCGAAATACGGCGTCGCCTGGATGTAGGTCTTGTACTCGATCAGCTTCTCGGTGCCGCGGTGCAGCAGGCCGATATGCGGGTCGGCACGTTCCACAACTTCGCCGTCCATCTCGAGGATGAGCCGCAGAACGCCGTGTGCTGCCGGGTGCTGAGGCCCGAAGTTGATCGCATGGCTGTCGATCTGGACCGTCTTGACCGCCTTCTCCGCCGGCTCGCTCATGCCGTGCCGCCTTTCGGTGCCTCGCCCTTCGGCGTCTCGCCATCAACTCGCTGTGCGTGGGCCTTCTCGTCCCCCGGAAGGGTCGTCATGGCCTCCCAGGGGGATAGGAAATCGAAATTGCGGAAGTCCTGCACCAGCCGCACCGGCTCATGCACCACGCTCTTGCGTTCGTCGTCGTACCGGACTTCGACGTGGCCTGTGAGCGGGAAATCCTTCCGCAGGGGATGCCCCTCGAACCCATAATCCGTCAGGATACGGCGTAGGTCCGGCTGGCCCGAGAACACGACGCCGAACAAATCCCAGGCTTCGCGTTCCCACCAGGTCGCCACCGGCCAGACCTCGTGCACGGAAGGCACTGCGGTCGTGCCATCGGTCGCCACGATCACCCGCAGCCGATGATTTTTCGTCACCGACAACAAGTTGTAGACGACATCGAAACGCTCCGCCCGTTGCGGCCAATCGACGCCGGCGATGTCCATGACCTGCTCGAACGCAAACCGCGGATCGTCGCGCAAAGCCGTCATCACCGTCACAAGCGCTTCGCGCGCGACCAAGGCGACCGCCTCGTTTCCGTCCATGCGGGTGGAGGTCACACCGGGAAGACCGGCAACGGCTTCAAGGTCAACCACGCAGGATGGTCCCCGTACGGCGGATCTTTTTCTGCAACTGCAGGATCCCGTAAACCAGCGCCTCGGCCGTCGGCGGGCAGCCGGGGACATAGATGTCCACGGGCACGACACGATCGCAGCCGCGCACCACGGAGTATGAGTAATGGTAATAGCCGCCGCCGTTGGCGCAGCTGCCCATACTGATCACCCAGCGCGGCTCCGGCATCTGGTCGTAGACCTTGCGCAGCGCCGGCGCCATCTTGTTGGTCAGCGTGCCCGCAACAATCATCACATCCGACTGCCGCGGCGAGGCACGAGGAATGATTCCCAGCCGGTCGAGATCGTAACGCGGCATGTAGGCGTGGATCATCTCGACAGCGCAACAGGCAAGCCCGAAGGTCATCGGCCAGAGGCTGCCGGTGCGCGCCCAGTTAACCACCTTGTCGATGTTGGCCACCACGAACCCACGACCGGCGATCTCGCCGGTAATTCCGCGGATCACCGCATCCTGTTCGGGGCCCGGCGGCAGTTCCCTGGTGTTCCAGGCCAGCATCTCGGTCATTCCCAATCGAGCGCCCCCTTGCGCCACTCGTAGATGAACCCGACCGTCAACACGCCAAGAAAGGCGATCATCGAAAAGAAGCCGAACAGCCCGATGCGGCCGAGCGACACCGCCCAGGGGAACAGAAACGCGACCTCAAGGTCGAAGATGATGAAGAGAATCGCGACGAGATAGAAACGCACGTCGAAGCGCCGACGAGCGTCATCGAACGGTTCGAATCCGCACTCATAGGCGGAGATCTTCTCGGCATAGGGCTTCTGCCGGGCGGCCAGTAGCGATCCCGCGACCATGGCGAGCGCGATCAACCCCGCGATGGCCATGAATACCAGGATCGGAAACCAGTTTGCGAGCTGGGGAGCCATCCGAGTCCGGCCCTTCCTTGTCTATGCCGCGGTGCAGCAATCTACAGGACCGGCTCAGTCGCGGCAACGCGGTCGGTCGTCCAAGGCTATATCAAGGCTGGCGCGAGTGACGGGGCTCGAACCCGCGACCTCCGGCGTGACAGGCCGGCGCTCTAACCAACTGAGCTACACCCGCAGCAGCGCGCGGGGCGTGTAGGCCCCACCCCTTTCGTCGTCAAGGCGGGCCATGCACTCCGCGCATGGAATGGGCGGTGACGGGTTCGAACCGCCGGCCCTCTCGGTGTAAACGAGACGCTCTACCGCTGAGCTAACCGCCCCCATCCGTCCGCTCAATTTGGCTATTAGATAGCTTACTGCAGGGCTCAGCGGGACACCATCGCGCGCTTCGGCGGCCCCTGGCGGCCGGGCGTGGTCAACCGCCATAATGACAACGCTCATAAGGGAGCCTTGCCTTGACCGCCGCCGCGCGCCCGCGTTCCGTCGCAACCTCGGCAATGCCTGCGGAGCCCACGCAGGCGAGCCGCTTCGGCAAGGCACGCTCCGCGCGCTCCGCCACCCAGCTCGAGGATTATGTGGAGCTGATCGCGGATCTGATAGCCGTTCATGGGGAAGCGCGGGCGACCGACGTCGCCAAGCGGCTCGGCGTCACGCACCCGACGGCCATCAAGACGGTCGCCCGCCTCAAGCGGGAAGGACTGGTCACGTCGCGCCCCTATCGCGGAATCTTTCTGACCGAAGCGGGGGCGGCCCTTGCTGAGCGGGTACGGGCACGCCACCGGCTGATTGTCGACCTGCTCCGCGCCGTAGGGGTTCCCGCCGAGGCCGCGGAGGCCGATGCGGAGGGCATGGAACACCATGCCTCAGAGGCGACACTCGCCGCCTTCGCGCGCTTTCTCGGTCGACATCGATAGCTGGCGCGCCACACACGCATGGGTTTAGACTCTTTTATCTCTTGCACCCACGAGTCGACATGACCCGCGACGGCTTCGCCTCAGAACCGGCCCAACGTCACCACCGAATGGTCTTTACGGTGATCGTGGCCGCCCTTTGCGCGCTCACCGCTGTGGTCTTCGTCGATGCCGCCCAGCCGCTTGGCGAGGCACCCGCGTTTCTTCCCACCATGGCCACCGCCATCGTCTTTGGCGACCTCGTCACAAGCTATCTCATCTTCATCCACGCCCCGCTCGCTGGCCGAGCAAGCCTACCATGGCTCGGCGGCGCGTACCTTTTCGCGGCCGCGCTCGCGCTAGCGCAATTCCTTGTCTTCCCCGGGGTCTGGTCGACCTCCGGCCTCTTCGGGGCAAACCCGCAGAGCGCCGCCTGGCTCTGGGTCTTCTGGCATGGTGGGTTCGCCATCCTTGTGCTGGCGTCGCAGTTGGCAACCGTGTGGCAGCGCCGGCGCGCGGCGGGTCGTCCGATCCGGCTACGCCGCAGCCACTCGCTCGTCATGTCAGCCGTCGTGCTCGCGCTGGCGGTGGAGTTCCTACTGCTAGCAACCCGGTGGCAGGCCTCGTTGCCCGCGTTGATAAACGGCAACGACTACGCAGGCCTCGGCAGCTCCATCCCGGGCACCACCGTCGCGGCCCTCACGGCAGCCGCGCTTGCCGCGGTGATCATGGGCACGCGCGGACAAACGGTACTCGACCTCGGGCTCGTGGTCGCCCTAGTTGCCGCCCTTGCGGACGTCATTCTGACGCTGCACGGCGGCGCGAGATTCTCGCTTGGCTGGTACGTCGCACGGTGCGCCGCGCTGATCTCGGGCGTGGCCCTCCTTGTTGTCTATCTTCGCGAGGTGGCCTGGCTCCACGCACGTGTGCTGCGTCTCAATGCCCGCCTCGCGGAACAAGCGGCCATGGATGCCACCACCGGGCTCAACAACCGCCGACACATCAACCGTCAAATCGAGCTGGCTCTGCGGGACGCACGCCGTCGAGGCGAAGAAGTGAGCCTCATCCTGATCGATCTCGACCATTTCAGCGCATACAACGAGCGCTACGGACATCTCGCGGGCGACGATTGCTTGCGCCGCGTGGCCGGCGCGATCGCAGGTGCGGCCCGCCGGCCACAGGATGTGACGGCACGCTATGGGGGCGAGGAGTTTGCGGTCCTGCTGCCAGTCACCGGAAGCGATGGAGCACGCCACGTCGGCAGGACCATCGTCGAAGCCGTCCGCGGCCTGGCCATCGAGCATGCGGGCAACCCGCCAGCGGGAGTCGTCACCGTCAGTGCCGGTGTTGCAACGGTGCCACCCGGTGGCCGGATGGAGGATCTGATCCGGCAAGCCGACCGCGCGCTTTATGCCGCCAAGGAGGCAGGACGAGACCGCGTGGTAAGCCAGGACGCCGTCCTGGTCTGACTGGCGCCCCTCGCCGCCCGATGGGATGGCGCGCCCTGGTGGATTCGAACCACCGACCCACAGCTTAGAAGGCTGTTGCTCTGTCCAACTGAGCTAAGGGCGCAGAGCCGGTGCAAAAATACCGCCGACCGTTGCTATCCTTGTTTGGCGGACCTGTCGCCGCGTTGCAGAACGCGCGGCCTGCTTTAGTGGGTCCAGTTCTCCGTGCGGCCGAAGCGGAAGTTGTCGGCATAGGACTTCGGCCGGATCACCCGGTCACGCGGCTGCTCGACCTCGTAGATCAGGCCCTCGCGCTGGGCATAGGCTACCGCTTCCTCACGCGATGGGAATTTGAGTTCGACCTGCGCTTCCGTGTCGGCGCCGCCGATCCAGCCCATCAACGGGTCCGGCCGCCTCGGTCCGGGTAGAAAGGCCAGGACCCACTCGTGGGTGTTGGCCATGCCGGACTGCATGGCCGTCTTCGGCCGTCGCCAGATGCGCACCCGCTGTTCCACCGTCGCTCCTCATCCGTTGGTCGGGGCGGCCGGACTCGAACCGGCGGCCTCGTGTACCCAAAACACGCGCGCTACCAGGCTGCGCCACGCCCCGACATCGGCCGGGAAACTAGGGGCATGCCCCGCGCCGGGCAACTAGGGGACATTTCCGAGTGCCTTGCACTCCACCTTGTCACCGACCCGGATGTCGAGCCGGGACGCCGTACCGCCGGCCAACTCAAGGGTCGCGTGCACCGCCACCTGACTGTCGATGATGGCGAGGCTCTCGGGGACCGTGTTCTCGACGATCGCCCGGATCTTCCCGTCGGAGCCGATAAAGACCATGTCGAGCGGCACCAGCGTGTTCTTCATCCACATCCGGGAATCGCGCGCGCCCTTCCAGACGAACAGCATTCCGCCATCCGCAGAGACCGATTTCCGAAACATCAGGCCGGTTTCCTGCTCGATCGGGGTGGTCGCCACCTCCACCTGGAAGACATCGCGCTTGCCATCATGCGTGATGATGGTGAGCGGCACCGTCG
>JAJZUI010000128.1 GCA_021847175.1 Pseudomonadota bacterium
CTCGCCCAGGAAACCCGCCTCGACATCTTCCGCCTCCTCGTCGAGACCGGCCCCGAGGGCCTGCCCGCCGGCCAGATCGGTGAGCGCCTCGGCCTGCCCTCGGCAACGCTCGCCTTCCACCTCAAGGAACTGAAGATCGCCGGCCTCGCGACCGTCACGCGCAACGGCCGCTCCCTCATCTACGCCGCCGCCTACCCCACGATGAACGCGCTCCTCGCCTACCTCACCGAGAACTGCTGCGCCGGCAACGCCGCCGCCTGCGCCGCCCCGCAACCCGCGTGCAAACCCGCCCCGCGAACCAGAAAGGTCGCCTGAACCATGGACACCACCGGCATCAAGGAAATGGTGCGTAGCCGTTACGGCCAGATCGCCGCCGGCACCGCCTCCTCCTGCTGCGACACGGCACTTCCCTTCGAAAAGCAGGCTCAAGACTATGGCTATTCCGCCGAGGAACTCGCCGCCATCCCGGAGGGCGCCAATCTCGGCCTCGGCTGCGGCAACCCCCAGGCCATCGCCGCGATGAAGCCCGGCGAGATCGTCGTCGATCTCGGCAGCGGCGCCGGCTTCGACTGCTTCCTCGCCGCCCGCGCCGTCGGTCCCACCGGCCACGTCATCGGCGTGGACATGACCCACGAGATGCTCGCCCGCGCCCGCGAGAACGCCGCGAAGGTCGGCGCCGCCAACGTCGAGTTCCGCCTCGGCGAGATCGAGCACCTGCCCATCGCCGACAACACCGCGGACGTCATCCTCTCAAACTGCGTCGTCAACCTCGTGCCCGACAAGGCGCAAGTCTTCCGCGAAGCCTTCCGCGTCCTCAAGGAGGGCGGCCGCCTCGCCATCTCCGACGTCGTCAACATCCGCGCCCTTCCGGCGGACCTCGCCGCGGACCGCGAACTCGTCTGCGGCTGCGTCGCCGGCGCCGCCCCTGCGACGGACGTCGAGGCCTGGCTCCGCGCCGCCGGCTTCCGCGACATCCGCGTCACCATCAAGCAGGAAAGCCGCGACATGATCGAAAGCTGGGCCCCAGGCCGCGGCATCGAGGACTACGTCGCCTCCGCCATCATCGAGGCCCGCAAGCCCGCCGCCGGCGACGCCGCCTGCTGCGCCCCCAAGGCCGAGGCCAAGACCTGCTGCTCATGACGTCCACGCAACCATCGCGCCTCCGCAACGTCCTCTTCCTCTGCACCGGCAACTCGGCGAGAAGCATCCTCGCCGAGTGCCTTCTTCGGGAGCTCGGCGCCGGTCAGTTCGAGGCCTACAGCGCCGGCAGCTTCCCCAAGGGCGCCGTGCACCCAATGGCCCTGCGCCTCCTCGCCGAGCAGGGTCTCCCCACCGCGACCCTGCGCTCGAAATCCTGGGACGAATTCGCCAAGCCCGGCGCCCCCGCGATGGATTTCGTCTTCACCGTGTGCGATCAGGCGGCGGGCGAGGTCTGCCCCATCTGGCCCGGCCATCCCGTCACCGCCCACTGGGGCATCCCGGATCCCGCCGCCGTCCTCGACGACGGCAAGGGCGCCCAGATGCTCGCCTTCCGCGAGGCCTTCCGCATGTTGCAGACCCGTATCAAGCTCTTCCTCGCCCTCCCGTTCGCCACGCTCGACCAGCATGCCCTCAAGCGCGAGGCCGACGCCATCGGCCGCCTCCGCGCAGACACCGCAGAGGGCCGCGCCTCGTGAGCCAGACCACCGCCAACGCCGGCCCCCAGCCCGCGCCCCAGCCCACCCGGAAGCCCGCCATCGGCTTCTTTGCCCGCTACCTCAGCCTCTGGGTGCTGCTCTGCATCGTCGCCGGCATCGTCCTCGGCCAGGCGCTGCCCGGCGTCTTCCGCGTCATCGGCGACGCCACCATCGCAGAGGTCAACCTCCCCGTCGCCGCTCTCGTCTGGCTCATGATCGTGCCCATGCTGCTCAGGATCGACCCGGCGGCGCTGCGCGAGGTCGGCCACCACTGGCGCGGCATCGCGGCCACGGTCGGCGTCAACTGGCTGGTCAAGCCGTTCTCCATGGCGCTCCTCGGCTGGCTCTTCATCGGCCACCTGTTCCGCCCGCTGCTGCCCGCCGCCCAGATCGACTCCTATATCGCCGGCCTGATCCTCCTCGCCGCCGCGCCCTGCACCGCGATGGTCTTCGTCTGGTCGAACCTGGTGGAGGGCGAGCCGCACTTCACCCTCTCCCAGGTCGCCCTCAACGACGCCATCATGGTGTTCGCCTTCGCCCCCATCGTGGCCCTCCTGCTCGGCCTCTCCTCGATCACCGTGCCGTGGAACACGCTCGTCCTCTCGGTCGTGCTCTACATCGTGGTGCCGGTGATCGCCGCCCAGCTCTGGCGTCGCACGCTCCTGCGCGCCGGTGGCGAACCTGCCCTTGGCCGCACGCTGCGCGCACTCGCGCCCCTGTCGCTCACCGCCCTGCTTGCCACCCTCGTGGTCCTGTTCGGCCTGCAAGGCCAGCAGATCGCGCGCGAGCCCCTGGTGATCGTGCTGCTCGCGATCCCGATCCTGATCCAGGTCTACTTCAACGCCGGCCTTGCCTACTGGCTCAACCGTCGCCTCGGCGTCGCCTGGTGCGTCGCCGGCCCGTCCGCCCTCATCGGCGCCAGCAACTTCTTCGAACTCGCCGTCGCCACCGCCATCGCCCTGTTCGGCTTCCAGTCCGGCGCCGCGCTCGCAACCGTCGTCGGCGTGCTGGTGGAGGTGCCGGTCATGCTCTCCGTGGTCCAGATCGTCCGCCGCACCCGCCCCTGGTACGAGCGCGGCTGTTCCCTCGGCTAGAGGGCGTCTCTCACCGCAACGCCGCCAGCATCGCCACCGCGCGCCGCATCGAATAGTCCCGCGCCTTCTGGTCGAAGGCCCCATGATGGCCCGGCATCATGTAGCCGTGCTTCACGCCGGGAAAGATCGTCAACTCGACGTTGCCCATCCGCCCCGCCACCGCCCGATACGCATCGCGCACCTCCGCCGGCGCCACGTGGTCCTGATCGCCCCAGATCACGGACACCGGCTGCGAAACGCCCTCGAGCTCGCCGATATAGTCCTGCATCCGCGTCCCGTGGCACGAAACCCCGGCGTCGAACCCAAGACGTTTCGGACCAAGAATGGCATAGGGCCCGCCATAGCAGAACCCCATCGCCAGCGCCCGCCCATTCGCCCGCGCCATCCCGCGCACATGGGCGAGCGTGTCCGCCATGTCCGCCTCGCCGGCGCGGATCCGCTCCGCTCGCGGCTGGGACCGTTCAGACGCCCGCTTGTCCTCCATCGGCAGCGGCCCCGGCAGCGTCCGCCAGAACAGGTCCGGCGCCGCCGCGATGAACCCGTGTCCCGCGAACTCGTCCGCTATCGCAACGATGTCCGCGTCCACCCCATGGATCGCGGAGGCGAGCACCACCGCGGGAACCTTCGTCTCGCCCGCCGGCACCGCCAGATAGCAGTCGAACGCCCCGCCATCGCGCGACGCGATCCCGATCGTCTGTCCTGCCATCGACGCCCCCTCCGCCACGCCCGCACCGCGCGGGACCTCTGCCGATGAAAGCGCAACGAGGGCGCCCGTGGAAGCGGGCCGCTCCTAGATCGCCGCCCGCAGCAGCAGCACCCCGGACGTGCCCAGCAGCAGCAGGATCGCCGTGCGGAACCCGCGCTCGCCCACCCGGTACCATGCGCGCACCCCGAGCCACGTGCCCAGGAACGTCGCCGGCAGCGCCACCACGGCCGCGCGCAGCACCGCGCCAGTCAGCATCCCGGTCCACATATGCGTGGCCAGCGCCAGCGCGCCGATGGTGAGGTTGAAGCTCTGGAACACGGTGCGGCTCTCCAGCTTGTTCCACCCACGCAACGTCGCCCACAGCGTCGGCAGGGCGCCCGAGAGCCCGATCAGCCCGCCCAGCACGCCCCCCGCGAACCCCACGGCGCCATCCGCTCCGCGCCCGCCCCACTCCAGGTTCCCCCGCGGGCGCATCAGCAGCAGGAACGAAGAGTAGAACACCAGCAGCAGCCCCACGCCCACGCGCACCCCCACAGGGTCGAGGTGGCGCAGCAGCCACGCCCCCAGCGGCACGCCCAGCACCCCCGGCAGCACGAACGGCAGCACCCGCCGCGGCTCGATCGCATGGAACACGGCGGGCATCGATGCTGCCTGCGAGGCGACCGAGCACATCAGCACCAGCATCGCGACCACCCCCGGCGGCAGCATCTGCAGCCATACGCCGATCGCCGTCAGCACCATGCCGAACCCGGTGAAGCCGGAAACGAACCCGCCCGCCAGCGCCCCGGCCGCGATGCCAACCCACTCGAGCGGGGTCACGCGGCCTCGGCCGCGTCATCGAACTCCACGTCGCGGTGCACGTGCACCGACATCAGGATGCCGCAGCCGATCATCACCATCAGCATCGCCGAGCCGCCGTGCGAAACGAGCGGCAACGGCACCCCGCCCACCGGGATCAGCCCCATCACCATCGCCAGGTTCACGAACACGTAGCAGAAGAAATTCATCGTGAGCCCCAGCGCCACCAGCCGCCCGAACTGGTGCCGACATCGCAGCGCCACCACCAGCCCCGCGAAGGTTATCAGCATCAGCAGCCCCAGCACCGCATAGCTGCCCGCCAGCCCGAACTGCTCGGCGAGGATGGTGAAGATGAAGTCGGTCTGCTTTTCCGGCAGGAAGTTGAGCTGCCCCTGCGTCCCCTGCAGGAACCCCTTGCCCCACACGCCGCCGGAACCAAGCGCGATCTTCGACTGTATGATGTTGTACCCGGCGCCCAGCGGGTCGCGCGACGGATGCAGGAAGATCATGATCCGCGACTTCTGGTAGGCGTGCAGGTGCTGGTAGACGATCGGCGCCGCCACCGCGAGCGTCCCCGCCAGCAGCGCCACCTTCCACCACCTGAGCCCGGCGCCGAGAAACACCACGCCCCCGATCGCCGCCACGATCACCGCGGTGCCGAGGTTGGGCTCCTTGAGGATCAGCCCCACCGGCAGCAGCACCGCCAGCAGCGGCGGGACCAGGAATGCCGGGTTTCCCATCCGCTCCCACGACGCGCGCCGGAACCAGGCGGCCAGCGCCAGCACCAGCACGATCTTCATCATCTCCGATGGCTGCCACTGGAACGATCCGAGTGCCAGCCACCGCCGCGCACCGTTCCCGACATTGCCGAACTTCAGCACCGCCGCCAGCAGCACCAGCCCCATCGCGTAGCCGAGCCACGCCATCCGCGCGATGAAGCGGATATCGATCATCGCCACACCCAGCATCAGCAGCAGCGCGAAGCCGAAGCGCAGCACGTGCGGCCCGGCATAAGGCGAGATCGAGCCGCCGGACGCGGAATACTGCGCGAGATAGCCCACGCCCGCGAGCAGGCACAGCAGCAGCACATAGAGCCAGCTCACCCGCCACAGCTTCGCCCCGAGTCCCGCCGCCTCCGGCCGCAGCAGCCGCTTCTCGAACAGGCTCATGGCTTGCCGTTCCGCGCCATGCCCGCTCCACCCAGCACGGCGCCGCGCGCGCCCGTCCCCGTCGGCGCCGCGTCCGCCGTCATCGCGCCGCCCGCCATCGCCGTGTTGAGCGGCGTGTTGCGCCGCGCCGGGTCGCGCCGCAGCACATGCTCGATGACCGCCTTCGCGACCGGTGCGGCCGAGGTCGCGCCCTCGTTGCCGTGCTCGATCACCACCGCCGTCGCATAGAGCGGCGCGTCATAGGGCGCGTAGGCGATGAACAGCCCGTGCGGGCGCAGCTTCCACGGCCATTTCGAGGTGTGATAGCCGGCATTCCATTGTGCGTTCGAAACGTTTACCACCTGCGCCGTGCCGGTCTTGCCCGCCATCGCGACCCCCGGGATGTCGAGTTTCACGTTGGCCGCGGTGCCGTGCGGGTCGTTCACCACCGCCCACATGCCGCCGCGCACCTCCTGCAGCCATGCCGGGTCGAGGTTGAGCATCGGCGCGTCCTTGCGCACGTTGGTCCGCACCACCCGCGGCACCACCGCCCGTCCGCTCGCGATGCGCGCCGCCATCGTCGCGAGCGAAAGCGGCGTCAGCGCCGTGAACCCCTGGCCGATCCCCTGGATCACCGTGTCGCCCATGGTCCACAGCTGGTGGCGCGCCCGCGCCCATTCCAATGTCGGAACGAAACCGCTCTGCGTCCCCGGCACCTCGAGCCCGAGCGGCACCGCGAGACCCATCTCGTGCGCCATCGCCGCCATCTTATCCATGCCGGTGTGCATCGCGATGGTGTAGAAGAACACGTCGCAGGAATTCTGGATCGCGAGGTGCAGGTCCTGCGCCCCGTGCCCGCCGCGCAGCCAGCAATGGAAGCGCCGGTTGCCCACCTGGATATAGCCCGGGCAGAAGATGATCGTCTTCGGCGTCACCGTCCCCGCCTTCAGCGCCGCCAGCGCCACCGCGGGCTTGAACGTCGAGCCCGGCGGGTACATCCCCTGCGTCGAGCGGTCCTCGAGCGGCGCGCGCACGTTCGTCACCCAGTCGTGCCAGCGCGCGTTGCTCACCCCAGTGTTGAACAGGGAGGGGTCGAAGGAGGGCGTCGAGACCATGGCGAGCACCTCGCCGTTGGTCACGTCCATCACCACCGCGCTGCCCGTCTGCGTGCCCATCGCCGCGCGCACATCCGCGTGCAGCGCCGCATCGATGGTGAGGTGCATGTCCGCCCCGGGCACGCCCGGCTGGCGGCTCAGCTTGCGCACCACGCGCCCGAGCGAATCCACCTCGAGCTGCTCCACCCCCGCGGTGCCCCGCAGCCTCGCCTCGCCATAGGCCTCGAGCCCGGTGCGCCCGATGCGCATCCCCGGCAGCGCCAGCTGCGGGTCGCGCTTCACGTCCTGCTGGTTCGGCCGCGCAACGTACCCCACCGTGTGCGCGAGCAGCCGCCCGTAGGGATAGACCCGGCTGTGCCCGACATCGACGATGACACCCGGCAGGTCCGGCGCGTTCACCTCGATCTTCGCCATCTCCTCCCAGGTCAGGAAGGCGCGCAGCGTCACCGGCACGAAGCGCCGCTGCTGGAACACATCGCGCATGATCCGCTTCCGCTCGGCGGGCGTGAGCCCGATGATGCGCTCGAACGCATCGAGCGTCGCGCGCACGTTGCGCGTCTCGCCCGCGATCAGCGAGGCGCGCCACACCTGCCGGTTGTCCGCAACCGGTGCCCCGAAACGGTCGAGGATGCGCCCACGCACCGGCGCAATCAGCCTGGCCGAGATGCTGTTGTTGTTCGCCATGGTGCGATAGCGCCCGGCATCCACCACCTGCATCTGCCACAGCCGCTCCGCGAGGAGCCCGAACGCCGCGAACTGCACGCCGCCGATGATCAGCGCCCGCCGCGCGAAGACGGAGGAGCGCCGCTGCTCGCGCCTAGGCATGGCGCGGCTCGGCCAGCGTGCGGTGCGCGCGCGAGAGCGGGAAGGCGAGCACCGGATAGAGCCCGGCCGCGATCATCGCCGTCGCCACCGCCGGCGTCGCCGACAGCAGCCGCATGGTCAGCGCCATGGTGCCGAGCCAGGTCGCGACCGAGGCCGCGGCGGCGCAGGAGGCGAACGCCATCCATACCCGCACGAACCCCTGCTTCTCCAAGACCCGCCGCAGCTTCAGCGCCACGCCCTGCACCGCGAGCAGGACCAGGATGTCGAGCCCCAGCGGTGCCTGCCCCAGCAGGTCGCACAACAGCCCGAGCACGAACACCACCAGCGGCGGCACCGAGGCGGGCCTGAACACGGTCCAGAAGAACACGCAGGTGAACGCGACCGCGAGCCGCAGTTCCGCCGCCGCCGGCAGCCCGACCGGGGCGGAGATCAGCAGCAGCCCCAGCGCCGTGCTCGCGGCGGGGAAGGCGGCGCGCCCGGCCGCGTCCAGCCGGCTCGCCAGCGTCGGTGCTGGACGAATTCCGGGAAGCCGGTCGCTCATCCCCGCCCAGCCCGTCCCTGCGCGCGCCCGCTCATGGCGGGCCGATGCGATGCCGCCGCGCCGCCTTCTCCGGCGCCACCGTGCCCAGCGAGCCGAAATCGAACAGCCGGATGATGTCGAGCCGGTCGAGCCGCGCATCCGGCAGCACCTCGGCGACATGCGCGCGCGAATAATGCACCGTCCCCACCGGCAGGTCGGCCGGGAACACGCCGCCCGCGGCGCTCGTCACCACACGCTCGCCCTCGCGCGGCACCACGCCCTGCGGCCAGAAGGTCAGCTTCGGCATCGAGGCGTTGGTGCCCACCATCAGCGCCGGCGCGTGGCTGCCCACCAGCATCACCGGCACGCGGCTGTTGAGGTCGGTGATCAGCAGCACGCGGGCGCTGCGCGCGCCCACCTCGGTGACGCGCCCCACCAGCCCGCCGCCATCGAGCGCGATGTCGCCCTTGTGCACCGTATGCCCGCGCCGCAGCGCCACCAGCACTGCGTGCGCATAGAGCCCGCTGGTATCGGCCACGATCGGCGCGGTGACGAAGGTCGCGGGCCGCGGCGGCATCCAGTGCAGCTCCGCCTCCAGCTCGCGGTTGCGCAGCGCCAGTGCCTCGGCGACGCGCTGCCAGCGCAGCAGCCGGTCGTTCTCCTGGCGCAGCCGCACGTTCTGTGCCTGCACGTCGAGCAGCCCGCGCACCCAGCCAATGCTGTCCTGTGCCCGCATCAGCGGCTTGGCCATCGCCCCGTAGATCGGCGCCAGCGCGTCATCCAGCGCCACGCGAAGGCGCATCTCCAGCAGCGTGTCGGCCTTGCCCACCAGCACCAGGGCGAAAGCCACGGCCATCAGCACCGGCAGCGTCAGCCGCGACAGCGCCTGGCGCATCTGAATGGAGAGTCGGATCACCGCGCCTAGTTACGCCCCCCCGCCTTTGATTCCAAGGAACCTCGCCGTCCCCGCAACGGCGACTCCGCCATGCGGCCGGCGCGGTCAGTCCGCCGCGTCGCCCGCCCGCGGGATCACGAACGGCCCGCCCGGCAACGGCGCGCCATCGGTCTCGCGCAGCACCTCGACCACGCTGCCCGACGCCAGCTCCGGCGCCTCCAGCTCGAACCCGTGCCGCCCGAACCCGTGCCCCGCGGCCGCGAGGTCCGCGCGGTAGGCATTGGCCAGCACGCGCCCCACCAGTTCGCCGTCGGCCAGGACGAGCAGCGTCACCGGCCGCGTGTTGCGCCCGTCATGTCGCGCCCAGCCGCACACGCAGCCAGGCGCCAGCCGGTCGAGATGCCCTACCAGCACCTCCCGCGCGCGCGTCATCTCCGCCTGCGGCGTGATCGTCCGCGTCAGGATCGGATGCGTCATCATGCCCATGCGCCCGCCCTCACGCCGCCCGCGGCAGCCGGGCGGCCGCCAGCAGTGCCCCGTCCGCGGTCCGCCGGACCTCGATCGGCGCCCCGAGCCCGCCCGCGACCCGCGCCGGCAGCCGTGCGGAGAACCCGTGCCGCCCGCTGCCGAACCCGGCCCGCGCCAGGTCGGGGCGGAAGCGGTTGGCCAGCACCAGCCCCAGCTTGCGCCCGCCCGCCAGCACCGAGAGGCAGACTGGCGCCTCGGGGTGGTGCTCGTCGCGCGCCCAGCCCTCGATACGCGCCACGTCCTCCTCGAACGCGCAGGCGTCGAGCGAGCCGGAGAGCACCCCCGGCGCCGGTGCCTCGAACCCGCCGATTCCTGCGCGTGCCTCGATCCGCCGGCGCAGCGCCTCCAGCGCGAACCCGTGCTCCACCTTGGGCGCGCGCGGCCCACCCTCGGCGCCGCGTCCGTGCCAGGTGCCCGCGTTGTCGAACCTGCCGCGGCTGTCCTCGTCGCGGAAACTCTCCGCCGCCGCTCCCTCCGCCAGCAGGATCTCGTGTCGGCCCAGTTCCACGTGCAGGTACTCGATCCCGCCCCGTGGCACTTCCTCGACGATGGAAACCCCGTTCACCAGCAGCATCGCCGGCACCAGCATGCCCTCGGCATACATCGCGTGCAGCGGCGAAACCCGCAGGTCCCGCCTCGGCACGCCAGGCCCGAGCGAGCCGGCGCGAAACAGCACCGGGTGCAGCATCGGCGAGGCGGCGACCTGCTCCGCGTCGTAGCGCCGGCAGCCGATCCAGCGGATCTCCGCCGCGCGTCCGTCCGCGGTGAGCAGCGTATCGCCCTCCGACAGGGTCTCGATCGGCACCTCACCGCGCAGCGTCGCGAGCCTGGTGCCGCGCAGATAGCAGGCCGCGCTCAGCGTGCCGTTCGTCAGCGTGACGGTGCTGCCGCCGAGTCCCGGCGCCAGCGAAACGCTCGTCAGCGTCACGCCACCGATGACCGCGCTGTAGGTGCCGTTGCCGTTGCTGGTCAGCGTGCCGTTGCCCGACCGCCCGACGGTGATGGCGTCGCCGACGTTCAACCCCACGATGGGCGCGGCGATGGTGCCGGAATACTGCGCGATGTCGAGCGTGTTCCCCGTGCCCACGAGCGTGAAGCTGGAGCCGACGGCGGGCGCCGTCACCCGCAGTGAGCCGCCGTTGCTGACGACGAAGGAGAGGGCGCTGCCGCCCACCGCCAGCGCCGGCGCCTTCGCGCCGTTGACCGAGCCGCCGTCCACCACCACCGTGCCGTTGCCAGCCACCCCGCTCGAGACCGAAAGCGTCCCCTCGACCGAGAGCGTCCCGTCCACCGTGAGCGTGGTCGCGACCGAGGCAACGCCGCCCGCCGCGATGTCGAGGCTGCCGCCGGGGGCGATCGTCACGTTGCCGGTGGCCGAAAAGCTGCCGCCGACCTCGACGAACCCGGCATCGTAGCCGCCGGTGCTCCAGGTCATCTGCCCGGCATCGTCGAGCGTGGTGCCCGCGTAGAGCGTCACCCCGCCATAGTTGGAGAAGCTGCCGTCGTTGATCAGCGTCACCGCCTCGGTGCTGCCCGCCGCCCCGAGCACGAGCGGGTTCGCCGCCTCCTGCTGCCCGGACTGGATCACCGCCAGCACCGGGCTCGCGCCGGTCTGGGCGATGTCCGCGCTCTGATAGCTTTGCGGCACTTTCCCGCCGGCCCAATTGCCGCCGGTGGACCACAAGGTGCCGTTGCCGCCGATCCAGTTGACCATGAAGGGGTGACCTGACTGCCGATCGCTGCGAACCGCGGTCGAGCCGGCAAAAGCCGGATCCGCCGCGTCACCCCGCGACGGTGTTAACCGTTTGTCAGCCCTCTTGGCAAGTCAAATCTCGCCGAGGGAGACGGAGAAACAGCCCACGCCCCCCGGTTTTTGCTGCAAATCCCACCGCCGGCGCACCCGGATCACCCTCCGGGCAGCGTCCCGGGTGGCCGTCAATACATCGACGTCAGCACGTTCCGCAGGCGCTTCATCTCCTCGAGCGCGCGCCCGGTGCCGAGCGCCACGCACTGCAGCGCGTCCTCCGCCACCACGACGGAAAGCCCGGTGGCATCGCGCAGCACCTGGTCGAGCCGGAACAGCAGCGCGCCGCCGCCGGTCAGCACGATCCCCTTGTCCACGATATCCGCCGCGAGCTCCGGCGGCGTGTTCTCCAGCGCAACCTTCACCGCCTCGACGATCTGCCCAACGGGCTCGGCCAGGCTCTCGGCGATCGAGTTCTGGTCCACCACCACCTCGCGCGGCACGCCGTTCATCAGGTCGCGCCCCTTCACCTCGCGCAGCGGCGAGGCCTCGCCCTCGTAGGGCGGTGCCGCGGCGCCGATCTCGATCTTCAGCCGCTCCGCCGATCCCTCGCCGATGAGCAGGTTATAGTTGCGGCGGATATAGGAGATGATCGCCTCGTCCATCTTGTCGCCGCCCACGCGCACGGAGCGCGCATAGACGATGCCGCCGAGCGAGATCACCGCCACTTCCGTGGTCCCGCCGCCGATATCCACCACCATCGAGCCGGAGGGCTC
>JAJZUI010000129.1:0-2125 GCA_021847175.1 Pseudomonadota bacterium
GGGACCTGGGTGTTCCTGCCGGGAACGCTCGCCACGGTGGTGCTTTTGTCGCTCGCGCTGATGCTGCTGGTGGGCTTCGCGGGCACGGAAACGGCCTTGCGGGCCAAGGCAGCCCCGCTGCTGCGTAACGAGTAGCTTTCCGCGCCGGCGGAAAACGGCGGATTCCCGCCTCCCGGCCCGCGCCCGGCGGGGTCGTTCCCCAACCGTCGCATTACCGCGATTTTGCTTGATCCCCTTGCCCGGGGCGCCAAAATGCACCGCGAGGGGCCGGGTGCCCCGCAGAGGAAACATCGATGGCCTTCAACACGAACTACCGCGCCTACCCCGCCGCCGGCATGGCCGACGCAACGGTGCTGGATGCGGGCCTGCGCGCCTACATGCTGCGCGTCTACAACTGGATGGCGTCCGGGTTGGTGCTGACGGGTATCGTCGCCTACGGCATTGCCAACACGTCGCTGTTCAACCTGTTCTACCCGCTGGTGCAGACGCCGCAGGGCCCGATGCATGTGGCGGGCGGTCTCGCCTACCTGGCGATGTTCTCGCCGCTGGTCTTCGTCATGGTGCTCTCGTTCGGCGTCAACCGCCTCTCCACGCAGGCGGCGCAGGCGCTGTACTGGGCGTTCTGCGTGGCGATGGGCGCGTCGCTCACGAGCATCTTCATGGTCTACACGCATGAGAGCATCGTGCGCGTGTTCTTCATCGCCGCCGCGACCTTCGCGGGCATGAGCCTCTACGGCTACACCACGCGGGCGGACCTGACGCGGTTCGGCAGCTTCCTGATCATGGGGCTGATCGGCGTTATCCTGGCCTCGCTGGTCAACATGTTCGTCGGCAGTTCCGGCCTGCAGTTCGCGATCTCGGTGATCGGCGTGCTGGTGTTCGTGGGGCTCACCGCCTACGACACGCAGCGGATCAAGTCCGACTACGTGAACTCGGTCCACAGCTACGGGCCGGAGATGGCGGCGAAGCGCAGCGTCTACGACAGCCTGCAGCTGCTGCTGAACTTCATCAACCTGTTCCTGTTGATGCTGCAGTTGTTCGGCAACCGCAGCAACCGCTGACGCTTCCGGGGCGTCGTCGAAAAAAGGGGCGGGCACCTCTCCGGGGCCCGCCCCTTTCCTTTGCCGCCGGCGCGGGACCGGTCGGGCCATGGTGCCTCAGATAATCGTCTTGAGGAAGTCGTTGAGCTTGGTCGCGGCGGTCGGCTTGTCGGTGCGGTCAAGCGCCGCGAGCTCGGCGGCGAGCCGGTCCATTGCCGCCTCGTAGATCTGCCGCTCGGAGAAGCTCTGGTCCGGCTGACCCGCGTTGCGGTGCAGGTCGCGCACCACCTCGGCGATCGCGATCGGGTCGCCGGAGTTGATCTTCGCCTCGTATTCCTGCGCCCGTCGCGACCACATGGTGCGCTTGATGCGCGCCTTGCCGCGCAGCACCGCCATCGCCTCGTCGAACATCTTGCGGTTGGCGAGCTTTCGCAGGCCGGCCGAGCGCGCCTTGGCGACCGGCACGCGCAGCGTCATGCGGTTTTCCTCGAAGGTGATGTGGATCAGCTCGAGCTTGTGGCCGGCGATCTCCTCGATCGCGATGCGCTCGACCTTGCCCACGCCATGCGTCGGGTAGACGACGTAGTCGCCCTCGGTGAAGACCTCGGCCTTGGCTGGCAGGCGCGGCGCGATGATCGGCCGGCCAGGCGGCATTGGCGGGCGTGGCGGCGCCTGCGGCGGGCGCGCCTCGGCGACCGCCCGCTGAGCGGCGGCCGCGGCCGCAGCCGCGGGGGCCGGAGCGGTCTTGGGAGCGGGCTGCGGCGCGGGCCTGGCTGCCGCGGTGGCCGCTGGCTGGGGCTTCGCGGTCGGTTTCGCTTCGGCTGGCTTGTCGTGCGCGGCTTTGGCGGCGATCGTCGGGTTCGTTTGAGTCTTCACATTATCCTGCTTGCGGGGGGCGGGCGCCGGCGCCGGGGTGGCAGCGACGGGCTTGGGTGTCGGCGTCGCGGCAGGCTTTCCGGACGCCATGGGCTTTTTGATGGTCGCCGCTTTCTCGGCCTTGGCCGCCGGGGCTATCCTGGCGGCCGGCTTGGACCCCGGTTTGACCGCGGACGTGTGAGGCTTCCCCGAAGTCTGGGCCTTCCCCG